>NZ_JQKH01000021.1 GCF_000745955.1 Alysiella crassa DSM 2578 | reverse complement strand
CAAGGTGCTGATTTATTGGATAAATACCGTCAGCGCTGGCAAATTGAAATGCTGTTTAGCTGCCTGAAAAAACGCGGTTTTGACTTGGAAGCCACGCACATGACTGACCCTGTTAAAATGGAAAAGTTGTTTGCGATTCTGGCAGTTACATTGGCTTGGGCTTATGTTATTGGGCGTTGGCAACATGCGCTTAATCCGATTAATCCTAAATCTCATGAACGTTTATCGCAAGGTATTTTTCGTGTTGGTTTAGAGCAGCTTGCCAAAGCTGCCATGTTGATGATGGCAACTTTGGACTATTTTTCAAACCCAAAACAGGTCGTCCGATTTTTTGTCGTGTACTGAAAGGCAGCCTGAAAAAGGAAAACCAATGAATGTCATCTTTATTTCCCAATGTCAAAAGAAAGCATTAAACCGCACTCGTAAAATATTGGACGCTTATGCCAATCGTATAGGCGATAACACTTGGCAAACGGCAATCACCGAAGAAGGCTTAATGATGGTTAAAAAATTATTACGCCAAAAGCCTAGTAAAAATACCGCCGTGAGTTGCCATCGTATTGTTACCAGAAATCGCACCGAATTGGTTTGGATAGTTGTCAGTAAATCACAATTTAATGAAAATGGTTTTGTGCCTGTAAATCGTACCCAAAAAGACTTTACTATCTATCAAGACAATCATTTATGGCAAAACTTGCCTGTTATTGCGTTGGCTTCGGCAATCGCAGGGTTATTTCACGATTTTGGAAAAGCCAATGATTTATTTCAACAAAAATTAAATCCAAAGATTAAAACCAAAAATTATGAACCCTATCGCCACGAATGGGTCTCTTTTCAATTATTTATCAGCTTTGCTAAAGATAAAAGCAATGAACAATGGCTTGATTTATTAGCCAACCCCAAAAATATTGATGAAACTGCCATTATCAAAAACATTGATGACAAAAATAATTTTAAGGCATTTGCTCAATTAAGCGATTTTGCCAAATTGGTGGCGTGGCTGATTGTGTCTCATCATCGTTTATTATCCTATCAAATCAGCAAGGCAGATGAGAAATATTTTCCTCCACAATCAATCCAATTAAGCAAGCATCAAGCCATTTATGATTTACTGGATATGGATTGGAATTCAGCCAATTACAATCAATTTTCTGATGAAATAAGAAATTTAAATTGGCAATTTGAAAACGGCTTGCCATTTCAAAGTCAAACTTGGCAAAGTAAATCCCAAGAAATCGCCCAAAATGCGTTCAATCATTTGGCAAAAATCAACACATACCGTTGGGAAAATGACCATTTAACGGCTCATTTGGCTCGTTTGGCATTGATGTATGCCGACCATCATTATTCATCACAAAATGCAAATCCACATTTTGCTGACGAAAATTATACAGTGTATGCCAATACCGATAAACAGCGTCAATACAAACAAAAATTGGACGAACACAATATTAGGGTCGCCCATCACGCCCATCAATTTAGCCAAAAATTGCCATTATTATTGAGTCAATTATCCTATATTGATGACAATTCTGTCTTAAAAAATGGCTTAACCCCAAAATCAGATGCCGACAAACACAATTATGAATGGCAAAATAAGGCTCATTATCTTGCCAAGAACTTAAATATCCGTGCCAATGAATGCGGATTTTTTGGCATCAATATGGCTTCCACAGGCAAGGGCAAAACGCTTGCCAATGCTCGGATTATGTATGCTTTGGCAAATAGTGAAACAGGCTTGCGGTTAAATATTGCTTTGGGGTTAAGGGCTTTAACTTTGCAAACAGGACAAACCCTAAAAACCTTATTAAAAATGGACAATGATGAAATTGCCACTTTAATCGGTTCTAATGCCATTTTGCAATTATTCAATCAAATCAATCTTAACGAAAATAATGATAAACAATCCTTAAAAGAACAAGCCCAATTATTACAAGATTTGGAAAAATCACATTTTGCCACTTTGGGTAGCGAAAGTTTGGACGATGATGTTGATGAATTTGATTTGGATTATGCTGACATCAAATTAGATGCAAACAGCCCATTATATCAATTATTTAAATCCAAACCCAAATACCAAAAATTATTGCACGCCCCCATTGTGGTCAGTACCATTGATTATTTAATGCCTGCGACTGAAACTTTGCGTGGGGGCAAACACATTATTCCCACTTTGCGTTTGTTGAGCAGTGATTTGGTGCTTGATGAGCCTGATGAATTTGGCATTGATGATTGGTTTGCCTTGACCCGTTTGGTGTATTGGGCGGGTATGCTGGGTTCAAAAGTGTTGTTGTCCAGTGCCACCATTGCCCCTGCAATGGCTTGCACTTTGTTTGACGCTTATCAAAAAGGACGACAGGTTTATGAACGCAATATGGTGGGCAACAGTCAAGAAAAACCGATTGTGTGTGCGTGGTTTGATGAATTTGGCGTGCAAAGTGCCGAATGTTTCAGCCAGCCTGAAATGCTTAAACAACACAGCCAATTCATCAAAAAACGCATTGAAAAATTAAAAGAAAATCAAAATGTGGTTCATCGTGCCAAACTTGTTCCCATTATTAAAACCGATAATGTGTTTGATAATATGGCAAACACCCTGTTTGAAACAATGTTAATGGCTCATCAACGCCATCATCAAAGTTTTGCTGATAAAACTTTGTCGGTGGGCGTAATGCGTTTTGCCAATATCAACCCTTTGGTGGCAGTGGCAAAATCCTTAATTGCCAAAGATTTGCCTGATGATGTTTGTGTGCATTATTGCGTCTATCACAGCCAATTTACCCTTGCCAAAAGGGGAATGATTGAACAAAAACTAGACCGCATTTTAAATCGCAAAAACAGCGATGATATTTTCAGGCAGCCTGAAATTCAAAACGCCATCAACCAAAATCCCAACGCCAAAAATCACATTTTTGTGGTATTGGCGACTTCGGTGTGTGAAGTGGGACGAGACCACGATTATGATTGGGCGATTGCCGAGCCTAGCTCTATGCGTTCCTTAATTCAACTGGCAGGGCGAGTGCAACGACACAGAAAACAAGCCGTTAATTGTGAAAACATTTTTATTTTAAATGAAAATATTAAGGCATTAAAAGGCAATGCCCCTGCTTATCATCGCCCCGGATTTGAAAGCAAAAAGTATGAATTACAATCACATCAATTAGACCAATTATTAAAGCCCGAGCATTATCAAAATATCAATGCAATCACGGCGATTAACTTCATTAAGCCCGTAGATAGTCCCTATAATGAATTGGTGCGTTTGGAACACAGCGTACAATGGGCGTATTTAACAGGAACAAATGACGAAAACAATCACGCCAGCATTTGGCTTAATCAGCCTGTTACTTGGCTTGGTGAAATACAAAGACAACAGCCTTTTCGTCAATCGTCTGTTGAAATTTCACTTGTTTATCAATACAATCAAGACAATGGACAAGAAAAGCTGGTGTGGCACGAACATTGTGCCAGCGATTATCAAAAATTGATTGTGAGCCATTTGATTAAAGAGCTTGATGAATTGGAATGGGGCAATAATGCCTTTGCTTGGTTTGAGTGCGATGATGAGCAAATTTATGATGAATTGTCTTACATTTTACAAAAACCCTTGGCTTATATTCAAAAGGTGTATGGCGAAGTGCAAGTGGGCTATGGCAAGCAATTTTATCATCACCCCTTATTGGGCGTATTTGGCAAAACAGGTAGATAAAGGTTATTCAAATGTCAGAAAACAAAGAAATTTTATTGGCACAGCAGGCGATACAAGACTTTCTCAACGAAAGAATGGAAAAAGAGTTAAGAAAACAGCCTGATAAGAAAAAGTTTAAAGGTCGCCTTGATTCATCAGAAGAGATTGTCATTAGCACACAACTTAATGGCTACGAACTGGTTCATTCAGATAACAAATTAGCTCCTAAAAAAGTTGATGAGTTGTTGGAATGGTTTGCTAAACTTAAACTGGATTTGGATAGCAAATGGACTTTATGGCGAGTGCCTTATAACTCAAATTCAGATATTGTTCAGTATAAAAACGATAACGCTTTTAATCTGATTTTTGAAAATGAGCAGGATTTGGAAAATAGTTTTGATAAAGATTATTTTTGGATTTTGTATGAGCATATTGCGTTTTTAAACATTGAAAATAACAAGAAATCAAAACCAAAAAAACCAAAAGTCTATTTTATTGACAATGAGTTAATGAAACAAAAACTCAAAGGCAAGCCCAAAAAAAGCAAGAAAGCAGATACAGCAGATGATGATAATGAGAGTATGCAAAAATATAAGCCAAAAAACTGGCTCAATTATGTGGCAGAAAACATTGAAAAAGTCTTTTTGAATGTCAGTCATATTGCCAAACTCACTCATTCCAGCAGTCAAGCGGTCAATATCAAAGACAGCATTCTTCAAACCGAGCATTTGCATTTAATCAGCACCCAAACGGCTAATGCAAATATGTTGGATAGGGGTTATGCCAATGCCGAACTTGCACCGATTGCCGAGTTTTTGACTTACCCTATTGAAAATACAAACAAACAATTAGGCGAGATTTTGTGTGAAAACGAACAAGGTTTTGCCAAAATTTCAGACAGCCAAGCCGAACGACAAGCGTGGTGTGATACCATTAAAGAGGCGTATGTTGCCCAAAAATTAAGCTCACACACTTTGGCAAAGCAAATTTATGTGCCTGTATCTGATGATTGTGAATATCATTTGCTGTCGCCGATGTATTCTAGTTCGTTGGCACAGCATATTTTTGAAACGATTAAATACGCCCACAACAAAGACAACCCTGCCAAAATTGCCAAGAAAAAAGGCGAATATCATCAAGATGAAATCGTTGGTTTTGCCGATGTTGCCACACTTGCCACCACCAAAAGCAATCATCAAAATGCGTCATTTTTAAATGGGCAAAGAAGTGGGCAGTTGTATTTATTTTGTGCCAAACCACCCAAAATCAAACACAATCCCAATCCACCCAAAAGTATCAATGAATTGTTGAATGCGTGTTATTCAGACTGCAAGGATGAATTATTTGAAATCAAAAAGTTGTTATCGGTAATAGAGAATAAAGCCTTGTTTTTAAATGATGATAGAAAAAATGCTTTGATTGAGCATATTCAAAATATTGGCGATAACATCATCACACAAATGTTGGCTATTTATCAAAATCAAGCAAATGGCTGGACGGATAATGTGAATATGCCAGCATATTTAAAACTGTTTTTGGATAAAGCAATAAGCGAGCAATGGGTTTTATCCCAACCTGAATTAATGTCTGAACTGACCCAATTGGCAGAAGAAATATCAGCGTGGATAAGCACCCAAACCCACAAAAACCGTGTGGCAAAATTGGAAAAAATCTATGCTAAAATCCTGTTGTCTTTGTTGCAATCGCATTATTGGGTTTTAAAAGCATAATGGGGGAAACGCAATGTCATCATATATTTTATTAGAGAGACTTAAAGTAGAAAATGTCAATGCTTTGGCAGGTATGACTTATGGTTTTCCTGCAATTACGGCATTTTTGGGTTTAACCCACGCCCTATCACGCAAGTTTAAAGAGCAATTTGCTGTAGAATTAATAGGTTGTGGGATTTTTTGCCACGATTATGAATTAAACGCTTATCAGGATTATTATGTGAGATTCATTCAAAATCGCTGTCCGCCTTCTACTTTAAAAGGAAAAAGTGCTGATGCCAAAAGTCCTGCTCCGATTATTGAAGAAGCCAAAATGAATATGACGGTATCCTTATTATTCAAATGCAATACACCATTATCCACCAATCAAGGCAAAGTTTATGAATATCAGGTAGCCTTAAAACAATGGGTCTATCAATCTCGTTTGGCAGGTGGTTCTATTCATCATTTGGCGGACATTAAATTCATCAATAATGACTCACAAAATACAGGTTTATCCCAATTAAAAAAGGCGGTATTGCCCAGTTTTGCGCTGTTAAATGCCAGTCATTATTTAAAAGAACACGAGCAATATTGTTTGGACAATCAAATGGATAAAAACGCCTTTGATAGATGGACAGACTTTTTTGCATTTAAACATCAAGCCAAGTACATTGAAACAGACAACGAAACCCCAAATAATGAAAATGAAGTTGTATGGGAACGCATTATTCCGCCCAATAAAAAGGGCTGGATTGTGCCGTTGATGGTGGGATTTAAAGGCATTAGTCCATTATATTCGCCTGATGAAGTGGAAAATTTGCGAGACCAGCGTTATCCATTTCGTTTTGTAGAGGCGGTACACGGCTTGGGCGAATGGAAAAGCACGCACCGCATTGCCGACATAGACAGCCTGATTTGGCGATATGATTGCCGTGATGAATGGTATTTATGCACCCAAGACAAAGCGATTGTGCCACACCAAACGCACCCCCTTGATGACATTTTTGAAGATGACAACCTTTTTTCCTAATATTTTAAATAGCGGAGTATGAACAATGGCAAAAACCTCTAAAACCCCAAAAGCAGAAAACAAAGCCCCCAAGCAAAAAGTTCCCGTGCCAAACGTATTGGCATTTAGCCGTAAAATTGAACCGTCTGATGGCTTAATGCAAGTAGGTCTTTGGAATGCTGATGTAGCACAATTATCCCAGCAAACTTGGCAAAATATTGAATTGCACGACAAAAGCAATCGTGGTGTCAAAAGCCAATACGGTGTGGCAAATGAAGAAAAGTCCCAACCCAATTTGGTGCGTGGCGATGATGCCAGCTTGCCACCGCATTTGGATACTTTAAAAGTGTCTTTTACGGTAAAATTTTTGGGCGATATTGCCACCGCCACCGCCAATAGTGAACCTGACTTTGGCATAAAGCTGGCTAAAAAATTCAAAGAATATCAAGATGAAATTGGATTTTTACCATTGGCTCGCCGTTATGCTTATAACTTGGTAAATGGTCGGTTTTTGTGGCGAAATCGTGTTGGGGCGGAAAGTGTCATTGTGCGTATTTATGATACCGAAAATCCCACACAAGAATGGATTTTTGACAATGCACGCACAATGCCCTTAAATGATTTTGAGGTAGAAAATACAAAACTTGATGAATTGGCAAACTGTATTGCCGAAAGTTTTGATACAGGCAAGTATTTGTTGTTAAAAGTAGAAGCCTTTGTCAAAGTGGGTTTGGGGCAACGAGTATTCCCATCACAAGAAATGCGTGAAAAAGATAAAGACAATAAATCCAAGTTTTTATATGAAATCAAAACGCCAAATGGTTTATGTGCTGGTTTGCATTCTGAAAAAATCGGTAATGCCATTCGCACCATTGACACTTGGTATGATTTTCCACAAGCAGATGATTTGTTTGACAAGACAGTTAAGCCTGCCATTGCCATTGAACCTTATGGCTCTGTACCGACACAGGGTCAAGCCTATCGCAGAAACGCAAGCGAAGGCGATTTATACAGCTTGATGGCAAATTGGTTAAGTGATGAAGGTAACATCAGTACCGAACAGAAACATTTTGTGGTGGCAAATCTGATTCGTGGTGGCGTGTTTGGCGGAAAAGACGAAGACAAAGACAAAAAAGATAAAAAGAAGGAGAGTGAGGAATAGCAATGAAATTTTATCAAGAACTCACGCTCTTGCCTGATGAAGAAAATGATTTGTACTTTTTGTGGAGCAAGATTTACACCCAAATCCACATTGCTTTGGCGGATAGACAAAATAAGTACGGCAATCAAACGATTGGGGTGTCTTTTCCCCAATATCGCTGCGGTAAAGATTTTGGCACACTTGGGGCAAAACTGCGTGTGTTTGCCCCAAGTGAAGATGAGTTAAATCAACTCAATCTGGCACAATGGCTGGGTAGGTTGGGCGATTATGTGCATTTAAAATCGGCGCAAGCTGTCCCTGAAAATCATCGCCACGCCATTTTCAAGCGTGCTCACGTCCGCAATATGGAAAAAGTCGCCCAAGAATTTGCCGAATTTAAGGGCATTGATTTTCAGGCTGCCTTAACCCATTGCCAAACGCACAAAACCCAGCCCCAAAATTACCCATTTATTGAATTAAAAAGTGAAACTACAGGGCAAAATTTCAAATTACATATTGTCAAAGAAACGAGTGATAAAGCAAAAATAGGCGAATTCAGCAGTTATGGCTTGGGCGGTGCGAGCGTCCCCGATTTTTAAACGATTAGGCAAAACGCAGGGGAGATACTTGCTCCCGCGTAATTAAAAAAGTTGGGATTTTCCCAACTTTTTGACTTTCAGGCTGCCTGAAATTAGGGCTGACGGTAGGGATTGTCTAGACTTTGCATTAAATGCACCAGATAATCACGAACTTGCTGTTCACTGCAGCCCATAAGTAGTGCGTCTTCAAAAGCATCTTGGGCGGTTTGGAACAGCTCTTCCATATTTTGGGTCATGACTTTGATTTTTTCGGTACAGGAAATAAGGTCGCCGTTGTCGCTGTGCCATTTGGGTTGTTCGGGTAAAGACATGGGAATACCTAAAAGTGTGTAAATTATAAATTATAGCGCAATATTGAGGGCTGTTTATCATCTGATAAACAGCCCTGTATTTTTAATTAATAAAACGGTCTGCACCTTGACGCTTCACACGGCGTGCGGTGGCATATTTGCTGCTCCAGTATTTATTAGATAAGCTGGTGATTTCAATGCGTTTACCCGTGCGTGGGGCGTGGATAAAGCGGTCATTGCCCACATACATGCCCACATGTGAAATGCGGCGAGGTCCTGCGGTTTTGAAGAATACCATGTCCCCTGGTTGCAAATTGCCACGGCTAACGTGTGAGCCAACGGTGGCTTGTTGTGCGGCAGTGCGGGGAATGTTCACAGCAAAGGTTTTGCGGAACACATATTGCATAAAACCGCTACAGTCAAAACCACTCGGTGTGGTGCCACCAAAGCGATACGCTACGCCAATAAAACCCATTGCGCTGGAAATCAGGCTATCTGCATCGCCACGCGAAACACCGCCACCCATGCTTGGGCGTGGTTTGAAAATAGATAGGGCTTGCGCGGCGGTAATAGGTTGTTTACCCTCATCAAGTTTTTTCTCTTCTTTATTCGCTACTTGGTTGCGTGGCTGAATAAAGTTATAGTTAATTTTTGGTTGGCTATTATTATTGCTGGGGGCTGCACTGGGTTGAGTCGCTTGTTGGCGTTGGCGAATCAATTGTTCCAATGCGTCATTGGGGTTGTTGCTGGGTTCTGCTTGGGCAACGCTAGCACAGAATAATAATGAGCTGATGGCAAAAGATTTATAAAAAGTTTTCTTCCAAGAATAATTCATAAAAAAAGCAGTCTATTCGCGTCTGAAGCAGCAAATACCGCAATCAGCGCACATCAGACTTGGGGGTTGATTGAAATTAGCGCCGATTATATGCGTAAGTATTGTAGGGATTTGTAGAGTACTGTTATTTTATGTAAACTGGTTTTAAGACTTCATTAAGACATTTGATTATGCTGAATAATTTTACAATTTATTAAATTGATGAATCCATGTGAGAAATCAAATAGTGTGGTTTTTTGTTGAATAAAATCAGAGACACATTGACTAAAAATAGATAAAAATAGGCAGCCTGAAAATAGGAAAATATGCTTTTCAGGCTGCCTGTATTGTTTAGTTTTACTAATTAATAGGTGTCAAGAATTAAACCATATTTTTTTGATACATCACCCAAATTTTCCAGCAACCCATGCGGTCAATAACTCCAACCCTTACACTTCATAAAACTCAATCGGCAAATCATCGGGGTCGCGGATAAAAAAGAAGGTTTTGCCTGTGAATTCGTCCACGCGCAAATCTTCGCACACCACATTTTGCTGCAAAAGCTGTTCACGCCACGCGGCGGGATTCTCCACCACAAAGGCAATATGCCGCAAACCACAGGCTTCGGCTGGATAGCTAACACGCGGCGGCGGATTGGGAAAGGAAAACAGTTCCAAAACATAATCTTGACCTATGCCCAAATCCAATTTATAGGACAATCTTTCGGCACGATAATGTTCGGCGAGTACAGTAAAACCCAGTATTTCGGTGTAGAATTTTTTGGAAACGGTGTAATCGGAACAAATTAGAGCGGTATGGTGGTGGCGGATAATGGTTGATTTCATTAAATTTAATCTTTCTATTTCTGTTTTCAGGCTGCCTGAAATGATGGTAAACCCAAATGTAGGGTACACACAATGCACCCTACTCTTTCAGGCTGCCTGAATATTCAAAAATGCTGCCAAACAGGTTCACAAAAATCAGGCAATTCGGGACAACGCCCCAATACGCCACCGCTATAATCATGTAAACGATGGAAATCGCTACCACAACTTGCCAATAAATCATAGCGTTGTGCCAAGACGCTGTATTGCATACGGTCGCCTGCCGAGCAACTGCCGCTATGCACTTCCATGCCGCGACCGCCCACCGATTTGAATGCTTCAAATAGGCGGCGTCTGCCTGTTGCCGATAAATCGTAACGCATCGGGTGGGCAATCACGGCTATGCCACCTGCGCCGTTGATGGCGGCAACCGCGTCGCCCAAATCTGCCCATTCGTGGCGTACATAGGCGGATTTGCCTTCGCCCAAATATTTGGTAAACGCTTGTTGTTTGGTGCGAACATATTGGTTTTCCACCAAAAAATCCGCCAAATGGGTACGCGACACCATTTCGGGATTGGCGGCGGCGCGTTGCATGACGTCATCAAATGCGCCGTCAATGCCGTGTTTGGCGAGTTTGTCGCACATCAGTTTCATGCGTTCTATGCGCCCTTTTCTGATGGTGGACAATAGATTTTGCAGGCTGCCATCGTGTTCATCAAAATCTAAACCGACAATATGCACGGTGCGGCTATTCCATGTTACGGAAATTTCTACGCCTGAAATCAGGCGAATCCCGCGCCACATGGCTTCTTCACGTGCTTCGGCAATGCCGCCCGTGTGGTCGTGGTCGGTGAGCGCGAGCATGGTGCAACCGTTGGTGGCGGCAAGCTTCACCACTTCGCGCGGCGACAATGCGCCATCGGAAACGGTGGAGTGGCAATGTAAATCAATCATGGTATTGCCGCTCGTCATTGTGGGTGAGCAAATGCAAAATATCCAATGGTTGCTGCATACTGAAATCCCATGCCCACTTGTCGGTGTCGTCTGTGTGGGCGATGTAGCCCCATTCTGCTAACACAGTTTTCATGCCTGCGTTGCGACCCGCCAACATATCGCGTTCTGCATCGCCGACATACACACAGTTTTCAGGCTGCACCCCAATGTGTTCACAGGCATACAGCATGGGTTTGACACTGGGTTTGGCTTCATCGCAAGTGTCGCCGCTCACCACCACCGCAGGTGGCACGACAAAATTCAGTTTAGGGACGAGTCTGTCGGTAAACGTGGCGGGTTTATTCGTGATAATGCCCCATTGAATGCCACGCGCTGCCAATTCACCAATCAGCGTGTTCACGCCATCAAACAAAACCGTGTCGCGGTCAAAACACAAATCATATTGCGCCAAATAATCTTGTCGCCATTGGGCAAAATCGGGGTGTTCGGGCGAAATCCCTGCGCCAAATTGCACCAACGCGCTGGAACCATGACTGGCATAAGGACGAATATCGGCGAGCGGTTTTTCAGGCAGCCCTTTGGCGCGGAGCAAGGCATTGAGTGCGCCGCCTAAATCTAGGGCGGTGTCGGCGAGTGTGCCGTCTAGGTCAAATAAAATGGCTTGAATATTCATGATGTTTACTTTCGGATTAAGGGTTTCAGGCTGCCTGAAAATACACAAACAAAATGGTAGGGTGCACTATGCGCACCAATTCCAGCATAAAAACTTTATTTTTCATTATAGTGAATTCAATTTAAACCAGTACAGCGTTGCCAGCTCCCTTATGTACTCGCTGTACACGGCGGTCGCTGTCGCCTTGTCCTGATTTAAATTGAATCCACTATACATTGGTGCGCACGGCGCACCCTACATAGATTGATTGTCTTATACAAGGCAGCCTGAAATTAAATTTCACATTTCAGACAAGCACATTGTATCCGTCTGAAATACAATTGACAAATGATTGATTTTTCCTAACAAAAACTTTACAATCCCCAGCTTCTATCCACCACTTTTCCCAGCGAGAAGATAAATTCCAACACGCGCTTTTTCAGGCGCACCTTTTAAAGGAACTGATTTTATTATGAAAAAAACCTTGTTAAGCACCATCGTATTGTTTGCCTTGGCGGCTTGTGGCGGCGGCAATTCAAATTCAGCAGAAAAAACACCTGCTCCAGCCAACGCTTCAGGTGCAGCAACGGCAACCGCAGCAGCAGCCACCGATACCTTGAACATTTACAACTGGTCAAATTATGTGGACGAAAGCACGGTTGAAGATTTCAAAAAACAAAATAATTTGAAATTGACCTACGATTTGTACGAAAACAATGAAACGCTGGAAGCCAAAATGCTGACAGGTCAATCAGGTTACGATTTGGCTGTACCAGGTATTGCGTTTTTGCCACGCCAAATCAAAGCGGGTGCGTATCAAAAAATTAACAAGGATTTGATTCCAAACTATGGCAATATTGACCCAGCTTTACTGAAATTGCTCAATGACGCACACCCCGAAGCGGCAGAATATGCTGTGCCCTATTTCATGGGCGCGAACACTTTAGCCATCACCGCCAAAGGTAAAGAAGTGTTGGGCGGCAATTTGCCTGAAAACGGTTGGGATTTATTGTTCAAACCAGAATACACCAATAAATTAAAAGGTTGCGGTATTGCCTTGTGGGACACGCCTAGCGAAATGTTCCCCATCGTGTTGAAATACATCGGCAAAGACCCCAAAGGCACCAATCCTGCCGATATTGAAGAAGCAGCAGCCGTGTTGCAAGCCATTCGCCCTGACGTGAAGCGTTTCAGCCCATCGGTGATTGATGAATTGGCGCGTGGCGATGTGTGCTTGGCGGCGGGCAATGGCGGCGATTTGAATATGGCAAAAGCGCGTTCAGAAGAAGTGAAAAACAATGTGGGCATTGAAGTGCTGACGCCAAAAGGCATGGGCATTTGGGTGGAATCTTGGGTGATTCCAAAAGACGCGAAAAACGTCGCCAACGCGCACAAATACATCAATTACACACTTGACCCTGAAATTGCCACCAAAAATGGTAATGCGGTAACTTTTGCACCTGCGAGTTTGCCAGCGCGCGAAAAAATGGACCCAGCATTGGTTGCCACCCGTTCTATTTTCCCAAATGCGGACGATATGGCGGCTGGTTTCGTGATGCCACAAATGGAAGACGCTGCGAAAAAACAAACTACGCAATTGTGGCAAAAATTAAAAATGGGTAAATAATTGATTTTATAATATTTACTTAATCAGGCAGCCTGAAAATTGGTTTTCAGGCTGCCTAAATATTCATTTACCGCCGCAAATACACAATCGGCAACACAATCCGACTCGTTTCATCATTTTCTTTGTTGTGCCACAACACAATAAAATTGACTTCCGCATGGCTGATTTGATAGTATGATTGTTGATAATGCGCTAATTTTTCACGGAATTTTTTGGAAAAATACAAAACCGCATTGCCCGATAAATCACAACATTTTTCCCCGTCCGCCAATAATTTATCGCCAGCCTGCAAAGCCCGAACAGCACGCGCACATGCCGCGAAACGCCCCAGATTCACATCACCATGATTCAAATACAAAGCCAATTCACGTGCTGGCGCAATCGCTTCGCCACGATAAAACGGGATTTCTGCACCCACATTGGCGCACATTTTGTGCAAATGGGCGTGATTGGCGAAAATGCACAAATGCGATTTGGCGCGCGAAAATGCCACATACAGCAAACGTTTTTGTTCATCTCTTTCACAGGCTGCCTGATTCAAATACACCAAAACATCATCGTATTCGCGCCCTTTGGCTTTGTGTATGGTGGAAACGTGTACGCTTGCCTGATGGGCGCGGTCAAAATTTTCCAATGCCGATTCTTGAACAAAATTGTACCAATCGGAAACGTATTTGGTTTTCGGGTGCGTGTGTTCAAAATCGCCCAATAAATTGTTTAATAAAGACAAATGTTGGCTGCGCGAAAAATGCGTTTGGGCGCGTTGTTTGGCGGTTTGCCACGCGATTTCGTCTATCACGGCTTTCCCATGCAAAGCCAAAAAATGTTCAAACACGCGCACTTCCAATAAATCGTGTACGCGAAACCCGTCATTGCCTTGCACCAATTTGCAGGGGATTTGCGCCTGTTTCAGTTCGCCAGCCAGCCAAATGGCTTCTTCATTGGTGTGCGTTAAAACGGCAACACTGTGCCCTTGTGCGGCTTGCACTTTGTCCAGCAAAAGCGGCAACACGCTGCCTGAAAACGCCACATATTCTACTTGCCCCGTTTCCGTTTGTACGGCAGCAACGTCATTTTCTTTTAAACGCTGACTGATGTGGCTGGCAAAATGATTGCAAAATCGCACAATTTCGCTTTTGCTGCGGTAATTTGCCAACAATTCGTATTTGGTCGCGCCAAAATCGCGCAACAAAGTTTGCATATAATGCGGACTTGCGCCCATAAAATCGTAAATCGTTTGGTCGTCATCGCCAACGGCAATCACGCGCATGTCTTCGTTGTGTGCCATCAATGTTTTGACCAATTCAAATTGTGTGGCATTGATGTCTTGCGCTTCGTCCAGCACCAAAACCAGTTTGGCAATGCGCGTGCTTTCCACTTCGCCCGACTGAATTTTGGCAATGGCTTGGGCGATGATGTCATCGGATTGCTGCAAATCGCCCACACGCCCCAGTAAATCAAAACAGTAAGAATGAAAAGTTTTGATTTCCACATACGCTGCCGCATTGCCAATCAAATCAAACAGGCGCGATTTAAATTCATGAGCGGCAGCACGCGAAAACGTCAGCATCAACAGTTGCTCGTGTTTGACATCTTCCAGTTGATACAAAGATGCCAATTTGTGTACCAACACGCGCGTTTTGCCACTCCCTGGGGCGGCAAACACGACAATGTGCTGGCTTTGATTATCTTGAATAATCTGCCTTTGTTCGGGCGACAAATTGCCAAACCATTGTTCAAAACGCGCTGCGGTCATATTGCGTTTGAGCGATTCGCTTTCTTGGGCGGGAAAATAGTGGCGCAAAAATTGGCGATAATCCAAACTGAAATAATCGCGCACCAATTTTAAGGCAGCCTGAACGTCATTCATCATCGTTTGCGCGTATTTGCCAACGATGTGAATTTGCTCTTGGCGCATTTGGTAATAATGCGCGAGCTGGGTGTAATCGTCTTTGGTGTATTGTTTGCGGTTGTCGGCAATCAGGCGTTGAACATGTAAGCGTTGATACACGACCAAAAAGCCGCCTTCAATTTTCAACAAATCCATGCGCACCAAATAAAACAACACATCTTCCCATTCTTCCAAAGTGGCGATGTCGCTCAAATTTTGTTGGGCAAACGCTTTTTGCAAACCACCCAAAGAAAATTCCACATACGCCAAATCGGGATTTTCTGCGGCAGCCTGATGAGACAAATCGCGCAAATCGTGCAAATAGCGCACCGCAAATTGCGCCAAAAAATGTTTGCGTTCCAGCCATTGCGCCACATCGGGCAAGGGCAATTTCATGGCGAGTGCGATTTCATCATATTGCGTTTCCGCGCGACCCAGCCAGTTTTTGATTTTCCAAAAAGCCAGCAAAGATTTGATGATTTTCGGATTGGAAAATTTCAGGCTGCCTGAAAACAGTTGATTCAAGGCTTTGTAAGACGTGTGCAAAACCCCATCATGTTCTTTGAATTGCGCCAACAACGCCCGCTCCAAATCCGCCAAATGCGACAAGCGCGTGATGACATCTTGGCTGCGCCCATTGTGGCGAATGAAAGCTCGTAAATCCTGCTGGTCAGCCAAAATCCCTTCCATGCGCAACCACGACACGATTTTGACCACCGTTTCCGTTTTCAAACCCAACACGTCTGCCATGTAATCCACACGCGATTCGGCTTGTTCGTCTGTGGCGTGGATTTGGCTGCGTTGCGAAAACAGCTTTTTGATGACGCGCACGGCATGGCTTTTTTGGTCGGGGTGTATGATTTGAGATTGGGCGATTTTTTCAATCGCTTCTTGGGCGTTTTTTGCCAAAATGCTGTTGGCATAGACGCACGGCATATTTTGTCCGCGTTTGACGTAGCCCGCATTTTCCAACGCGGCAATGGCGGTTTTGACGCGCGTTTCAATTTCATCAATGTGTTCGTCTTGCCAACCTGCTTGTTTGGCGATATTGAGCGCGGATTCGGTGATTTGGCTGCGTTTGCCGCATAAATCTTTAATGGCTTTCCAAATTTGGTTGATTTCTTTTTGGGAAATTTTGGTTTGGTTCAACAAAATAAAATGCTTGTCCAAATCTTCAAGCTGAAACAACACAAAACAGGCAGCCTGAATCTGTTCATCGCGCCCAGCACGACCTGCTTCTTGCACATAATTTTCCAGCGAATCGGAAATTTCATAATGCACCACCAAGCCCACATCTTTTTTATCCACGCCCATGCCAAAGGCGGAAGTCGCCACCATGATTTGCGCTTCGCCCGTCATAAAGGCGTTTTGATTGGCGATTTTTTGTTCATTTTCCATTTTGCCGTGATAAGGCAGGGCGGCGAAACCGTCTTGCATCAATTGTTGCGCCAACTCTTGCGTTTTTCGCGTCCGTGAAACGTAAACAATGGTCGGGCAGTTGTGTTGCTGAATCAAATGGCGCAAGGTTTGGTAGCGTTCATCATCGTTTTTTTGGGGCAAAACTTGGTAATGCAAATTTTTGCGTCCCACATCAGCCGCAAAAACCTGTAAATCCAAATCCAGATTTTTTTTGAAATACTGTTTAATGTCTTCAACCACTTGCGGTTTGGCGGTGGCTGTGAAACAGGATACGGGAATGGCGTGTTGTTTATGCGTTTGAATGCGTTGAATGAATTCGGCAATGTACAAATAATCCACACGAAAATCCTGCCCCCATGCGGAAAAGCAATGCGCTTCGTCAATCACAAAACGCGCCACATTGCGCCCCAAAATCAAATGCTCAATCGTGCGCGACCGCAAACTTTCGGGCGAAATATAGAGCAGGCTGGCTGAACCGTCTTGCACGCGCTGCACGGCTTTTTGGCGTTCAATCGGGTCAAGCAAGCCGTTAATCGTAACCGCTTCGGTGATGCCGCGCTGTTCCAGATTGTCCACTTGGTCTTTCATCAGCGATTGCAGGGGCGAAATGATGACGGTCAAAGCCTTGCTGTGTTCGCCCGCCATTAAAGCAGGCACTTGAAAAGTAACGGATTTGCCACCGCCAGTCGGGAAAATCGCCAGCAAAGATTGATGGGCAATGGCGGCTTGGGCAGCCTGCGCTTGGAGCGGTTTGCCGTTATATTCGCGGAAACTGGGGTAGGCGAAATATTTTTGCAAATGGCGTTCCGCGTTCAAATGGGTTTGGCAATAGGGGCAATGTTCCGCGCAAGGTGTGCCGCGAATTTGGCGCAAAATGCTTGCCAATTCAGGGTGTTGATGCGTAAGCCATGTGGGGGAAATGCTGTGGCGTTGTTAGCAATGAATCAGGCTCAATGCGTACGCCAGCGCGGTGGGGTGTTGCGTGATGATGTCATCAAGTGGTGCGTGATGACAAATGTGTTCGTGAAAGGTTTGGTGAATGAGTTGGGCGACATCATTGCAGGCAGCCTGAAAACCCATAGACCGAAAAAAGGCGGCAAAACCGTTGGTTTGCCCCAATAATTGATAAAAAATGGTTTGCAGATTTTCAGGCAGCCTGAAAAAAGCCTGTTGTTCGCTGTCCAATAAATCTCTTGTAATGAAACAATCAGTTAAGGGATTATTGGATTCGTCAAATTGGGTTTTGTAATCTTTGTCCAGCGCGTGATAGGGGCGCGCTGGGAACAGCAGAGGCGACAAGAGCAGGGTGTCAATCACATCGTGCGCGTGAAAATTGAGTTGTGCCAAATGCGCTTGCAAATGGGGGAAATCGTGGTGCAGAAAATGGTGTCCACAAAGAAAATCGGCAGCCTGAATGGTATTCAGCAGTTCAGGCAGGTGGGTAGTGTGAATGTGCTGTTGCCCACAAATCGCGCCCATGTCCAGAATATGGCGATTGTCTCGGTCGGTTTCTAGGTCTATGTAGGCGATTTGCATGGTTTTTCCTTTGATATACGCCACTCTCAACACTCAATTATAGTGAATTCAATTTAAACCAGTAACAGCATTGCCAGCTACCTTTGCCAAATGTTTTGTCGCATATTTAGGCAGCCTGAAAGCAAAAAAGTGCCACCATCACCGCCCTATTCTCATAGACTGGTTTTGGTTTGCACTTTTTTGACTGCTTAATAACAACCGAATTATTTGGTTACATCAATGATACTGCGTGCAGCGCGGCGAGCGTCCAACAAAATCAAGCCCAATTTCGCGCTTTCTTTTGCAGTTAAGCACAATACATTTGTGCCACCAGCTTGAATCAGCAAAGTGTAACCCAGTTTACCTTTCACGATAACCTGTTCCAATTCGCCACAAGCCAATTCTTGCGCCGTGCGATTACCCAAAGCCAACAAAGCTGCAGACATCGCACCAATACGGTCGGCATCAATATTGGCTGGCAGTAAATGCGCCACAGGCAAACCATCAGTAGAAATCACCGCAGAAGACGTAATATCTACTGAAGAACTATTTAAATCACTTAATATAGATGTTAAAAGTTGTGCATGCATTTTATGTGTCCAATCAAATTGTTATTAAGCAGCCGCACCAAAACCAGCGGGGTCGTTGGTTTGATAAAGCAAGCGCACCAAAGCCACAAATGCTTCTTTGTGGAGTTGTGGCGCACCACCCGTTACCAAAATAAATTTGGCGTCATTAATGTAAATGGGGAAGAAAGTCAATTCACTTTGTCCCGTTGGGTCGCACAAACCCCACGCATTCTGATAAATATTCAGATTGTTTTTAATCAACAAAGCGTGGCGTTCCGACAAACGAATGGCTTCATTTGCCAATACTGCCACTTCTTCCGCCGCTTCATGATTGAAACCCGCATTGGCAAAATAAAAGCCATCTTGGTCAATCAATAATGCTTTTTTACTGTCAGACAAATGGGGTAATAATTTTGCCAAAGCCGTGTCGCTGGCAGGTGGCAACTGTGCTGGCGTGTCCTCGCCATACAAAAACTCCAAACGCTGCAAACGATACAGCAAATTCAATGCTGCCGCTGTGTCGGTGGTTTCAGCCCATTCCAACAATTTTTCAGTCGTCAAAATCTCGCTGCCTGAAGACTGCAAAATATTGGACAACAGAGTGCGGCTGGCACTTTCATTTTTATTGGCAACCGCATAAAACGCCCCTGCAGGCGTAATGCGCGGATATAAATTCGTTTGTAAAGACAGATTTGAATCCATGTTATTACACCTCTAAACCAGGGTCAATTTGGAACAACATAGCCGTAACCAGTTGTTTCACATCTTCTTCATTACGGGCATCTACTTCAAAAATAGGTGCAACCAAACCATGTTGAGACAAATATTTTTGGTAAACATCAATCCCAGGCACAGCGCGAATGTCCATTTTGGTTACACCAATCACAACAGGCGCAGTTTTCAGCAAATCAGCAAATGAATCCAAGAAGAATTTTAAATCTTTCAAAGGATTAGCACGAGTGTTATCCAACAGCAAAATCAAACCCATACTGCCTTGACTCAAAATATCCCACATGAAATCAAAGCGTTCCTGCCCAGGTGTACCATATAAATGCACTTTGGTATTTTCATCTAACTGAATCAAGCCATAGTCCATTGCCACAGTAGTATAGCCTTTACGTACAGATGTCATATCTGATGCGCTGGCATCGGTTTGGATAGGTGGGTCATCAGACAGGGCAGCAATCGCGGTAGTTTTGCCCACACCAACTGGTCCTGTAAAAATAATTTTATTTTCTACCAACATGATTCTATGCCTTTTTGTTATTTGCTAAGTAATTTTCTCATCAAGCGACCGAGTAAACCTTCTTTTTTCGGTGCTTCCGATGTTTTGGTGCTGGTTTCGCTGCCTGAACGATTACTGCTTTCATGGCTGCTGGACTCAACTTTCATCGTGGTTTGAGATGAAGACGCGCTTGCTGCTTCTGCCACTTGTTGCGTAATGGTCAAATAATCGGTCAGATAAGTGGCGGCAATGTAGTTCAAAATATCTGCCATATCCAAAGGCATCATTTTGTACAACATATTCAAACTAACCGATGTTTTCGTTAAAAATGCAGACAAACGCATGGATTCAGGCAAAGGTGCTAAACGAGTCAAGTTTGGCCAATATTTCAAACGGAACACGGTATTTGGATTCAACGGATGAACCAAACGACCATTTGCCGTCCAAACAGCGACTTGCCACATACATGATACCACGGTGGCATTGGCACGTTCTTGAATTTGGCTGCCTTCAGAGATGATTTTCACCTTAATATTCGACTGTTCTTGGCGGCACAATTCTTTCAATAATTTGGAATCAGGCACCCAAACACGTTGCACAGCAGGGAATACTGCCAATACAGGTTTGTCGTTATACACAATCACCGTATCTTTGTTGTGATTTAACAACTCACGGAAGCGACCCAACAAACCACTGCGTGGGTCAAAACGCGGAATCGTTACTTCAGCAGCGCGTGCAGGCTGCTGTGCGTGTTGCGTAGCCGCATGACCGTGGCTGCCTGAAACCGCAGAACTTGCACCAGATGGCGATAAAGTTGCCGAAGCGCGTGGCTGTGCTGCCGCACTTGGGTGCGACACCCACACACCATTACCTTGCAATAAATTACGCAAACTTAAGAACAAGGTATCAAATTTAATTGGTTTAGACAAATAAGGCGCGGTCAAACTCGGTGGCGTTTTTGAGAAATACACCACCACGCTCTTGGGATAATCGGTTTTGGCACGTTGCCAAGCTGCAACACCTGTTGCACCATCGGCATCCACAATCACCATATCAGGTTTTTCGCCTGCTTCATCTGGCCCAATAACCTGATAATTTGTCGTGCTGTGCATTTTAAACGCCATTTTAAACATGGCTTGTTGCTGTTCATCCATCGCAACAAACAGCAACTTCACCGTTTTCACTTGCGGAATATTATTATTCATCGTCTTAGTTTCCAAATGAGCCATTATTAAAACGTTGCAGTAATTGGCTCATTGCCAACACCACTTCTTCAGGTAAAGTTTGAATTTGCGAACGCAATTCTTGCAACAATTTCTCCAAGCGTTCCCATTCTTCAGCGCGTTCATACAAATCAAACAATGCAACATACAACTGTGATTCTTGCGGATACGCTTTGATGGCACGTTCTAATAAATCCAAAGATTGATCTAATTGACCGTACATCAACAGCGATTCGGCTTCTTTCAAAGCGCGTTCTGCAGGTGTTTTCGCTTCCACATTAGAATCCACCACTTCGCTCACCAAATCACGATGACGCGCTTTTTTCTGACTGGCACCCAAATCCAAAAAGCCATTTTGAATACCAATTTCACGCAAGGCTGTTGCATCCGCGCCTGCTGCTTCCAAGCTACCAAATACAGGGTGTTCACCCAAAGTGTAGCCTAAACCCAACATGCGCTCTTTTACCTGACGACCACTTTGTCCCAAATTATGATACAAATGCCACAAATGTTCAGCAAAATTATTCACATTTTTGGCCTTGAAATCCAAAGTCAAAGCGTCAATTAACAAAGCTGCAGGTTTGGTAGAAGTACGAATGGCTTTATTCAAAAATTTGGTTGCCAATTCATAAGATAATGCGCCTTTGAGCAATTTTACACTTTCTTCAGGATTCATAAAGGACAATACTGCGCCTTTTTCATCTTGTGTGATTTTGCCCAAAGTGGCTTCACCCAATACCAAAGGTTTGCGTGGAATGGCTTTGGCAGCCTGCGCTGCTTCTTTGCTTTTGCCCAAAGTTTTTGGACGTTCAGAAGTAGAGCTGGTGGTAGGTGCCTCGGTTTTTTCGCCAATTTCTTGAGCGGTTTTCTTCACACCCCAACCCAAACGGCTTTCTGCCAATACTCGCAAACCCAAATGGTTAGCATCCAATGCCAAACCTTTTTTGATGTAGTCTGCCAAAATTTCATTGGGGAAAGCAGCCTGATATTGTGTTAATGCTTCAGCGATTTGGTCAACTTTTTTCGCTTCCAGCCACAAACCCACCAATTCAGCGATTAATTTGGGTGTTACTTTATCAGGATAATTTTTCATATACACTGACAAAGATTCTGCTGCTTTTTCGTGATAACCAAATTGCTTGTAAACATTAAACTCGGTTAAAGGGTCTACTTCTTGTACTGATACTTTGGTGTCATCAACGACATTATTGGAAACGGAAGCGGTAACGCCCCATTCCCCTTCTTCTACTTCAGATGTTTCATCTTCATCTTTTTCGGTTTCATCATCGTCATCATCGTATTCTTCGCGGCGAGAGGCTTTCCCTTTTTTGCCCCCTTTTTTCTTGCTGCCGCCCGATGATTCGCCGCTTTGCTTTTTCTGCCACCAAAACACAACAGCCGCAGCAATAAACACGACAATCGCCACCAATATCATTGGATTATCTTCAAACATAGTTCCTCCAAGCTGCGAATTGAACTAAAAAAATCAGCATATTACTTCCATTCTCAAAGCAATAAAGTTATCCCAAACAAAGCAATTACTTTATACCAAAATTCAAATGGATTGCATTTTAGCACTTTTTAACTAAGTAGGGAATTTTTCTTTACAATCCACTTTAATTCTTGAGTAGATTGAATTTATTTCCATAGATAACACAATCAATTATCGCCAGTAAGCCACTTTTAACTTGCGTAAAGTTATGTTTTTTGTTTTAATACGAGACTTGATTGGTCGGATAGCTCAGTCGGTAGAGCAACGGATTGAAAATCCGTGTGTCGGCAGTTCGATCCTGCCTCTGACCACCAAAATTTTACATCACCCAAATGGTTTACACCATTTGGGTGTTTGTTTTTTCAGGCTGTCTCATTTTTGTAGAGTAATGAGGCAGCCTGAACAATCATTTCACAGGTTTTAAAACACGTTTTTCATCTTCAAAACCATTGTCAAAATGGTACAGATTACCCAATCTATCCGCCACCAGTTTGACTTCCCAATGTGTGTTTGGGAAGGCATGATGTGGTTGATAAATGCGATATTGACTGATTTCATAATAGGGAAAATGTGCGCTCGGGCGCGCCGAAATCGCGTAAAACAGATTTTCTTCGCCATCGTCCAATTGTGTTTTGAAACGGGTAATATTCGCCATAATTTTGTTTTCCAAAGCATTTTCTACTTTCAATGGCATGGGATAATACAAATGACCTATTTGAATATCGCTATCGGCTTCTGGTTTCAGGCTGCCTGAAATGCGTTCGCCGCGTTCGTTAATCACAAATTCATCTGCGCCTTCGTTTGCTACATAGAGAAATTTTTCGCAATCATCGGGGGCAATACATTGTTTATTCACTTTGCCAATGATTACATTGGCGTAGCCCAACTGAAATTGTCCCGCGTTATCGTATTGTGCAGCAATGATTTTTTCGCCATCACGGTTTACAAAACCGATTTTGCCATTTTCCACAAAACGGCGTTTGCCCTCGCTCCATAAATCTAAACCATTGTCAAACCATTGAGCATGATAGAGAAATTTGCCATCACGATTGTACACGCTGCCTGCAATAGAAACGGCTGGCGAACTGGGTTCTGGCAAATTATCGGGTCTGCCCAAAAATTCAATTTCGTATTGATGGTTGGCAATGGGGCGTTGGTAGCGTCCCCAAAGTTCCGCGAAACGGTGTTTTGCGGGAATGATGATTTTGCCTGCACGATTTTTCACGCCCACCAAGCCGCTGTTTTTGTCCACAAAATAGTGTAATTCGGCGGAGTGGGCGTGGTTTAAGGCAAATAATAAAATCAGTAATTTAACGAATTTCATGATTTTTTATCAAAAAATCTTTCAGGCAGCCTGAATGGTTCAATCAATGCGCTTCCGAACGCTTAAAATCACGCGGTCGGAAACCCAGCACCCCCAAAGTCGCAAAATACAACACCATCGCCAACACAATCAAACCCATCAATTGCAGGCTGCGTACCATGCCGCCGACTTCTTCCCAGCGATAAGGCAGAAATTGTTGGGCAATAAATAATCCACCCGCCATCACGCCCAAAGCAATCGCCAATTTCACAATAAAAGTTCGCCAACCTGTTTTGGGTTGGTAAATTTGCTCTTGCTTGAGTTTGCGTAATAATAAGCTCATATTAATGGTCGCACCCAAGCCAATCGCTAAAGCCAAACCCACATGTTTCAATTGCCAAACCAGTAATAAATTAAACAATTGCGTGCCTGCCAATGAAATCATGGCAATACGCATGGGCGTTTTCACGTCTTTACGCGCATAAAACGCGGGCGCCAGTATGCGTACCATAATCATGGGCAGCAAACCTACTGCGTATGCCATCAGCGCGTATTGGGTCATTTGCGCGTCATATTGGCTAAATTGGTTATACATAAACAAAGTGGCAATCAGGGGATATGCCAACACCGCCAAACCCACCGCCGCAGGCAAAATCAACAGCATACACAGGCGCAAACCCCAATCCAACAGCGCGGAATATTCAGTCATATTCTCGGTGGCGGCGTGTTTGGATAGGGTGGGCAACAAGATAGTCCCCAATGCCACGCCTATCACGCCCGATGGCAATTCCATCAAACGGTCGGCGTAATACATCCACGATACGCTGCCCGCCACCAAAAATGAAGCAAAAATCGTATTAATCACCAGCGAAATTTGCGCCACCGATGAACCAATAATAGACGGTATCATCTGTTTCATCACCCGATTCACCGCCGCATCGCGGAAATTCAGTTTGGGGAATTTAAGAAAACCCAGTTTCCACAAATAAGGCAACTGAAACGCCAATTGCAAAATCCCCCCCACAAACACCGCCCAACCCAAAGCCATAATCGCTGGGTCAAAATACGGCACAAAAAACACGGCAAATACAATAAACGAAATATTCAAAAACGTGGGCGTGAACGCTGGAATGGCGAATTTACCGTAAGTATTCAAAATACTGCCGACAAATGATGACAATGAAATCAACAAAATATACGGAAACACCACGCGCAACAAATCCACCGCCAAATCAAAACGCGTGCCATCGCCTTGCGTAAACCCTGCGGCGGTCGCCCAAATAATCGCGGGCGCGGCGAGTATGCCAATCGCAGTAACAATCGTCAACGCAAACATCAGCATACCTGCCACATGTTGCACAAATAATTGTGTGTTTTCAGGGGTTTGATTTTGTTTGTAATCGGCAAGTATGGGGACAAAGGCTTGCGAAAACGCACCTTCGGCAAAAATACGGCGCAATAAATTAGGCAGCCTGAACGCCACCACAAACGCGTCCATTGCCATGCCCGCGCCGAAAATTCGCGCCACAATCGCGTCGCGCACAAAACCAAGTACGCGTGAAATCATGGTCATGCTGCTGACTTTGGCGAGTACGGAGAGTAAATTCATGATGATTTTTTGGGGGAATAAAAAAGCGGTATTTTAGCGCGGAATGCGTTTTCAGGCAGCCTGAACGTACACGATAAAAATAAAAGTTTGCCTACGGCGTGCGCTCTGTCGCCGCGCGGCGACTTACTTTTTGGAAAAGTAAGCCAAACAAAAAAATAATTTAAATTCAAATGGTTTGAAATTTTCAGGCTGCCTGAAATATTTTTTGTTTTTTGTGAATAAGATGATTGGGATTTTTGTCATTTCGCTTACTTTTTTAACATGAATGTTGGAATAAGCAAAATAAAATATTCAATGAAAATAAAGGACTTGCGTAGAATATGTAGGGTGCGCCGTGCGCACCGAATTGCTACAAAAAATGAAAATTGGGTGGCAATTTTGGTGCGCACGGCGCACCCTACGATAATTTTTGCCGCATATTTTCAGGCAGCCTGAAAATATTGGGAAAAATGGCTAATCGTGGGGCTGTGCAGCGTGGTACGCGGCACAACGCGTGTTCAACGTAATGGGAATAATGGCAAATTTGTCTGTTTTCAGGCTGCCTGAACGCGCACATTTGCCATTTTGCGTATTTTTCGCTATAAAGCGTTTGCTCAACCGATTGGCGGTAGGCTCAAATGTTCTACATTGCGCAGAAATTTGATTTTTTTGATTTTTATGGAAATTGAAACCATGTTATTTTTGATTTGCAGTATTTTGGCGAGCGTGTCGGTGGCGGCATTGCTCAAAGTGGCGCGACAACGCGGCTTGTCCATTGAACAAATGGTGGCAAGCAATTATGTGATTGCCACGATTTTAACCATCGCCTTTTTGCAGCCGCAAACGCAACTGGGCAGCCTGAATTTTTCAGGCAGCCAAATTGCCCTGTTTGTGGCTTTGGGGGTGTTGTTGCCGACCATTTTTATTGCCATGGGGCGTTCGGTGGCGGTGGCTGGCATTGTCAAATCGGACGCGGCGCAACGCCTGTCGCTGTTTTTGCCCGTGTTGGCGGCTTTTACGATTTTTGGCGAAACCATTTTGCCGCACCGTTTGGTGGGCTTGATTTTGGCGATTTTCGCGCTGCTGTTGGTGCTGCATAAACCGCACAACAACACCGCCACCAGCGAACAAGGCGCAGCAAAATGGTTGCTTGCTGTGTGGTTGGGTTATGGCGTGATTGATATTTTATTCAAACAGTTATCCAAGCAAGGCGCGGCATTTTCAGGCAGCCTGTTGGTGGTGTTTGTGCTGGCGGGGGCGTTGATGTTTGCATATTTATTGAGCAAAAACACACTTTGGCACAAAAACAATTTGCTCGCTGGCGCATTGCTGGGCTGCCTGAATTTCATGAACATTCTGTTTTACATCAAAGCCCACCAAGCGTTTAAAGACAGCCCCACTCTGGTGTTTGCAGGCATGAACATGGGCGTGATTGTGTTGGGTACTTTGGTGGGCGGATTGGCATTTCACGAAAAAGTGAACAAATTAAATTACTTGGGCGTGATTTTGGCATTGTGCGCCATTGTGATGTTGTATTTTGGGCAAATTTTATTCCAATAAAATCAAGGAGAAATCATCATGACACAAACTTTATCCCCCATCGCTTTTCGCCGTGCGCTGCCTGAAACCCAGCCGCACGCCACCGCACAATATTGGCGCAAATGCCAAGTGGAAGAATTATTCAATCAACCTTTTTTGGAACTCGTTTTTCAGGCAGCCAGCGTACATCGCCAGCATTTTGACCCACAAAAAATCCAATTATCCACATTATTGTCCATTAAAACAGGTGGTTGCCCTGAAGATTGCGAATACTGCCCCCAATCCGCGCATTACCACACAGGCGTGGAAAAACAGGCTTTGTTGAGCGTAGAAGAAGTGGTCGCCAAAGCCAAAATTGCCAAAGAACGCGGTGCAAGCCGTTTTTGCATGGGCGCAGCGTGGCGAGGCCCCAAGCCTGACGATGTGAAATTGGTCAGCGAAATCATCAAAGCGGTCAAAGATTTGGGTTTGGAAACTTGCGGCACATTCGGCATGTTGCAAGAGGGCATGGCAGAAGATTTGAAACAAGCAGGCTTGGATTACTACAACCACAATTTGGACACCGACCCCAGCCGCTACAACGACATCATACACACACGCCGCCACGAAGACCGCATGGACACGCTGGGCAAAGTGCGCCAAGCTGGGTTGAAAGTGTGTTGCGGTGGCATTGTCGGCATGAACGAAACGCGCCCCGAACGCGCAGGCTTGATTGCCAGTTTGGCGAACCTTGACCCGCAGCCTGAAAGCGTGCCGATTAACCAGTTGGTCAAAACCGCAGGCACACCATTGGCACACGCCGAAGATTTGGATTGGACAGAATTTGTGCGAACCATTGCCGTGGCACGAATTACCATGCCACAAAGTTTCATCAGATTAAGCGCAGGACGCACCGATATGCCCGAATCGGTGCAAGCGATGTGCTTTATGGCAGGGGCAAATTCCATTTTTTATGGCGACAAACTGCTCACATCAGGCAACCCCAATGAAGACAGCGACCAAGTTTTGATGAAAAAATTGGATTTATTGGCTTTGCAATAAACAAAAAACATTTCAGGCTGCCTTTCCGTCACAACAAAACAAATGTATAGTGAATCTGGTGCGCACGGCGCACCCTTCAATCTGTTGTACTGAAAGGCAGCCTGAAACCCTATATCATATTGATTTTAAGAAAGGTATGTTATGCAAAACACATTGGATAATGAAACCAAACGAGCCATTTTACAGCGCGTTCACAGCGAATTAATGCAAGGCAAAACGCAAATAGATTGGCAAACGCAATTTATGATGACCGAGCAAAATTATGCGAAACATATTCAAAGAGTTAAAAAAACCATGATGAAATTTGGCTCAATAGGTTTAATTGTTGCGCTGATTTATTTGACGGTTTTTATGTCGTATTCGCCGATGATTGTTGGTATCAGCCTTTTGGGTACGATTTTGATTTCTTTGATAATCATGTGGCTGGTATCTGCAATGATACGGAAACAAGCAGTTGGGCAACTGGGTATGGAGCATATTCGTTTGAATATGGACACGCAGAAAATAGAATGGCTGGGGCATAATCAGCGTGTGGTTTACGCGCAAAAATTTCACACCCACGCGGAAATTCACGCTTTTTCATTACCCGATAACGCTCAAGCACAAGATATTGAATTACAAAATAAAATTCAAAATATCATTAGCCATAAAGCGGGTGTCCGATTTATGAATGTGTGATGGTTCTTTTTCAGGCTGCCTGATTGCTGGATTTGAACCAATCAGGCAGCCTGAAACTTGACTCAATCATCATACCCATTCGGATTATGGGACTGCCAACGCCAAGCGTCCGCCATCATGGTCGCCAAATCGCGTTCGGCACGCCAGCCCAATTCGGTAGCGGCTTTGGCTGGGTCGGCATAGCACACGGCGATGTCGCCAGCGCGGCGTGGTTTTATCGCGTATTTCACGGTTTGCCCAGACGCTTGTTCAAATGCTTTCACAATGTCCAACACGGAATAGCCCACGCCTGTACCCAAATTGTAAATGTGAACGCCTGCCGTTTTGGCTTTTGCGTCAAGGGCTTTCAAATGACCCATCGCCAAATCCACCACATGAATGTAATCGCGTACGCCTGTGCCGTCATGGGTTGGATAATCATCGCCAAATACGGACAGTTCCGCCAATTTCCCTGCCGCCACTTGGCAAACGTAGGGCAGCAAATTATTCGGTATGCCGTTGGGTTGTTCGCCAATTTTGCCGCTTTCGTGTGCGCCAATCGGGTTGAAATAGCGCAATAAAATCACGCTCCAACGGCTGTCGGCTGCCTGTAAATCCATCATCATGCGTTCCATCATGTATTTGGACGTGCCGTAGGGGTTGGTTGTGCCGCCTGTGCGCGTGTTTTCGGTGATGGGGACGACTTCGGGGTCGCCATAAACCGTTGCCGATGAGCTGAACACAATGCTGAACACGCCTGCTTTTTGCATTTCTTCCAGCAAAATCAGGCTGCCTGAAACATTGTTGTCGTAATAACGCAAGGGTTGCGCCACGCTTTCGCCCACCGCTTTGAGCGCGGCAAAGTGCATGACGCTGTCAATGGCGTGCTGCGAAAAAATCTGTTGCAACAAAGTTCTATCGCGAATATCGCCTTCGTAGAATGGGGGCGTTTTACCTGTGATGTCGGCAATTCTGTCCAAGACTTTGGGCGATGAATTGGACAGATTGTCCAAAATAATGGGTGTGTGTCCTGCGTTCAGCAATTCCACAACGGTGTGTGCGCCAATAAAACCTGTGCCGCCTGTTACCAAAATATTCATGATGATTTCCTTGTTTTAAAATTAAAAATATGTTCAGGCTGCCTGAAAGTACACGACAAAAATATATTGTAGGGTGCGCCGTACACACCAAATTTACTGAAATCTTTTAATTATTCAATCATTTTGGTGCGTAATACGCACCCTACATTTTCAGGCTGCCTGAAAATTATTTCGGCATAAGCCCATTGGGCAACAATTGCCATACATAGCCCTGATGTTTCATTTTCCCAGCCGTCTGCCCTGCTTCATAGCCAAAGCCCCAGAAATAATCCACACGCACCGCACCTTTAATCGCGCTGCCTGTGTCCTGCGCCATAATCAGGCGATTAAGCGGCGTATTTTTACTCGGGTGGGTGGTGGCGACAAAAATTGGCGCACCCAAAGTAATGTATTGCTTATCCACCGCGCCCGAAAATTCCGCTTCCAAAGGCACACCCAATGCGCCAACGGGCCCATCGTTTTCGCTGCCTGTACCTTGTTTAAAGAAAATATAACTTGGATTTTGCCCCAAAATTTCGGCTAATTTGCTGGGATGATTCGCTAAATACGATTGTATCCCCTGTGCCGAAGCCTGATTCAAAGACAAATAACCCCGTTCCGCCATATATTTCCCAATAGAAACATAGGGGTAGTCATTTTTATCTGCATACGCCAAACGCAAATATTGCCCATTATTCAATCGCAAACGCCCCGAGCCTTGCACATGTAAGAAAAACAATTCCACAGGGTCATTCGCATACGCCAAAATCGGGGCTTTGCCATTGAGTGCGCCACCGTTGATTTCGGGGCGCGTGTGATACGGCACAAATTCACCGCCGACAAATCGCCCTTTCAATGCCGTACTGCGTTCACTCAAGGGAAACGCCGCCAAATTCGCCGTATGTGAACCCGATTCGCTCACCACACCGCGATTTGCCGCAGTCGGCGACACGCGCAACACGCCGCCATACGCTTTTTGCGCGGGCGTAATCGGAATGCTGACAAAATCATTCGGCACGCCATAAATCGGGAAACGCGCTTGTGGCGTTTGATTCAGGCTGCCCCCCAACACGGCTTCGTAATAACCCGTAAACAAACCTTGCGTTTTGCCATTTTGCGCCACTTGCCAAGGGGTAAAATATTGTTCAAAAAAGGCTTTGGCTGCGGCGGCGTCATTTTCATTGATTAAACTGGCTTTGTTGCACACGGCAGTCCATGCTGCTTGTTTTGCCAATTTGTCGCAACCCAAGCGAAAGGCTTTCAGGCTGCCTGAAAAGGGATTATTGTGCCAATTAGGCAATTGTTGATAAGAAACAACGGTATAACTTGTATCACCCGACTGATGAACATAGCCCACAGGCTGCGTTGCGCCAATGGGCGGCTGAATCTGGGGCTGTGGCTGGGTGGCGATGGGTTGCGGATATTTATTGGTACACGCCGCAATCATCGCCGCCACGCCGCTTAAAATAAGTAATGATTTGATTTTCATGATGTTCTCGTTAGATTGAATTTTCAGGCAGCCTGCAAAATTATTTTTTGGTAAACACCAAATCCCACACCCCATGCCCCAAGCGTTTGCCACGCGCTTCAAATTTGGTTTCGGGGCGATAATCGGGCGTAGGCGCATAATCGGTAGCGGTGTTCTGCAGGCTGCCTGAAAAATGGTTCAATACTTCAAGCATTTGTATCGCATATTCTTCCCAGTCGGTCGCCAAATGAATATAACCGCCTGATTTTAATTTTGGTAACAATTTTTCCACAAAAGGAATTTGGATTAAACGCCGTTTATTGTGGCGTTTTTTGTGCCAAGGGTCTGGGAAAAAAATATGAATACCATCCAAACTATTGTCTGACAACATATTTTCTACCACTTCCACCGCATCATGACGCATGACTTTAATATTGCGGATATTTTGCTCCACCATCAATTTGCACAAATTACCCACACCTGGTCCATGCACATCAATGGCAAGAAAATCTTTTTCAGGCAGCCTGCGTGCGATTTCGGCGGTCGCAACACCCATGCCAAAACCAATTTCTAAAATTTTCGGATTATCGCGTCCAAATTTATCATTTAAATTAATGGGTTGATTAACAAAATCCACACCGAAATCTGCCCAATTATCATCAATGGCTTTTTGTTGCGCGGCGGTCATGTGTCCTTGTCGCAGCACGAAAGATTTAATGCTGCGACGATGTTCTGCGGGGATATTTTCTACTTCGTTTGTCATGTTTTTGTTCACAATTTCGTTTAAAATGGCGTGAATTATAGACGATGGCGTGAATTTTTGTAACAATTCATGTGTTTAATTAACCCTTCAGGCAGCCTGAAAACATGAAAAAGCAAACCAAACATTTTCCCTTTTTACAGATTCAAAAACAAAGATTTTCCCTATATTATCAAAATGATAGCAGCGAAAAAAACCTGCCTAGCGAAAAACAATTTTATCAATGGATTTGGCACGCGCTGAAAAATTTTTACCGTTACGCCGAAATCTCCTTGATTTTATTAGACGAAACAGAAGCGCAAAGCTATAACCGCGATTATCGTGGCAAAGATTATGCTACCAATGTCTTGAGTTTTGCCCACAATGAAGGCGAATTTTCTTTTGTAGAACAAGATGATGTGTTGCGTGGCGATTTGATTATTTGCCCACAAGTCGTGGCAAAAGAAGCGGCGGAACAAGGCAAATCATTGCACGACCATTTCGCGCATTTAACCCTACACGGCACACTGCACCTGATGGGCTACGACCACATGACAGACGATGAAGCGGAAGAAATGGAAAGTTTGGAAACACGCCTGTTGGCACAATTAAATATTGCCGACCCTTATTAATTGGCTGGACACAAGGCAGCCTGAAAAACCCCCTAATTATCAATAAGAAAACACCATAATGGACAACCACAAACCCAGTCTTATCAATAAATTATTTGGCAAACTTTCAGGCAGCCTGTTGCCTGAAAACATGGACGCGTTGCGCGAATTATTGCGCCAATGCCATGCACAGGAAATGTTGGACAGCGACACTTTGGCGCGTTTAGAAAATGTGTTGAAATTCAATCAAATGCAGGTGCGTGATGTGATGATTAGCCGCGCCCAAATGGACGTTATCAAAACCACCGATTCTATTGAACGGATTATGGCGTATGTGGTGGACACGGCGCATTCGCGTTTCCCCGTGATTGCGGACGATAAAGACCATGTGATTGGCATTTTGCACGCCAAAGATTTGCTCAAATTCGCGCTCAATCCCGAGCAATTTAAGCTGGAAAGTTTAACCCGCCCTCCTGTGTTTGTGCCTGAAGGCAAGTCTTTGACCATTTTATTAAAAGAATTTCAAGAGCAACACAATCACATGGCAATTGTGGTGGACGAATACGGCGGCATTTCAGGTTTGGTTACTTTTGAAGATTTGATGGAAGAAATTGTCGGCAAAATTGAAGACGAATTTGATGAAGAAGAAGATAATATTTTTCCTGTTTCGGCAGAGCGTTGGCAAATTAAAGCAACGACAGAAATAAATGATTTTAATCAATATTTTGACACAAATTTTAGCACAGAAGAAGCAGATACCATTGGTGGTTTAGTCATTCATGAATTGGGGCATTTGCCTGTGCGTGGCGAAAAAGTGGTGGTGGGCGATTGGCTGTTTACGGTGGCGCGCGCGGACAAGCGGCGTTTGCATACTTTAATGGCGATGCGTGTGAAAGCTGATGGGGCGGCGGAATAATATAGATCTCGCACTTTCAGGCAGCCTTTCAGTACACGACAAAAAAAGTACAATAAAAAAAGAAGTCCGCATCAATTCAGTGGTATCGTATTAATTTTCTCACGACTAATCCAATATGACTGAATTGAGCGAACTTACCCATATCGTAACCAAAACTTTCAAATGGCACAAGAGCCACGTTATTGTTTTTGTGTATTTATTGTGCACCATTGCCATGCGGCAGACCTGTAATTTGAGCAAATTGGCAATGTTTTTCCCTGATGCCAAAGCCACAAGCACCTCTTCCTATCGCCGTATCCAACGGTTTTTTAAGGAAGTTGTGTTTGATTACGACG
>NZ_JQKH01000020.1 GCF_000745955.1 Alysiella crassa DSM 2578 | reverse complement strand
GATTTTGGCGCAAATTCTTGCCAGCAAACACCCAAAACAAGCCAAAGATTTGGGGCGGCAAATTGCCCATTTTGATGAGCAAATTTGGTATCAACATCGTGAAGACATTGTCTTTCAGGCAAATTGGGCGAAATTTTCACAACACGAAGATTTAAAAGCCTTTTTATTAAACACGGGCGAGCGCATTTTGGTGGAAGCCAGCCCTGTTGATAAAATTTGGGGCATTGGTTTGGCGCAAGACAGTGCATTTTTGGAAAACCCATTAAAATGGCAAGGTTTGAATTTATTGGGTTTTGCGTTGATGAAAGTGCGCCAACAATTATTGTTATCCCATTAAGAAATTAAGAAGATTGTTTCAGGCAGCCAAACAATCTAATCGCAGTAGCGCAGAATTATTGCGCGAATTAATACAAGATTTTATTCAAAAACAAGCAATTTATTTGATAGAAAAAGAAAAATGAATACATTAAGTATCCAAGCCTTAATCAATGCCATTTCACGATTGCACGAAGGTTACACACGTTATCTACAAGATACGACCGATGAGCAAATCCGCGATGGACTAATTCAACGCTTTGAATTTACATATGAAATCAGCCATAAAATCTTGAAACGCTATTTGGAATACACGTCTGCCAATCCCAGCCAATTTGACACCATGCCCTTTCAAGATTTAATCCGCACCGCCAATGAGCAAAATTTATTGCTCAATGATTGGTCTAAATGGAAACAATACCGCGATATGCGTAATCGCACCAGCCACACTTACGATGAAAAAACCGCCTTGGCAGTGGTGCAAGGCATACCAGACTTTTTGGCAGAAGCTCAATTTTTACAAAACAGCCTGATTTCACGATTGGGAAAAACATGAAAAAATTGCATTTATCTGAATCAGAAAAAAATATTGTTGAACACATTTTGCAAAAACACATTCCACAACGCGTGGTTTGGGCGTTTGGTTCTCGTGTGCATGGCAATGTGAAACCGTATTCAGATTTGGATTTGGCAATTTTGGGCGATGTCCCTTTGAATTTAGCCGAACATGCTGATTTGGCAGATGATTTTTCCGAAAGTGATTTGCCATTTAAAGTGGATTTGGTGGACTGGAATCAGATTGATGATGGTTTTCAGCAAATCATTCGAGAAAACCATTTGATTTTACAAGAAAAAACGAAAGCAAAAAATGACCATAACCAACCCCAATAAAATCATGGTGAGCTTTAAAAATGTTCACAAACATTTCAAAGATTTACACGTTATCAATGGCGTGAATTTGGACATCAAACAAGGCGAAGTAGTGGTGGTGTGCGGGCCTTCGGGTTCGGGCAAATCCACGCTGATTCGCACGGTAAACCAACTGGAAAGCATACAGTCGGGCGAAATTTGGGTGGACGGCGTGAACGTTGCCGACCCCAAAACCGATTTGAACAAAATCCGCACCGAAGTGGGCTTTGTGTTCCAACATTTTAATTTGTATCCGCATTTGAGCGTGTTGGACAACATCACGCTCTCGCCCATTCAAGTGAAAGGCATGAACAAGGCAGATGCGGAAAAATTGGCAACTGAATTGCTGGAAAAAGTCGGTTTGGCGCACAAAAAAGACGCGCTGCCCACCCAATTATCGGGTGGACAACAGCAGCGTGTGGCGATTGCGCGTGGTTTGGCAATGCAGCCGCGTGTGATGTTGTTTGATGAACCCACTTCCGCGCTTGACCCCGAAATGGTGGGCGAAGTGCTGAAAGTGATGAAAGATTTGGCACAATCGGGCATGACCATGATGTGTGTAACACACGAAATGGGCTTTGCGCGTGAAGTGGCTGACCGCATTATTTTCGTAGACCACGGGCAAATTTTGGAAGACCGCGACCCAGACGAATTTTTTGAAAATCCCAAAACTGAACGCGCGAAACAATTTTTAAGTCAAATTATGTCGCATTAATCTTTTTCAGTCTGCCTGAAAGCACAAATCAGCCTTATGTAGGGTGCACACCACGCACCAAAATCATGGTTTTGTGAAATTCGGTGCATGATACGCACCCTACATTTTTAGGCAGCCTGAAAAATCAATCCATTGATTATCCAAAGAAAAAAATATGAACGCTCAACCTAAATCACTTGTCATTGCCAGCCGTGAAAGCGCGTTGGCGATGTGGCAAGCACGCCATATTCAGGCGCAATTGCAAACTTTGTACCCCGACTGCCAAATCAATATTTTGGGCATGACCACACAGGGCGACCAAATTTTAGACAAAACCCTGTCCAAAATCGGCGGAAAAGGCTTATTTGTCAAAGAATTGGAAGCCGCGCTTGCCGATGGTCGGGCAGATTTAGCGGTGCATTCCATCAAAGATGTGCCGATGGTGTTGCCCGAAGGTTTCGCGCTGGTGGCAATCGGCGAACGCGCCAATCCATTTGACGCTTTTGTATCCAATCATTATGAAAATTTGGCGGCTTTACCCAAAGGGGCGGTGGTCGGCACGTCCAGTTTGCGCCGCGAAGCGCAGTTACGCGCCCGTTTTCCCCATTTAACTGTGAAACCTTTGCGCGGCAACCTGCAAACGCGTTTGGCAAAACTGGACAATGGCGATTATGACGCGATTATTTTGGCGGCGGCGGGGCTGGAACGCCTTGAATTGCATGACAGAATTCGCGGCGTATTGTCGCCTGTGGACAGTCTGCCTGCGGCTGGGCAAGGCGCGTTGGGCATTGAAATTGCGGCACATCGTGTGGATTTGGTGGAAACTTTGTTGCCATTGAATCACGCCAAAACGGCAGCCTGCGTTACGGCGGAACGGGCGTTGGCGCGGGCTTTAGGTGGCAGTTGCCAAGTGCCATTGGCGGCGTATTGTACGGCGGACGAAGCGGGTTTGCTGACTTTGCAAGGTTTGGTGGCACACCCTGATGGCTCGGTTTTGCTGAAAGCGGAAGCGCAAGCCCCTGCGGTGTACGCGGACGCTTTGGGTCGCGCAGTGGCGAAAAAATTGGCAGACGATGGCGCAATGGAAATTATTGACGTGGTATTGCAGGCTGCCTAAAAATTTAAATCTTAAATTCCTGAATGGTCTATTTTTTGCTTGATTATTTTAATTTTATTTCATTTTGAGAAATTTTTATTCAAAATATGATTTAAATTATCCATAAAATAGTAAAATTTAAAGCGCAAATGCGTAATGAGTTAAACAAAACTTGTTACAATCTTGCGCTGTTTTTGTTTCAGGCTGCCTGAAACCCGTTTTAATCCATGAAATGAGTTCAGTTATGACAAATCACGAAATCAATGTCCGCGAATTATTAGACAAAAACCCCATTAGCCCCTATCAAAAACTGGTGATTTTGCTGTGTTTTTTGATTGTGGTGGCAGATGGTTTTGATGTGGCGATTATGGGCTTTGTTGCGCCTTCGCTGAAATCGGCGTGGCAGTTGAGCAATAATGCGCTTGCGCCTGTGTTGAGTGCGGCGTTGGCGGGCTTGGCGGTGGGCGCGATGATTACGGGAGTGTTGGCGGACAAATTTGGGCGGCGTAAGATATTGATTGGCAATGTTTTGTGTTTTGGTTTGTTTACTTTATTGGTGGCGCAAGCACATTCGGTTACGGAATTGGTGATTTACCGTTTTATCGCGGGCTGCGCGATGGGCGGCATTATGCCCAATGCGGCGACTTTGGTAACGGAATTTGCACCTGCGCGTAAACGGGCGTTTTTAATTACGGTGGTGTTTGCAGGGTTTACGGTGGGCGCGGCTGGCGGTGGTTTTTTGGCGGCGTGGTTGATTCCGCAATATGGTTGGCAAAGTGTGTTTGTGTTGGGTGGGATTGTGCCGTTGATTTTGGCGGCGGTGATGTTTGTGTGGCTGCCTGAAAGCATAGGTTTTTTGGTTCACAAACAAGGGGATAAGGAAAAAATTCGTCAATTAGTGGAAAAATGCGTTCCCCATTCTACAACGGAAGCATCGGTTTTCAGGCTGCCTGAAAATACATTATTGAATGAAACGGCTGCAACACAAACACCTGTGCAAACCATTTTAAATACGCATTATAGAACAGGGACTTTGCTGTTGTGGTTGGCATATTTCTCGCATTTATTTTTGGTGTATTTGCTGGGTAGCTGGATGCCAACGATGATTACGGAAAGCGGCATGACCCCTGCACAGGCAAGCATTATCACGGCGATGTTTCAACTGGGTGGCCCGCTCGGCTCGGTGGCGGTGGGCTGGCTGATGGACAGATTCCACACAGACAGAACTTTGGCGATTTGGTATGTTCTGGGTGCGGCGGTGTTGGTGGCGTTGAGTGATGTGGGCGGCAATTATGGTTTGATGTGCGTGCTGGCGTTTGCGCTGGGGACATCACTCAATGGCGGTGGCACGGGCATGAACGCGCTCTCCAGTATGTTTTTCCCCTTGCCAGCGCGGGCAACGGGCAATGGCTGGATGCACGGCATTGGGCGCATTGGCGCGTTTGCGAGTGCGTTTGTGGGGGCGTGGTTTTTGAATTGGGGCTGGCAATTCCAGACGGTGCTGACGGTGTTGGCGATTCCTGTGTTTGTGGTGGGGTCGGCGATTTGGATTAAGGGTATGATTTATAAAAATAAATAAACAACGATAGGCAGCCTGAACACTTTTTTCAGGCTGCCTTAAATATAGTGGATTCAATTTAAATCGACAGCGACCGCCGTGTACACCGCATACATAAGGGAGCTGGTAACACTGTACTGGTTTAAATTGAATTCACTATATTAATACCGCGCCATTTCACCATCTACTTCAATGGCATACGCGTCAATGCCACCACTCAAATTGTACACATCGTCAAAACCCAAATGTGCCAAATACCGCGCCACATTCAAGCTGCGTATGCCGTGATGACAATACACCACAATCGGCACATCATCAGGTAAATCATTGTGGTGCAAGGGAATTAAATTCATGGGAATGTGCAGGCTGCCTGAAAGCTGGCAAATTTCTACTTCAGAATCTTCGCGCACGTCTAATAAAATGGTTTGGGGATTTTCATGAATAAAATCAGCTAATTGGTTTACCGATAATTGGGTTATCATAAAAATAGGCTTTCCATAACATATAAAGTGTGAAAAAAAGGGCAGATGTTCATCCGCCCAATCCATTCATTTAATCCATTAAAAAACAAAACCTTTTGCTTTCGGCGCAGTTTTGGCGTGTAAACCTGTTACCAGTGTGTCAAACAAGACTTTTTCGCTGTAATTGTCGCCATTGCGTGTGATTTGCAAAGCGCGTTGCACAGGCGCGTTGCCAACAATGACCACCATGCGCCCACCATTTGGATTGAGTTTGGACAATAAATATTCTGGCACAATCGGCAGGCTGCCACCAATGTAAATCGCATCAAACACTTCATCGGTTTCCAATTGCAAGCCATCGCCAACTTGGTAGCTAATGTTCAGAAAATTCAAGCGATTCAATACAATATGGGCAAATTGTTGTTGCTGTGTGTCTGTATCTAAAGTCAAAATGTGGTTAGCAAGCATGGCAAGCACCGCAGTGGCATAGCCCGACCCCGTCCCCACTTCCAACACTTTATCGGTTTTTTTCAATTTTAAACCTTGCGCCAGTCGCGCCACAATTTTTGGCTCCAGCATATAGCTGCCGTTCAATAATTTCAGTGGCACATCGGCGTAAGCGTAGCCACGTTGTTCAGGGGTAACAAATTCTTCGCGTGGAATCGCTTCCAGCGCGTCCAATACGTCAAAATCCAAAACGTCCCATGGGCGAACTTGTTGTTCTACCATATTAAAACGCGCTTGTTTGTAATCCATTTTTTGCTCCATTTCATCAAATTGGGCGAATTATAACGATTTTTCAGGCAGCCTGAAACCAATAAACCGCATATTGCCACAAAATAATCAACACCATCGCCAAAGCCGCGCCTATCTTCGCCACCGTGCCAATAATAAAACCGATAAATGTACCCAAACCCACTTTGCTGGCAGTCAATAAATCGCGTTTAGCGATAAATTCGCCCACCGCCGCGCCAATCAATGGCGCAAAAATCAAGCCAATTATCCCAAAAAACGCCCCCACCACGCCGCCAATCAATGTGCCCCACAAAGCCTGTTTACTCGCACCCGTGTATTTTGCACCCAGCAAACTCGCCACAAAATCCATCGCAAAACCAAACGCCGCCACCACACCCAAAGTAATCAGGCTGCCTGAAGCCATCACGCCATAATCACCCGCATACGCCAACAACCACGCCCCACCAAACATCACAGGTAAAGCAGGAATGACTGGATAAACCGTGCCAGCCATGCCAATTAATAAACAAACAATTGCCACAATCATCAAGAAAATCGTCATGTAAATCACTCTCTGGTATGAATTTTTATGAATATAAATTGAATTTGATGGCAATCATGACCAAATTCAAGCGTTTCAGGTAGCCTGAAATTTGTTAAAATTCGCCAAATTTTATTGAGAACACACAATCATGTCCCAAATTACCGTATCCCCCAGCCAAACCCAATTCACCGCCCAGCCAAACGAAACCATCTTATCCGCCGCCATTCGCAACGGCATTAATTTACCCCATTCTTGTCAAAGCGGCGTGTGTGGCAGTTGCGCCGCCAAACTGGTTTCAGGCAAGATTCAGCAAAGCGGCGAATACGATGATTATGTGTTAAGCGCAGACGAAATCGCGGCTGGCACGATTTTACTGTGCTGCTCGCAAGCAGACGGCGATGTAACGGTGGACATGCCCTCCTACGCAGGCGCAAAAGCCATCGCCATTCGCACCCTACCTGCACGCGTGGCTGGCGTGGACATTCGCGGCGATGTGGCGATTTTAACCGTAGCCCTGCCCAAAGCCCCGCCTTTCCAATTTTACGCAGGACAATACATGGAAATTTTGCTCAAAGACGGCAGCCGCAGCTATTCCATCGCCAACGCGCCCAATCAAACAGGCACATTAGAATTTCATGTGCGCCACCACGTAGGCGGCTTGTTTTCACCCCAATTGTTTTCAGGCAGCCTGAAAAGTGGTGCGATTATCCGTTTGCGGGGGCCCTTGGGTTCATTTTATTTAAATGAAGACACGGCAGACAAACCCTTAATTTTATTGGCAACAGGTACAGGTTTCGCGCCCATTAAATCCATTTTGGCGCAACTGGCGCAAACCCAGCCCACGCGCCGCGTTCACGTTTATCATGGCACGCGTTTTGCTGATGGTTTGTACGATGAAAACGCGTTGCGCGAATTGCTCGCCCAATTGCCCAACACGCAATACACGCCCGTTTTGTCGCGCCCCGATGACGCGTGGACAGGCGCAACAGGTTATGTTACCGAATCTGTATTGCGCGATTATGCCGATTTGTCGGGGCATGAAGTATATGCTTGCGGTTCGCCCGATATGGTGCGTGATAGCAAAGTAGCGTTTGTGGCGCAAGCGGGGCTGCCTGAAAACGCGTTTTACAGTGATGCGTTTACCGCGCATATTTGATTTTCAGGCTGCCTGTTTGATGCAACATAAAATGTAGGGTGCGCCGTGCACACCCAAATGATTGAATGATTTAAATATTACGGTCAATTTGGTGCGCACGGCGTACCCTACTGTGATTTTTATTATACCCAAAGGCAGCCTGAAAAACCCAATCCCATCATCATTCAGGAAAATCCAGATGAAACCCCTTTTTCCCATAATTACTATAATGGTTTTACTCGGCGGTTGCGTGTACGCCGAAACGCCCGATGGACGTTTTGCCGCGCTGGACGTGGATTTGCCCACCCACTCCCACACCACCGTCCACAAAACCATCACCGTAAACGCCCCTGCTGGCACCACCGTAAACATCAGCGAAATCCCACCGCCCACCATTATTTACCGCGACACACCGCGCCGCAATTGTTACTACGACCGCCGTTATCGCCAACGCATTTGTCCCTAAATTCAGGCAGCCTGAAAGCCCCAAATGTCTAAAAAAATCCTACTCGCCATCACAGGCGGCATTGCCGCTTACAAATCTTGCGAACTCGTGCGCTTGCTGAAAAAACAAGGGCATAACGTAACAGTTGCCATGAGCCAAGCCGCCACCGAATTCATCGCACCACAAACCTTCCAAGCCTTGAGCGGCAACCCCGTTCTAACCCAACAAGGCGGCGATGGCAACGGCATGGCACACATCAACGCCACCCGCGCCGCCGACATTATGCTGATTGCCCCCGCCACCGCCAACACGCTCGCCAAAATCGCGCACGGCATTGCCGACAACATCATCACCGAAATGGCGGCGGCGCGAAATTGCCCGCTCGTGGTCGCGCCCGCCATGAATGTGGAAATGTGGCACAACCCAGCCAATCAACGCAATATCAAACAGTTAGCAGCCGATGGCGTACACATTTTGCAACCAGCGCACGGCGAACAGGCTTGTGGCGAAATTGGCGTGGGGCGTATGTTGGAAGCGGCGGAAATTGCCGAATTATTGCCCGATGCTTGGGCGACTAAATCCTTGATTCATCAAAAAATACTCATCACCACAGGCGCGACTTACGAAGCCATAGACCCCGTGCGCGGCATTACCAATATTTCTAGCGGACAAATGGGCGTGGCGTTGGCGCGTGCGTGTCGCCGTGCTGGGGCGCAAGTGTTTCTGGTTTATGGCAAAATCCAAACCGCGCTGCCCATCGGCATGGCACATTACGAATGCGCCGAAAGCGCGTTAGCCATGTATGAAGCCGTATTTCGTTTAAAAAATCAAATAGATGGCTTTATCAGCGTGGCGGCGGTGGCGGATTATCGCGTGGCAAACACCGCCGCCCACAAATTGAAAAAAGACGGCACAGGGCAGCCGCCCACCATTGAATTAACCGAAAATCCCGATATTTTACAATCGGTTGCCCAATCAGAATCTGCGCCATTTTGCGTGGGTTTTGCCGCCGAAAGCGAAAATGTGTTGGCATACGCGCGCGCCAAACGTGCCAAAAAAGGCGTGCCGCTTTTGGTGGCAAACGATGTGTCCATTGCGATGGGTAAAACCACTAACCAAGTGATTTTATTAGATGATTTTGCCGAAACCATGTTGCCCGAAATGAGCAAAGACGATGTGGCAAACGCGATTGTGGCGCGTATGGCGGAATTGATGAATCAACACGTTCAGCCTACTGAATTTGTTTTAACGCAATAAATCTCATCTTCAGGCAGCCTGAACACGCTGTTTTGCCATAAATTGCGCTATAATTTTGTTTTTCATTACCTAATTTAGGGGAAATCATCATGATTGCCGTTTATGCTAGCTGCATTGTTTTGCCTGAAAATCAAGCCGCTTTTGAACAAGTGGCGCGTGAATTTGTCCGCGAAAGCCGCACCCACGCAGGCTGCCTGCATTATGATTGCGGCAAAGTCGCAGACAAAATCACCGAATACGCATTCGTGGAAAAATGGGCAAGCCGCGCCGATTTGGACGCGCACTTGGCGCACGAATTTTTCGTAAACAATGCGCCACGTTTGGTGGAATTAACGGCAAATGGTTTGACCATTGATACTTTAGATTTATTGGAAGTATAAAAAATAACGCGGATAATCAAAATATTATCTGCGTTATTCATTTTCAGGCAGCCTGAAAACGCAATTCGCCCTGCTCCATGCGCCAAATTTCATCTGCCAACACTTCACAATCTGCGCCATCGTGCGTAATCAGCAAAATGGGAATATCCAATTCTCTTTGCAAATCAGCGATTTCCAAACGCATTTGTTGGCGCAAATCCGTGTCCAACGCCGAAAATGGCTCGTCCAGCAACAAACAACGCGGCTGTGTGATACAAGCGCGCGCCAATGCCACGCGCTGTTTTTGCCCACCCGAAATTTGGTGCGGATAATGCGCGGCAAGATGGCTTAATTGCATGCGATTAAGCCATTTTTCTGTTTGCGTATCAATATGTTGAGATGGATTTCGTACACCAGCGTGTAAACCAAACGCAATATTTTGCGCCACCGTCAAATGCGGAAACAGCGCGTAATCTTGAAACATCACGCCCATTTCACGCTGTTGCGGCGGCAACCAGTATTTTTGCGCGGTGTCGCCATAACATTTGCCGTTAATTTTCAGGCTGCCTGAAAGCGGTTTGAGCAAGCCCGCCAGCAATTGCACAGTCAAACTTTTGCCCGAACCGCTCGCGCCAATAATGGCAAGGCGTTTGGCGTGGCTTTGGCAAGTGGCGTTTAGGGTAAAGGTGTGTGATTTGGTGCGAATTTGGGTGTGCAGATGAAAGTCAAATATCATAAAATAAATTATTCTGTGATTTCATTACACGACAATTTTTAATTTTACCAACCATTTGTCCCCTCCCCGCCAGCGTGGGAGGGGACAGGTTTCAGGCAGTTTGAAAATTTTTGTCGTGTATTGTGTTCTGTGATAAAAAACCGTTTTCAGGCAGCCTGAAAACGGTTTTATTATTTAAATCAATGATTAACCAACATAAGTCAAATAATGCTCATAGGCAGGATTGCGCCCTTCCACAATATCAAAGAAACGCTTTTGAATTTCGGTGGTCAATGCGCCGCGTTCGCCGATACCGATTTGGCGATTGTCAATTTCACGGATTGGCGTAACTTCTGCCGCCGTGCCTGTGAAAAACACTTCATCAGCAATATACAACTCATCACGCGTAATGCGTTTTTCCACCACTTTCACGCCCATTTCGGTGGCGATTTCAATCACGGTGCGGCGCGTAATGCCGTCCAAAGCCACGTCCAGCGCGGGCGTGTACAACACGCCGTCTTTAATCACGAAAATATTTTCGCCCGAACCTTCTGCCACATAGCCTGCCGCGTCCAACAAAATCGCTTCGTCATAGCCGCCTTGATGGGCTTCCGTGTTTGCCATGATGGAATTCATATAATTGCCATTGGCTTTGGCTTTAATCATGGTAACATTGGGGTGGTGGCGCGTGAAGCTGCTGATTTTGCATCGAATACCTTTACGCAAACCTTCTTCGCCCAAATACGCGCCCCATGCCCACGCCGCCACAATCATTTGCACATCGTCTGCTTTGGGCGCAATGCCTAATTTGTATGAACCATAAAACGCCATCGGACGGAAATAGCACGATTTCAAGCCATTGGCTTTTACTACATCAATATGGGCTTGATTGATTTGCTCTTTGGTGTAGGGCAAATCCATGCCAACAATTTTCGCCGAATTAAACAGGCGGTTGGTGTGGTCTTGCAAACGGAAAATCGCCGCGCCTTTGGGCGTGTCATAGGCGCGTACGCCTTCAAATACACCCATGCCATAATGCAAAGTATGCGTTAAAACATGGGTTTGGGCATTGCGCCAATCAACGAGTTCGCCGTTGTACCAAATTTTGCCATCGCGGTCGCTCAATGCAACTGTGGGAGTGGGTGCGCTCATAAAATACTCTCTAACTTATTTAGACTAATGGAAATCAAGTTTTCAGGCAGCCTGAAAGTACATGACAAAAATATATTGTAGGGTGCGCCGTGCGCACCAAATTCACCACAATATTTAAATTATTCAGCCACTTGGTGCGCACGGCGCACCCTACGTTTTCGTGATTGGAAAAACTGTCGTGTACTGAAAGGCAGCCTGAAACATCACAACAAAATATTTATTCTAATACGAAAACGTCAAATTATACACATCAGCAACGATTTCACAAGCATAACCATATCAAAAAATGCCCAAATCGTTTAAACTATCGCCCGTTGAGACAAACCATTTAACAAAGTGAGTTCTGATTATGAAATTAATGAAATACATTTCTTTGGGTATCAAGGGTTTGATTTTATTGATACTCTTATTGTTGGCATTTTTGAATATTCAAGATGTGAAGTTTACCTATTTGCCCGACCAAGCCATTGATTTGCCCTTGATTGCGGTGCTGTTTGGCGGTTTTGTGGTGGGAACGGTGTTTGGTATTTTTGCCATGTTTGGGCGACTTTTGCGTTTGCGCAGCGAAAATCATCGTCTGCACAATGAAGTGAAAAAAACCGCGCGTTTGACCACGCAAGATTTGACCGCCCCCGTTGCCGTGTCTGGCGACCCCGCCAAAGACACGAAAAGCAAATAATTGCCAATAATTAAGGCTGCCTGAAAACCGTAATTTCCGTTTTCAGGCAGCCTAATTCTACAAAAAATTCAATAGGATAAATTATGGAAATGGAAATGTGGTGGTTGCTTATGCCCATCGTGTTGCTGCCTGTTTTTTTTGCGATGGGCTGGTTTGCCGCGCGTGTGGACATGAAAACGGTGCTAAAACAGGCAAAATCTGTTCCCACAGGTTTTTACGCCAGCTTGGACGCGCTGGTGGACAAAAACACAGGTCGCGCCGCACGCAATTTGGCAGAAGTGATTGACCAACAACAAAATTCGTATGATTTGAATTTGACTTTGGGCAAACTGTATCGTCAGCGCGGCGAAAATGATAAGGCGATTGCCATGCACAAAACGCTGTTGCAATCGCCCGACACGGTTGGCGAAAAGCGTGAGCGCGTGTTGTACGAGCTGGGTTTGAATTACCAAAGTGCAGGTTTGGTGGACAGAGCGGAGCAAATTTTCCTTGAATTACAATCGGGTAATATGGCAAAACAAGCCAATGAAGTTTTGCTGAATATTTATCAGCAAGACCGCGATTGGGAAAAAGCGATTGCCACCGCACAATTATTGTCGCACGATGAGCAAACTTATCAATTTGAAATTGCACAATTTTATTGCGAAATGGCGCAGGCTGCCTTGTTTCAATCGGATTTTGACACGGCGCGTGAATATGTGCAGGCTGCCTTGAATGCGAATAAAAAATGCAGTCGCGCCAATATGATTTTGGGCGATATTGAGCAAAAACAGGGCAATTTTGGCGTGGCGATTTCTGCCTATTCCGCCATTGAAAAGCAAAACCACGCGTATTTGAGCATGGTCGGCGAGCGTTTGTATGACGCGTATGAAGCGATGGGCAAGGCAAGTGATGGGCTTAACGTATTGATTGGCTATCAAAAAACTTTCCCAACTTTGGATTTACTGAATGTGATTTACGACAAAGCCTTATTATTACAAGGCGAACAGTCTGCCAATCAAACGGTGATTGAATTAATCCGCGCCAAGCCTGATTTGAATGGCATGTACCGTTTATTGGGCTTGCAAATGTCGGATTTGAATCCGCAATGGAAAGCAGATGCAGACATGATGCGTGGCGTGATTGGGCGGCAATTACAAAAGGCGTGGATGTATCGTTGCCGAAATTGTCATTTTAAATCACAGGTTTATTTTTGGCATTGCCCAGCGTGTAATAAATGGGAAACCTTTACGCCAAATAAAATTGAAATTTAAATTTCAGGCAGCCTTTTTCGCTAAACTACAAAAATAAAATATTACCCACAATTTTAAAATACCACCACCTATCCCCTCTCCTTTGGGAGAGGGCTGGGGAGAGGGAAAAATCGTTGAACATTGCGAGTTTTACCCTCTCCCAAAGGCATGGGTATCTACACATTTTTTTACAATAAAATTAAAAGGTTATTTGAAATATCAATTCAATAGCCCTTAATTTTAGTTTCAAAATCACGCGTAACACGGCGAGATTTTGTCAGCTTGTTTTGAAATTTTTGTTGAAAAACAATCAACATAATCTCAAAAAAAGATGTGTAGATACCCATGCCCAAAGGAGAGGGGATAGGTGGGCGGTAGGCAAAAATTTGTAGGATAGTAAAAGGCAGCCTGAAAATATTATTCACAGGAAAATCAATATGATGATTAAAATTAACGAGATTGAAGTCGCCAATGAAAAACCCTTTGTTTTGTTTGGCGGCATCAATGTTTTGGAAGATTTAGACAGCACGCTGCACGCGGCGGAACATTATGTGCGCGTTACCGAAAAACTGGGTATTCCCTTTGTTTTCAAAGCGTCTTTTGACAAGGCGAACCGTTCTTCGGTGCATTCCTATCGTGGCGTGGGTTTGGACGAAGGCATGAAAATCTTTGCGCGGGTGAAACAGGAATTTGACTGCCCCGTCATCACCGATGTGCATGAACCCTACCAATGCGCCCCCGTCGCCGAAGTGGTGGACGTGTTGCAATTGCCCGCATTTTTGGCTCGGCAAACCGATTTGGTGGCGGCAATGGCGGTCACCCAGCGCGTGATTAATGTGAAAAAACCACAATTTTTATCGCCCAGCCAAATGAAAAACATCGTGGAAAAATTCGCCGAAGCGGGCAATTCGCAAGTGATTTTATGCGAACGCGGCGCACAATTCGGCTACGACAATTTGGTGGTGGATATGCTGGGTTTTGGCGTGATGAAAAAGACGTGCAACAATGCCCCTGTGATTTTTGACGTAACCCATTCATTGCAGCAACGCGAAAGCGGTTCAGCTGCTTCGGGTGGTCGGCGCAGTCAGGTGTTGGATTTGGCATTGGCGGGCATGGCAACGCGTTTGGCGGGCTTATTTTTGGAAAGCCACCCCAACCCCGACCAAGCCAAATGCGATGGCGCAAGTGCTTTACCATTGAATTTATTGGAAGATTTTTTGATTCGCATGAAAGCAGTTGATGAAACGGTAAAAGCGTTCCCCAAATTGCACATTGATTAATCAAACAAAAATTCAGGCAGCCTTACAGTACATAATAAAATTCATATAGGGTGCGTATGACAGCAAAATGCCAAATGGTTTAAATAATTTGGTGCGTGGTACGCACCCTACATGAGTTTTGTCGTGTATTATGAGGCAGCCTGAAAATAAAAAATCCCAACTTAATTAAAAGCTGGGATTTTTTATTTTGGTGCCGGCGGCAGGAATCGAACTCGCGACCCCCTGATTACAAGTCAGGTGCTCTACCAACTGAGCTACACCGGCAATAAGGGCAGTGCTATGAAGAATGAAAAATCAGATGGTGCCGGCGGCAGGAATCGAACTCGCGACCCCCTGATTACAAGTCAGGTGCTCTACCAACTGAGCTACACCGGCAACACAAGCTGCGAATTATAGACAGTATGACAAAATCTGACAAGGGGTAAAATAGGGTTAATGAAATAACTATTTTATTTTTAATAAAATTTAGTTTCATAAAATATTCAGGCAGCCTGAAAAATAGGGGTTTACCGTATTTTCAGGCTGCCTGAAGATGATGTTTATTGAATCAGAAAGATTAAATTTGTGTCGCTTGAATCGCGGTCAAAGCAATCGTGTACACAATATCTTCCACCAATGCGCCACGCGATAAGTCATTGACTGGTTTGCGTAAACCTTGCAACATAGGACCTACGCTCAACACATTGGCATTGCGTTGTACGGCTTTGTAGGTGCAATTGCCCGTACTCAAATTCGGGAAAATAAACACATTGGCTTTGCCTGCCACCGCGCTATTGGGGGCTTTGGATTTTGCCACACTTTCCACCACCGCCGCGTCGTATTGCAAAGGTCCATCTACGGCTAAATCGGCGCGTTTTTCGCGTACCAATTTGGTGGCTTCAATCACCAAATCCACATCGGGTCCACTGCCTGAATCAATAGTAGAATATGAAATCATTGCCACGCGTGGCTCCATGCCAAAGGCTTTCGCGCTGTCGGCGGATTGAATGGCGATTTCGGCGAGCTGTTCGGCGGTGGGATTGGGGTTCACGGCGCAATCGCCATACACCACCACTTGACCGGGTAACAACATGAAAAATACGCTGGACACAATGCTGGCATTGGGCGCGGTTTTAATCAATTGCAAAGCAGGGCGAATGGTGTTCGCAGTCGTGTGCACCGCGCCTGATACCAAGCCGTCCACATCGTTTTGCGCCATCATCATGGTGCCTAAAACCACCGTGTCTTGCAATTGCTCACGTGCTTGTTCGGGGGTTAAACCTTTGGATTTACGCAATTCGCACATGGGCGCAACGTATTGTTCCACCAAAGTCGCGGGGTCAATGATTTCCAAACTTTCGGGCAACGTCAAATTGAATTGTTTTGCCACCGCTTCCACTTCGGCGCGGGGTGCGAGCAAGACACAACGGGCAATTTGTTTTTCATGGCAAATCACGGCAGCCTGAACCGTGCGTGGCTCTGCGCCTTCGGGCAAGACAATGCGTTTATTCGCTTTTTGCGCCAAATCAATCATATTAAAGCGGAATTGTGCAGGCGAAATGCGGTCGGTGGTTTGCGCGACGATCGGGGCGAGTGCGGCAGCGTTCACATCGTCCGCGCTACCCAAAGCCGCCAAACCATTTGCCAACGCCGCCGCTTCATTACCGACCACGCCTGCAAAATTCACGGTTTGACCCGCAAACGCTTGTTTTGCCAACGCCAAGCGTTTGTCTGCACCCGCTTCATTGGCGACCGCAAAAATAATTTGCGCGTTAAATGATGTTGCCAATTCCACATTGTATGCCAACAGGAAAATATTTTCCGCATCTGGCTCAATACCTTGAATCACCACATTTTTTTTACCCAACGCTGCCGCTTCGCCAATCAGCGCATCAAACCAGTCGTCATTTTTACCTGCGGCAATCAGATTTTGAGCGCGTTCTGCGTTTGCCATTGGGTTGAACACCACTGCGTCAGGCAGGGCGGCTGCTACTGTTTGGGCGACTTGTGCCGTTTGAGAATGAGCGCAGGTGGGCAAAATTAAAATATAAGCCATTGTTTTAATTCCTTGTAAATAAATAATTTGGGTTTCAGGCAACTTTTCAGTACACGACAAAAATCTTTCAGGCAGCCTGAAACCATTGAGTGAAACAAATAAAATCGCGTGTTTGAACATTTGCCAAACACGCGAAATGATACGCCAATTAGGGCGTGAAATAAAGTTTTCAGGCTGCCTTTTGATACACGACAAAATAGATTTAGGCAGCCTGAAATACAGCACATTATGCCACCGCAGATGTTTCTTCGGGCATTTCCGCCATTTCTTCAAGCGGTAATTTGTATTCTTGCCCACGCAACAACAAAATCAAATCCGTTAAACGCTGCTTCATTTCACGGCGGTCAATGATTTGGTCAATTGCGCCTTTTTCCAATAAAAATTCAGCGCGTTGGAAACCTTCGGGCAGCGTTTCGCGCACAGTTTGTTCAATCACGCGTGGACCCGCAAAACCAATCAGCGCGTTGGGTTCAGCCACCACCACGTCGCCCAAAAACGCGAAACTGGCAGACACGCCACCCATAGTCGGGTCGGTTAAAACCGAGATAAATGGCAAGCGTTTTTCGCTTAATAAATGCAATGATGCGCTGGTTTTCGTCATTTGCATCAGCGAATTTAAACCTTCCTGCATACGCGCACCGCCCGAAGCCGCCACGCAAATAAAGGCACAATTATCCGCCACCGCACGGCGCACGCCTTGCACAAAACGCTCGCCCACCACCGACCCCATAGAGCCACCAATAAAACGAAATTCAAACGCCGCCACCACCACAGGCAAACCATTCATTTCGCCACGCATCACCACAATCGCATCATCTTCGCCAGTGGTTTTGCGGGCGGCGGTTAAGCGGTCGGGGTATTTTTTGCTGTCTTTGAATTTCAAAATATCGGTGGGCTTGACGTGCGCACCGATTTCTTCACGATTGTCCGCGTCCAGCAACAAATCCAAGCGTTCACGCGCAGATAAGGAGTTGTGATGATTGCATTTTGGGCAAACATGCGCGTTTTGCGACAATTCGGTGGCATACAAAGTGGCGGCACACGAAGGACATTTGCTCCACAAACCTTCGGGGACGGCGGATTGTGAATTGGCATCGCGTTTAATTTTTGGGGGGAGAATTTTGTCTAACCAGCTCATTGGCTTAATCCTATTTGAATTGGAATTGGTATAATTATACTAGTAAATATGAATGTGCGATTATACAAGAAAAGGCAGCCTGAAAACAGATTCCCATTTTCAGGCTGCCTGAATTTAACGAAAATAGGGGAAACGTGTTTAAACCGCCATATTTTCCGCTTCGTGCGCCAAAAAGCCGCGCAATTTTTCCATCGCTTTGGCTTCAATTTGGCGAATGCGCTCGGCAGATACGCCATATTCTGCTGCCAATTCGTGCAGTGTCAAGCCACCATCATCGGTCAGCCAACGCATTTCCACAATGCGGCGACTGCGTTCATCTAATTGCGCCAAAGCGTTTTGCAAACCTTCTGTTTGCAAAGCATAATGGGCTTGTTTGGCGATTTGTTGGCTGGGTTCGCTGTCGGTGTCGGCGAGCCAATTGATGGGCGCGAAATTATTTTCTTCATCATCAGGATTTTCCGCCAACAAGGTAACATCGTTGCCCGTCATGCGCTGTTCCATTTCCATCACTTCGGCGAGTTTCACGCCCAAATCATCGGCAATGTCCTGCGCTTCTTTTGGCGACAAAGCGTTTAAACTTTTACGCATGCTGCGTAAATTAAAGAACAATTTGCGTTGTGGTTTAGTGGTAGCAATGCGCACCAAACGCCAGTTACGCAAAATAAATTCGTGAATTTCCGCCTTAATCCAATGCACCGCAAAGGAAAACAGCCGCGCCCCATGCACAGGTTCAAAGCGTTTCACGGCTTTCATCAAACCAATATTGCCTTCCTGAATCAAATCTGCCTGATTCAAGCCATAGCCATCGTAACCACGCGCAATGGACACCACCACACGCAAATGCGACAAAATCAATTGTTTTGCCGCTTCAATATCGCCCTTTAATTGGCGTTCTGCCAAAGTGGTTTCTTCTTCAAGGCTGAGCATGGGAATGCTGTTTACCGTTTGAATATACTGCTCCAAGCTACCGTGTCCGCTCGGAATGGGTAATGCGAATGCTGTCATGAAATTTCCTTTTCGTTTTGTTCTTCTTGTTCAGATTGGATTGTTGCATTTTAGCACTTATTTTGTTAAAAGGCTTGCGCTTTTAGTAAAAATATGTACTTTGGTGTGTTGAGTGTGTTTTTTGTTTTATTTATTTGAATTTATGGAATGATTGGTTTTCAGGCAGCCTGAAAAATAATGATAGTGTATTTCAGGCTGCCTGAATGTGGCAAAAATTATTTATCACGCAATTCGCGGCGCAAAATTTTCCCCACATTGGATTTGGGCAATTCATCGCGGAACTCAATTTCGCGTGGCACTTTGTACCCCGTCAATTGCGTGCGGCAATAATCCACCAATTCATCTTTGGTCAGCGAATTGTCTTTGCGTACCACAAATAATTTCAAAGCCTCGCCCGTTTTTTCGCTTTTCACGCCGATACAGGCGACTTCTTGGACTTTCGGGTGGTGCGCCACCACGTCTTCAATCTCATTTGGATAGACATTAAAGCCCGACACAATAATCAAGTCTTTCTTTCTGTCCACAATTTTCAGGTAGCCTTGTTCATTCATCACGGCAATATCGCCTGTTTCCAGCCAACCTTGTGTGTCCAACACTTTTTCGGTTTCTTCGGGGCGATTCCAGTAGCCACGCATGACTTGGGGACCTCGAATCCACAATTCGCCCACTTCGCCCACAGGCAAAATTTTGCCATTGCCATCGCGGATTTGTACTTCGGTATCGGGTAGTGGTAAGCCAATAGAACCTGTGTATTTGTTGGTATTTAATGGGTTCACACACACACCTGGACTGGCTTCGGTCAAACCATAGGCATCAATAATGGGTAAACCCGTTACATCGCGCCATTTGTTTGCCACCGCTTCTTGGGTTGCCATGCCACCACCGAGCGTTAATTTCCATGAATCAAAATTCACTTTGTGGAATTCAGGTTTATTCATCAAGCCATTAAATAAAGTATTTAAACCAATAAATACGGTTACTTCGCGTTTTTTCAGTTCGTCAATAAACGCGTCCAAATCACGCGGATTGGTGATTAACAAAGTTTGTGCGCCCGCATGGAAAAACAGCAATAAATTAATCGTCAGCGCAAAAATATGATACAAGGGCAATGCGCCAATCACCACTTCTTCGCCGCGCACCAATTTTTTCTTAATCCATTCCGCGCCTTGCAAAGTGTTGGCGCAAATATTGCCATGCGTCAAAATTGCGCCTTTGGCAACGCCTGTTGTGCCGCCTGTGTATTGCAAAAATGCCACGTCTTCACGCGTTAAAGGTGGGATTTTCAAAGTGTGTTTTGCGCCAAGGGCTAATACGTCTTTGAATGAAATGGCTTTTTCAATTTGGTAATTGGGCACCATTTTTTTGACTTTGCGTACCACCAAATTCATCAGGCTGCCTGAAAGCGTACCAAACATATCGCCCACATTGGCAATAATAATGTGTTCAATTTGGACTTTAGGCAAAACCAATTCCAGCGTGTTGGCAAAATTTTCCAACACGACAATGGCAGATGCACCACTGTCTTTGAGCTGGTGTTCCAGCTCGCGTGGCGTGTAGAGCGGATTGGTATTGACCACCACCAAGCCTGCTTTGAGTGCGCCAAATACCGCAATGGGGTATTGCAAAATATTGGGCATCATGATGGCGATGCGGTCGCCTTTGCGTAGTTTTAACTCTTGTTGTAAATAAGCGGCAAAATGGTCGCTTAATTCGCCCACTTCTTCATAAGTTAGGTCGCGCGAGAAAGGGGCGGTGGTGCTGCTGAATGCGATTTTGTCGCCAAATTGACGCACACTTTGCGCCACCATATCCACCACCGATGTGTAATGGGTAATGTCAATGTGGTGTGCAATGTTTGATTCATAGCTATTTAGCCAAATTTTGTCCATGTGTGTCTTTCATCATTCTATTTTTAGCGGCGTGAATTATAGCAAATTTTAGGGCGTTTGCTTCAGTCAATTGGTTTATTTTGGTAAAAATGCGGGCGTTGTCAATTTGTCAGAAGCTGGAGTAAGCGGTAAATGTGGTGGCGGTGTGCAGTTGAAAAATATCCATTAATTGAATAATTTAAAATTTTTAATCAATCAAAAAATGGGGAGAATCATCTATTTGGCGGTAAAATAAGGTTTTTCAGGCTGCCTGAAATTCTATTTATTTTTCTTTACACGAGTTTTCATGTCCAAACACATTGCCCAAATCATCACCAGCTACGGTCGCCGCTACATTGTCCGCACCGCCGACCAACACACCTACGAAGCCAGCACACGCAGCAAACGCACCGATTACGCCTGTGGCGATTGGGTGCAAATTCAAATTATCAATGCAGAACAAGCGGTTATTGAAAAAGTAGAATCGCGCCAAAGTTTATTGTACCGTCAGGACGCGTGGAAATCCAAATTGATTGCGGCGAATGTGTCGCAATTGATTGTGGTGTTGGCGGCGGTGCCTAGCCCCAGCGAAGCCTTGTTGCAACGCGCTTTGATTGCGGCGGAAGCGGCGGATATTCGGGCGGTGATTGTGTTAAACAAATCGGATTTGCCCGAAACGGCGGCGTGGCGTGAAAAACTTTCATTTTATGAAACATTGGGTTATCCTATTTTGGAATTGTCCGCGCTGAATCTTTCAGGCAGCCTGAAAGAAGTATTGCAAGGCGAAACCAATATTTTTTTAGGACAAAGCGGCATGGGCAAATCCACGCTCACCAACGCTTTATTGGGCGAACAAATTGCGCGTACCAAAGAAATTTCCGCCGCGCTGGATTCGGGCAAACACACCACCACCCACGCACAATTGTATGATTTAGATGACGAAACCAAATTAATTGACAGCCCCGGTTTACAAGAATTTGGTTTGCACCATTTGGCGGTGGCGGATTTGCCGCGTTATTTTCCTGATTTGCGGGATTTAATGGGGCAATGCCGTTTTCACAATTGCAGCCACCGCGCCGAACCGAATTGCGCGTTTAAAGCGGCGGCGGAACGTGGCGAAATTCGGGCGGAGCGTTTGGCTTTATTGCAAAAAATTACCGATGAATTAAGTGCTTAATGATTTTCAGGCTGCCTGAAAATGGATAATTCAATTTTATTTCTCTTTTTTCAATGAATCGCGTTGCGGTGTCAAACTGACTGTTTGCACTGCACTCGCTGTTTTTGGCGTACTGGCAGCCTGAACCGCGCTGGCGGCTTGCGCCACTTCGTCTGCTTTCACATGAGATTGCAAAACATAGCCGTTTACCTGATTGGCGGTGCGAATGTGTAACCAAAAAACCTCTTTACCATCAATGGTTTCTGATTGATTGCTTTGTCCTTTGATTTCCACTTTTTCACCTGCAGCCAATTCCAACACCGCCAAACTGTCAGCGTGCGCATCGCCGCGCAAAGTGGTTTTGGTAGTGATGCTTGCCATTTGGTTGATTTCTTGGGTAATTTTGGTTTTATTGGCGGCGATTTGTTGTTCCATTTCGGTTTTGGCTTTTTGTGCGCCCGCATTGAAGGCTTCTTCTTTGGCTTGGGCGGTTTCTTTCTGGGTTTTTATTTGTAAATCAGCCAGTTGGTGATAATTTTCGCGCATGGCGGTGTATTCTTTGTGCTGAATCAAAATTAGCCCACTGCGCGGATACAAGATCCATACCAAAACACACACCAGCACCACGCCCAACACCAAACCCGTCAATAATGTCCATACATATTTTTTCATCATGTTTCTCCTAAAATTAAATTAATGAAAAATTCAGTATAATCAGCAAACTTTTTGATTGTCAATGTGTTTTTTTGTGGGCTGCCTGAAAATATTGTAAGAGAAATTGGGGTTTGGGTTGGCATAATATATGGCTTAAGATGGTTTCAGGCTGCCTGAATTTACATTAAAATAACGAATTAATTAAATAACCCCAAATTCACCCAAACACATCATGCAAATCGCCGATACTTTAGAACTCGCCCCCTACGCCGAACGCGCCTATTTGGAATACGCCATGAGCGTGGTCAAAGGTCGCGCCCTGCCAGCCGTGCAAGACGGACAAAAACCTGTGCAACGCCGAATTTTGTTTGCCATGAAAGACATGGGATTAACACATGGCAGCAAACCTGTCAAATCTGCGCGCGTGGTCGGCGAAATTTTGGGTAAATACCACCCACACGGCGACAGTTCCGCCTACGAAGCAATGGTTCGTATGGCGCAGGAATTTACCCTGCGTTATCCCTTGATTGATGGTGTAGGCAATTTTGGTTCACGCGATGGCGATGGCGCGGCGGCAATGCGTTACACCGAAGCGCGACTCACGCCAATTGCCGAAATTTTGTTAAGCGAAATCCAACAAGGCACAGTGGATTTTGTGCCGAACTACGATGGTGCGTTTGACGAGCCGACTTCGCTGCCAGCGCGTTTGCCTATGGTTTTGCTCAATGGTGCGAGCGGGATTGCGGTGGGCATGGCGACCGAAATTCCATCGCATAATTTAAACGAAGTAACGCAGGCTGCCATCGCTTTGCTGAAAAAACCTAATTTGGAAGTGGCTGATTTAATGCAGTATATTCCAGCCCCCGATTTTGCAGGTGGCGGACACATCATCACGCCCACCAAAGATTTATGCCAAATCTATGAAACAGGCAAAGGCTCGGTGCGGGTGCGTGCGCGTTACGAAATTGAAAAATTGGCGCGTGGGCAATGGCGCGTGATTGTGTCGCAATTGCCGCCGAATACGTCTGCCGCAAAAATTTTGGCGGAAATTGAAGAACAAACCAATCCAAAACCCAAAGCAGGTAAAAAACAGCTCAATCAAGACCAGCTCAACACCAAAAAATTGATGTTGGATTTGATTGAAAAAGTGCGCGATGAAAGCGACAGCGAATCTCCCGTGCGCCTTGTGTTTGAGCCAAAATCCAGCCGTGTTGAACCCGAACATTTTGTCAATACGCTGATGGCGCAAACCAGTTTGGAGGGCAATGTGTCGGTGAATTTGGTGATGATGGGCATGGACAACCGCCCCGCGCAAAAAAATCTGAAAACGATTTTGCAAGAATGGTTGGATTATCGTGTCATCACGGTTACGCGCCGTTTGCAGCACCGTTTGGACGCTGTGGAGAAACGTATTCATATTTTAGATGGGCGCATGATTGCGTTTTTGCACATTGATAAAATTATCCAAGTGATACGCGAATCAGACGAGCCAAAAGTGGATTTAATGCGCCAATTTGGTTTAACGGATATTCAGGCAGACGATATTTTGGAAATTCGTTTGCGGCAATTGGCGCGTTTGGAAGGGATTAAATTAGAAAAAGAATTAAACGAGTTGCGCGAAGAACAAGGCAGCCTGAAAAATATATTAGCCGATGAAAATGAGAAAAAGAAATTAATCATCAAAGAATTACAAGCCGATATGAAACAATTTGGCGATGAACGCCGCACGCTGGTGGAAGCCGCCGAACGCGCCACGCTCACGCAAACCACCGCCGATGAGCCGATTACGCTGATTTTGTCGCAAAAAGGTTGGTTACGCGCTCGGGCTGGGCATGATGTGGATTTGGCGCAAATCGCGTTTAAGGAAGGAGATGATTTGCAACAGGTTTTGCAAACGCGTACGGTGCAAGCGGTGGTGGTGTTGGATTCTTTGGGGCGTACTTACACGCTAGACCCTGCCGATGTGCCGAAAGGTCGCGGCGATGGTGTGCCGATTGGCTCTATGATTGAATTGCAAAATGGGGCGAAAGTGGTGGCTTTGTTGGCAGGGGCGGCTGATGAGCATTATTTGTTAGCAAATTCAGGTGCTTATGGTTTTATTGTGAAATTGGAAGATTTGCATTCACGGGTGAAAGCGGGCAAGGTGGTGATGAGTTTGGAAGATGGGGAAACGGTGTTGCCACCTGTGAAAGTGTATTTATCGGCGTTGATTAATCCTGATTGTAAAGTGGTTTTGGCGAGTGAAAACAAACGCTTGTTGGCGTTTTCTATGGGGGAAATGAAGGTGATGGCAAAAGGGCGTGGTTTGCAGCTCATGAGTTTGCAAGATGATGATAAATTGGCATTGGTAAATGTGATTGCTTCGTCTGATTATGAATTGGCGATTGTGGGTAAACGCGGTGGGGCGAGTGTGGAGCGTTTGCATATTGCCGATATTTCAGGCAAACGTGGGCGCAAAGGGAAAGTGTTGGCTATTTCAGGCAGCCTGAAAAGTATGACGGGAGTGGAAAAAGAATTGGGTGTGCATTTGGAAAAATAATCTTTCAGGCTGTCTCACCATACACGACAATTTTACCAACACTCAATATGTAGGGTGCGTACCACGCACCAAATCATTCTAAAAATTTGGTGCATCATACGTACCCTACATGAATGTTGTCGTGTATTTTCAGGCAGCCTTTCAGTACACGACAATTTTTTGAAATAACCACAAACCTGTCCCCTCCCCCGCAAGCGGGAGAGGGGACAGGTTACAGGCAGCCTGAAAACACGAGAAAAAGCATGGTAAAAGAAAAACTAAAAGACCGTTTCTGGCGCAAACAGGATTGGGATGAACAAATTGACCGTATTATTGGTTTGACCAATATTGCGCGGGTAACGATTTTGTTTTCCCTTATGCTGTTTTCGGCGTTTGCGATGGAATCGCGCAAATTATTGCAATCTTTGACGGAGCAAAATCCATCGGTTGTCAGCGAATTGCCGCAGGTGATGATTTATTTGCAAGGCTTTCCAATTAAGGTGTGGTTTGCGCTGTATGGGGTGTTGGTGGTGATTGGCGTGCTGTATCCAAGTTGGCAAAAACAAAACCGTTGGGAAACGCCGAATATTGCGGCGGTGGTGGATATTTCCATGATGGTATTGTTAATGCACTTATTGGGTGGGGTGAGTTTTGGTTTTGGGATTTTGGTGTTGCCGTTTTTGGCGGTATCGTGTTTGTTGAGTTATGGGCGTTATCCTGTTTTATACGCGAGTTACGCGAGTTTATTGATTATTATCAGTTTATTTATGCATCATTTTCCGTTTACGGAAGATAAAAACTGGTTGTTTTCTTTGTTTGCGGGTTATGCTTTATTGGTGGGGGGTGTTATTTGGTGTCTTTGCTGACTTCGTATTCGGCGAGTTATTTGAGCAGCGCGAGCGAATCGGTACAAAAACACCGCACGGCGTATGAACAAATCAGTGCATTGAACAAAGTGGTGTTGAATCGTATGCGAGAAGCGGTGATGGTGGTGGATGAGGCGCGGCGCGTGTGGTTACACAATCGTCAAGCTTTGCATTACTTTCCAGCTTTAAAAGTGAATCAAACCACGCCTGTAGTCAATGAAGTGGTGCGGCGTTGGCGCAGCAATCCGCGCATGTTTTTTGAAACCAATTTGATGATTGGCGATTTGGACATGAATATTCGCGCCATGCCCGTGTTGCAACAGGAAACGGAATTGCTGATTTTGTTTATTCGTGCCGAAAAAGAGCGGCAGGCTGAAGCGCAATCGGTCAAATTAGCGTCTTTGGGTTTGCTGACGGCGAATTTGGCGCATGAAATTCGCAACCCGCTTTCCGCTATGCGACAAGCAAATGGTTTGATGATTGAATCTTCCGAAGACGACCCAATGACCCAGAAATTATGCGGCATTATTGACAATAATATTGCGCGAATTGACCGCATGATTGAAGAAGTGTCTATGCTGAATAAAAGCGATAGATTAAATAAAGAAAACATTAAATTAGTGGATTTTTGGGTCAGTTTTCAACAGGAATTTTTACTCACGCGCCCCGAAGCCACAGGCTGCCTGAAAGTGGATATTGCCAGCCGAACCGAAGCGGTGTTTGACCCCATGCACTTGCAACAAATTGTGTGGAATTTGTGCAACAATGCGTGGCGACACAGTAAACAGGAAAAAAATTCGGTGCAAATTATTGTACGCAATGAGATTAATGGCGATTTTGTGTCGTTTCGTGTGTGCGATGATGGTGCGCCGATTAGCAGCGATATGCAGGAGCATTTGTTTGAGCCGTTTTTTACCACGCAAAATGTGGCACAGGGAACGGGTTTGGGTTTGTATGTGGCGCGTGAATTAGCCCATGCAAACAGGGGCGATTTGCGCTATATTGCCTATCCGAAAGCATTTGAAATTTTGTTACCGAAAGCACGTTATGATTAAAAACAGTTTAAATCGCCCCGTTTTGGTGGTGGACGATGAGCAAGATATTCGTGATTTGATGGAAATGACCCTGATGAAAATGGGTCTGAACGTGGAAACCGCCGAAGGCGTGAATATTGCCAAGAAAAAATTAACGGAAAACAAATATTCGCTCGTTTTAACCGATATGCGTATGCCTGATGGTTCGGGTTTGGAAGTGGTGGAACACATCATGAGCAACAATATGGATACGCCTGTTGCCGTGATTACCGCTTTTGGCAATGCCGACCAAGCGGTGCAAGCCTTGAAAATTGGCGCGTTTGATTATTTGCAAAAACCGATTACGCTGGCACAATTGCGTACTTTGGTCAAATCTGCCGTTAAAGTGCAAGATGAATATCTGGAAAACAAAGCCAAACCTGACCCCGAAACCGAAGACCATTCGGTTGCGGCTGAACCTGTGAAAAAAAATACAGTTGCCACGCCGCCACCTGTGGCAGATGTGCCAACACAAATGGGTTGGGGCGACACGGATTGGCATGATATGGCGGATATGCTTAAGCAAAATAATACTGGGCGTGGGCGCAATCCAAATGTTTCAGGCAGCCTGAAAAATGAAAATGAAATGGTTGAACCAACGGTTCAATCAGCACAATTAGACGTGGTGGAAAACACAGGCAGCCTGAAACGCGAAGCCGATGTGCCACGCATTTTGGGCAGCTCGCAGCAAATTGAAGAAGCCCGCCGCCTGATTCGCAAATTGGCAGACAGCAATGTGCCTGTCTATATTTCGGGCGAAAGTGGTACGGGTAAGGAACAAGCGGCGCGGAGCATACACGAATTGTCCAGCCGCGCAGATAAGCCGTTTATTGCGGTAAACTGTGGCGCGATTCCTGAAAATTTGATGGAAAGCGAATTTTTTGGTTACAAAAAAGGCAGTTTCACGGGCGCAGACCAAGACCGTTTGGGCTTTTTCCAACACGCACACGGCGGCACTTTGTTTTTGGACGAAGTGGCGGATTTGCCGCTTGCCATGCAAGTGAAATTGCTCCGCGCCATTCAAGAAAAAGCCGTGCGCCGCATTGGCGACGCGCAAGAAGCCAAAGTAGATGTCCGCATTATTTCCGCCACGCATAAAAATTTGGAGCATTTGGTGGACAGTGGCGCATTCCGCCAAGACTTGTTTTATCGCCTGAATGTGGTTACGCTGAAAATGCCGCCTTTGCGCGAAATGCACGAAGATTTGGAACGCCTGATTGTCCACTTATTGCGCAAACATCATGGCACGGGCATACGCATGACCGCCGCCGCACGAGACGCGTTGTTGCATTACGGCTATCCAGGGAATTTCCGTGAATTGGAAAATATTTTGGAACGCGCCGTTGCCCTTGCCAGCAACAACACGATTGATGTGGAAGATTTACAAATCAATCATCAACCTATGGATTTGGACAGCGAGCATTTTCCATTGGCGGAAGACATTGCGGCAACGGGTTTGCCCAATTTCCAAATGGGGCATACGCAATTGCAAGATTATTTGGACGATGTGGAACGCCAAATCTTGCAGCAAGCACTTGAATATACTAAATATAATCGCACCCAAGCGGCGAAAGTATTGGGGATTAGTTTCCGCAGTATGCGTTATCGTTTGGATCGTTTGGCGATTGAGTAAACCGTGTTTTCAAACAGCCTGAAAGGAAAAACCATGAATACCATGACGTTACCCATTTCATCGTTTTCCGATGAAAAACAAGTCAATAAAATGACCATTCCCGAATTTTTGGCGCATTTGGAACGCTATCCCAATCAGCGCGTGGAATTGATTAACGGGCAAGTGGTGGCGATGGCGGGCGATACGCTCAATCACAGCATTATTTCGGGGAATTGTTTGGACGTGAAATTCTTTTTACGGCAACATAAACCTTGCTGCCACGTTTGCAACAGCGATTTCGGCATTCAAACCAAAGAAAACCAAGTGCGTTATCCTGATTTTTCAATTGTTTGTGATATTAAAGGCAGCGACAAAATCGCCAATAATCCGCTTGTGGTGGGCGAAGTGTTGTCGGAAAAAAGCACCGCCCTGTTTGACCAAACCGAAAAATTGGCGGAATACAAAAACGTGCATTCCATTCAAGAAATTTTCCTGATTGCACAAACGCATAAAGAGATTGTCGTTCATCGGCGTGGTAAATTTTTTGGTTGGGAAACGGAAGTTTATACACAAGGTTTGGTTGAATTTGCGTCCATTGGCTACACCGTTGATATTGATGAAATTTATGCGGAAGTGGAATTTGAGTAGCATTTTCAGTTTTCAGGCAGCCTGAAAGCATTTTTATGGTAAATAATATAGGAAAAACAACATGATTGACCCCATTTCAGCCCTTTCCCCATTAGACGGACGCTACGCCAAATCGGTGGAAACCTTGCGCCCGATTTTCTCCGAATACGGCTTGATGAAAGCGCGGATTTGCGTGGAATTGGAATGGCTCAAAGCCCTGTCCCACGAGCCGAAAATTGCCGAAGTGCCTGAATTTTCACGCGAAACCATTGCCGAGATTGACAGAGTGATGAACGATTTTTCGCTGGCACAAGCCGCCGAAGTGAAAGCGATTGAAGCCACCACCAATCACGATGTGAAAGCCATTGAATATTGGCTGAAAAAACGCTTTGAAAACAACGCTGAAATCCAAAAAGTAAATGAATTTATTCACTTCGCCTGCACTTCGGAAGACATCAACAATTTGTCGCATGCTTTGATGTTGTTGCAAGCGCGTGATGAAGTGATTTTGCCGAAATTAGCCGAAATTACCGTCAAATTGCAACAATTATCGCACGATTTGGCAGACGTGCCGATGATGTCGCGCACACACGGTCAGCCCGCCACGCCCACCACTTTGGGCAAGGAAATCGCCAATGTGTTGTATCGCTTAAATCGCCAAATCAAGGCTTTGAAAAAACAGGAATTTTTGGGTAAAATCAATGGCGCGGTCGGCAATTACAACGCGCACATGGTCGCTTATCCCGATGTGGATTGGGAAACGCATTGCCGCAATTTCGTGGAACAAAGTTTGGGTTTGACGTTTAATCCCTACACGATTCAGATTGAACCGCATGATTATATGGCGGAATTTTTCCAAACCATCAGTCGCATTAACACGATTTTGATTGATTTGAACCGCGATATTTGGGGTTACATTTCATTGGGTTACTTCAAGCAAAAAGTGAAGGCGGGCGAAGTCGGCTCATCCACCATGCCGCACAAGGTCAATCCGATTGATTTTGAAAATTCGGAAGGCAATTTGGGCATGGCAAACGCGGTTTTGGGCTTTTTGGCGGAAAAATTGCCCGTGTCGCGTTGGCAACGCGATTTGACCGACAGCACGGTTTTACGCAATATGGGCGTGGGCGTGGGTTATGCGGTGTTGGGTTGGGTGGCGCATTTGCGTGGCTTGAACAAATTGGAAGCGAACCCTGCGACTTTGGCGGCGGATTTGGACGCGACTTGGGAATTATTAGCCGAGCCGATTCAAACGGTTATGCGCCGTTATGCCGTGCCGAATGCTTACGAGCAGTTGAAAGATTTGACGCGCGGCAAAGATGGCATCACGCCCGAAAGTTTGCAGCAATTTATCAATGGCTTAGCGATTCCAGACGAAGCGAAAGCGCAATTATTGGCTTTGACCCCCGCTTTGTATATTGGTAAAGCGGTGGAATTGGCGAAACGGATTTGATGTTGCCAAATTGAAATTTTCAGGCAGCCTGAAACCTTTACAAAACGCCATTTCTTGAACTTTTTTGAAAAACAAATTTCTTAAAATTCAAAATATTAAAATTTTTAAATTTCAAATTTTAGGAGTTTTGCAAAGGTTTCAGTCTCACAGTACACGACAAAACTCATGTAGGGTGCGTATTACACACCAAAATTCCAGATTATTGGAATGATTTGGTGCGTGGTACGCACCCTACTTTTGGGTGGTAAAAATTGTCGTGTACTGAAAGGCAGCCTGAAAATCCACATCCTTTAAAGATAACACTCAACGCTTTTTCTTCTTTTTATTTTTGCTGACTGATTTTTTCGGCGCGGCAACTGGCTGATTCGCCGCCAGCAAATCACGCACTTTCGCCGCCAACACTTGCCCCAAAGGACGCGGGTCGCCCGTAAACAAAGTTTGCAAACCATTGTTTTCAATAATATGGCGGCGCAATGCCAAACGCTCATCGTGGTTTTCCGCCAAACGCACGGCGCAATCCACATACTCATCTGCCGAATGCGTAATCAACCATTCAGGCAGCCCCAAGCGTTTGAATAAGCCTTCGTCTATGTGTTCATGCACTTCATCGCCCGTTTTGCACACGCCCACCAGCCCCAGCGTAATCATGTCAATAATGCCATTCGTATTGCCAAATGGGAATGGGTTAATCAACATATCACATTGATTTAAAATATTTAAATATTGTTCATACGGCTGATGAGGGTGCGCGGTCGCATTATCGCCCAAATAAGACCGAATAAATCGTGCTACATAAGGGTGGGTAATGCCATTAGATTGCCCCAGCGCAAAATGAAAATGCACTTTTACCCGCGCACGGTCGCGAATGGCGCGACAGGCTTCCAGAAAATATGGGTTCAATTTCATGGTGGTGGCAGCCACGCCAATTTGCACCACTTCGGGATTGGGGCGCAAATGGTAGTCCACCACAGTTGGCGCAAGCGCGGACGGTACATAGGGCAACGCGTCCTTGGGCAAACGCAACAGGGTTTCGCTGAAACACGCTTCATTGCCCACATAATCGTCTTCCACGATAACGTATTCAATAAATTCAGAATGCGTGGTGGCGGGGTGTCCCAAAGCGATGGCTTGCACGGGCGCAAGTCGGGTATTGCTGGCAAAAATGGGCAGCAAATCCATGCCTATGCTGGGCATGTAAAACACCGCCGCGCCGTATTCTTCGCAAATTTCTTTGATTAATATGAGTTTCTTTACCACGCTGGTGTCGGGCAATTCGTAAAATGCGTCAAACACGGCGCGTCCTGTCGCGTCCACCCATTTATTGCCAATCCCGACAACATAAAATTGCGCTTTTGCAGCAATCATAGACGTGGAATGGGTGCGATAAATGGAATGTGCCGCATTAAAATGCTCCAACACCACCACCATCACAGGTTTCTGTTCGCGTGTGGCGATGGTGTCCACATGGCGGTCTTGCCAATTCATTTGCAGGAGATGGCGGCGAATCAGTTTATTTAATTCTTTTTTAATCAAATGTTTATTTTGTGCCGCGTCATAACTGCAGTGCATATACACGTCATGCAAAATATTATTCGGCAAACCATTCAAATTATCCAATTGCGCCAATTTTTCAGGCAGCCACTGCAAAATATTGGCGCGTTTGGTAAACGCAATGTCCGTGCCGATAAAACGCGGCGATTGCAGCGCAAAACACAGCGACACACACACTTGCGGATTTTGCGCCCACAATACATCCAAATTCACATTCACATTGGATTCGGGCAGATAGAGTACGCAAAATTTCATCAAACTATTCGCTGTATCGTCTAAATACACGTCCAAAGGCGCGGCGTTGGGATTTTGATTATAGGTTTTCAAAATATGGTCGGCGTTGATGTAGGGCGAGCTGGCGAAAATCAGCGCGAGCCAGCGTTGCACAATCATAAAACGCTGAAACCCAGTTTCGGACAATTGCAATTCAGGCTGCCTAAATAATTGGCTAATCGCGTCTGCCATGCGGGTGCAGAAATAAACATGGCGTTCATGTTCCAATTGTGCCAATTGGGGCGGAAAATCAAAGTCAATTTGGTGCAAACTGGCAAAATTGCTGTCTAATTGGTACAAAATATCCAATAATTCGGCGCAGGCTGCCTCGTGGTCATTAACGCGAATATGGTGTTCTAGGCGCGGTAAACTGGGGATTTGCGTGGGAGCATTCATAATATTTTCATTGACAAAATAAAGGTTTAATTATAATTCAGGCAGCCTGAATAAGAAATAAAAACAGATAAAAAATAAAAGAGTTAGCGCAATAACCGTGTTTTTATACATCAATCAATGCGTAACCCTTGTATTTTATAAAGAATAATTTTCAGGCAGCCTGAAGATTATTCATCTTCATCGCCATAATATTTCACCCCCAATTTAATTGCTTCACGACCACGCTCACGCCGCCACGCATTCGTATCGCGCAAAGAATACACACAACCGCAATATTCTTGCTGATAAAAATGCTCGCGTTTGCTGATTTCAATCATGCGCGATGAACCGCCACCTTTGCGCCAGTTGTAATCCCAATACACAATATTCGGATATTTTTCCGCCGCACGATGACCGCAACCATTAATTTGATTCATGTCTTTCCAACGCGAAATCCCCAAACTGCTTGAAATCACAGGGAAACCATTCTCGTGGGCATACAAAGCCGTGCGCTCAAATCGCATATCAAAACACATGGTGCAACGAATGCCGCGCTCGGGTTCGTATTCCATGCCTTTGGCGCGTTCAAACCAATTGTCCACATCATAATCCGCGTCAATAAACGGCACGCCGTGTTGTTCGGCGAATTTGATGTTTTCGTTTTTGCGGATTTCGTATTCTTTGAGTGGGTGGATATTGGGATTGTAGAAAAAAATCGTGTAATCAATGCCGCTTGCCAGCAGGGCTTCCATCACTTCGCCCGAACACGGCGCACAGCATGAGTGCAACAATAATTTGTCCGCACCATTGGGCAGGGTTAATTTGGGGCGTTCAATTGGGGTAACTTGCGGATTTGCCATAATTAATGGTGTCCTTTAACTTCGCCATTCAATTGGTAAACCACGCCGCAATAGGGGCATTCTGCCGCGCCAAATGATTGAATGGGCAGGAAAACGCGTGGGTGTCCGTTCCATGCTTCCGTTTGCGAACCTGTGCAATACAAAGGCAAATCTTCGGGTGTGATGTGAATAATATTTTCGGTGTCGCTCATGGCTGTTCCTTAACAATAAAATTGTTATCAAGATTATAAATGGTTAATAATGTGAATTTTAACCTGTTTTCAGGCTGCCTGAAAGTATTGGCTGTATTTTCAGGCAGCCTTTCGCTACCCTACAAAAATAAAATATTGCCTGAAATCGTTGGGATATTGCAATCTAACCCCCTCTCCTTTGGGAGAGGGAAAAATCGTGGCACATTGAAAGTTTTACCCTCTCCCTAACTCTCTCCCACAGGAGAGGGAATAGATGAGTGGTAGACAAAAATTTGTAGGGTAGTGAAAGGCAGCCTGAAAATTAACCAAACACCGCCACCACAGGCGCGTGGTCGCTGGGGCGTTCATTGGCACGAGTATCTGTATCCACTTGAACCGATTGTAATTTTGCCAATAAATTTGCCGACACCAGCACATGGTCAATCCGCAAACCCAAGCCTTTTTCAAACATCGCGCCGCGATAATCCCACCAAGTATAAAACGCCCCAGTCGGGTGCAGATGGCGCAGGCTGTCGTGTAAACCCAAATCCAGTAGATTTTTCAACCAGCTACGTTCTTCGCTGGAACAATGGATTTGTTCATGCCATTTTTTCGGGTCGTACACATCTTCATCAGTGGGCGCGATATTGAAATCGCCCAGCAAAACCAGTTCGGGATAACGCGTTAATTCATCGCGCACAAAATGTGTCAGCGCAGCAAACCATTGACGTTTATAATCAAATTTTGGACTATCCAAAGATTCGCCGTTTACGCAATACACGTCTATCACGCGTACACCGTTTACGGTGGCGGCAATCACGCGGCGTTGCGGGTCATCCGCCATTTCAGGCAGCCCAATATGCACATCGTGCAATTCGTGGCGGCTAATCAATGCCACGCCGTTATAGGTTTTCTGCCCCGACCAAACGGCGTTCCAGCCCATCATTTGCAGCGCGGCGATGGGGAATTTGTCTTGGTCTAATTTTAATTCTTGCAATGCCAACACGTCTGGTTGCTGATTCATCAGCCATTCCAGCACTTGTGGTTGGCGCACATTGAGCGAGTTTACATTCCAAGTGGCAATTTTCATCTTGCTTAATCCTTTTAGGTGGGAAATTGGGTTTTCAGGCTGCCTTTCAGTACACGACAAAAAATCGGACGACCTGTTTTGGGTTTGAAAAATAGTCCAAAGTTGCCATCATCAACATGGCGGCTTTGGCAAGCTGCTCCAAACCAACGCGAAAGATGCTTTG
>NZ_JQKH01000019.1 GCF_000745955.1 Alysiella crassa DSM 2578 | reverse complement strand
AGTCATATTGGATTAGTCGTGAGAAAATTAATACGATACCACTGAATTGATGCGGACTTCTTTTTTTATTGTACTTTTTTTGTCGTGTACTGAAATTTATTGTGAAAACTCGGTGCGCACGGCGCACCCTACGCTTTTCAGGCAGCCTGAAACTCAACACGCATAACGCGCCAAACTCAAATCATCAAATTGCACTTCTGCGCTGCCGTGGTCAATCAAATCGGCAACGATTTTCGCCGAACCCAAACTCATCGTCCAACCCAAAGTGCCATGCCCTGCGTTGGTAAACAGGTTTTCCCAACGGGTCGCGCCGACAATTGGTGTGCTGTCGGGTGTTACGGGGCGCAAACCGCTCCAATATTCCGCTTGGGCGGTGTCGCCGCTATTGGGGAAGAGTTCGTTTGCCACCATCGCCAAAGTTTCTCTGTGTACGGGCGGACACTGCAATGCGTAGCCCGATAATTCCGCCATGCCGCCCACACGAATGCGCTCGTTAAACCGCGTGAGCGCGACTTTATAGGTTTCGTCCAACACGGTAGATTGCGGCGCATGGTCGGGCGTGTGAATCGGAATGGTCAGCGAATAGCCCTTAATCGGGTAAATCGGCAAATCCAAACCCAATTTCTGCAACATCGGGCGGCTGAAACTGCCCAGCGTACACAAAAACGCGTCCGCCGCAAAATCGCCCTGATTGGTTTGTGCCGCTTCAATGCGGCTGCCTGAAAGTTTAAAATCGCCAATCGTGCAATTAAATTGAAACACCACGCCGCGTTCTTGGCACAACTGCGCCAGTTTTTGCGTGAACAAGCGGCAATCGCCCGTACGGTCGTTGGGCAGATGAAATGCGCCTGCGATTTTGTCTTTCATGTGCGCCAAGGCTGGTTCAAATTGCAACACGCCGTCTGGGTCAAGTGTTTGATATGGCACGTTAAATGAATCCAACACGCCCATGCTTTGCTTGTACTGTTCAAACAGATTTTTATCGCGGAACAGGTGCAAGGTGCCGCCCGAGCGTTGTTCGTAATCCAAATTTTCTTTCGCGTCAAATTCGGCGAACAGGTGGCGGCTGTATTCCGAAATCCGCATCATGCGCGATTGATTGCGGGCGTAGGCGGCGGACGTGCAATTTGCCGTCATCTGCGCCAGCCATTTCAGTTGAAACAGGCTGCCATCGGGTTTGATGATGAGCGGAGAATGTTCTTTCCCCAGCCATTTCAATGCTTTGAGCGGCACATTGGGCGCAGCCCACGGCGTCGTGTAGCCAAATGAAAGTTGTCCCGCGTTGGCGTAACTGGTTTCGTCTGCCACGCCTGTTTGGCGCTCCAACACGGTAACTTCGTGTCCCGCCAAATTCAAATAATACGCGCTGGCGACGCCTGAAATGCCCGCGCCCAAAATCACGATTTTCATGATATTCTCCTTGTGGTACAAATTGATGAACCATGAATTTCAGGCAGCCTTTTTTGTAAGAAAGCCGCTTGAAATGTTTTTTTGTGTTTCAATTAAAAAATGTTTAATGTGGGGTGCAACAAGTTGCCCCTATATTGTGTCCTATTTTCTCCATATATTCACTATAAATAAATCATTTTCCTTTCAGGCAGCCTGAAAAACAAATTGTGATATATTTATATCCTTATCTCAAGTAAAGGAAATCAAAATGCAAATAATCAAACATTTTTTCCAATCGGAGCAAGCGGCGGGCATTGTCCTGATGGTGGCGGCGGTTTTGGGTTTATTGATTGCCAACTCGGCGGCTGCGCCTGCGTATTTTGCTTTGTTGGACGCAAAAGTATTGGGCATGAGCGTATTGCATTGGGTGAATGATGGCTTGATGGCGGTGTTTTTCCTGTTTGTCGGTTTGGAAGTGAAACGCGAATTGCTGCAAGGGGAATTGAGCGACAATGCCAAACGCTTTTTGCCTGCGGTGGCGGCGTTGGGTGGTTTGGCGTTGCCAGCGTTGATTTATGTGGTGTTTGCAGGAACGAATACGCCTTTAACGCAAGGTTGGGCGATTCCAGCCGCGACCGATATTGCTTTTGCTTTGGGCGTATTGGCGATTTTGGGCAGCCGCGTGCCTGTTTCATTAAAAATTTTTCTCACTGCTTTGGCGATTATGGACGATTTGGCGGTGATTGTCGTGATTGCGCTGTTTTACACGGCACAAATTCACTGGTTGTATGTATTGCCTGCGGTGTTGGTGATGGCGGCTTTGTTTTATTTCAATCACAAAAATGAAACGCGCCATTGGATTTATTTGGTTTTGGGTGCGTTGCTGTGGTTTTTTGTTTTGAAAACAGGCATTCATGCAACTTTGGCGGGGGTGGTTTTGGCGTTTGCCATGCCTTTGCGTTCGCCAGACGCTGATGTGCGCGAACCTTTGCTGCTGACATGGGAACACGCTTTGGCGTTGCCTGTGGCGTTTGCGGTGTTGCCGATTTTTGGTTTTGCCAATGCGGGCGTGTCGTTTGCAGGGTTTAGTTTGGGCAATTTGTTTTCGCCTGTGGTGTTGGGCGTGGCGGCAGGTTTGTTTGTGGGCAAACAATTGGGGGTATTTGCGACCGTATGGTTGATGGTGAAATGCCGTTTCGCCAGTTTGCCCGAAGGCGCAACGTGGAAACAAGTGTATGGCGTGGCATTGTTGTGCGGCATTGGTTTTACCATGAGTTTGTTTATCAGCCTATTGGCGTTTAGCGATACGGCTTTGCAAGACCAAGCGAAAATTGGCGTATTTCTGGGTTCGCTGTTGGCTGGTGTGAGTGGTTTTATTGTTTTAAAACAAGGGAATCATTCGCCAACTAATTAATCATCAAATATTTTGATGGCTAAAATTTTCAGGCTGCCTGTATGATTCAGGCAGCCTGAAGATTTTAATTTGAAACGACTATATTATGATAAATCTATCCATACTCCATCAAGACCCCCTTTGCGTTGTCGTCAATAAACCCGCAGGCATGTTGGTACACCGCAGTTTTTTGGACAAACATGAAACCATTTTTCTTATGCAAACTCTGCGCGACCAAATTGGACAACACGTTTACCCCGTTCACCGTTTGGACAGACCCACTGCAGGTGTGATGTTGTTTGCGCTCAATCCCGAAGCGGCGCGATATTTTGCCCAGCAATTTGAAACACACAGTGTACAAAAATACTATCACGCCATTGTGCGCGGTTGGACGGACGATTCAGGCTGCATTGATTATCCACTCAAAGAGCAACTAGATGATATTGCAGATAAATTTGCCGAGCGCGACAAAGCTGCCCAAGCCGCCATTACCGAATACCGCACTTTGGCGCGTACCGAATTGCCCTTTGTCAGCCATACCAAATTTCCCACATCGCGCTATTCACTGCTGCAACTCACGCCGCACACGGGGCGCAAACACCAAATTCGCCGCCATTTAAAACATATTTTTCACCCCATTATCGGCGACACCACGCACGGAGATTTGAAACAAAACAAGGCTGTGCAAAATTTTTTGGGTAACACACGTTTATTATTACACGCCAGCGCATTGCGTTTCAGGCTGCCTGAAATGGGGGTGTGGATAGAAGTGTGCGCCCCATTTGATGATGAATGGCAAAGCGTGGCGCGTGCAATGGGTTTATCCATGTAAAGGGTATTCTCAATGCCGCATAACTTGGTTAGAATACGCCCTTTTTTTTGATGGAAAACACAAATGTCTGAACAAAAACAATTTACTACACCCAGACCATTGGCGCGATTGGTTTTTGCGAGTCGTTGGTTGCAATTGCCGATTTATTTGGGGCTGATTGTGGTGCAGGGAATTTATGCGTATAAATTTATGAAATCCCTGTGGCATTTAACCGTGAATCTCGGCACGATGGACGAAACGATGGTGATGTTGGCGGTGCTGAATTTGATTGATGTGGTGATGATTGCTAACTTATTGATTATGGTGCTGATTGGTGGTTATGAAACTTTTGTGTCGCGCCTGAATGTGGATACCCACCCCGACCAACCCGAATGGCTAGACCATGTGAATGCTTCGGTGTTGAAAGTGAAATTGTCTATGGCGATTATCAGTATTTCATCTATTCATTTGCTGCAAACGTTCATCAATGCCGCCAAATTAGATGAGAAAACGATGATGTGGCAATTATTAATACACATGGGTTTTTTGGCTTCGGCGATGGCAATGGCTTATACCGACAAAATTTTGCATAATAGCAGCGCACATTCACATCATTAATCAAAAATTTTGATGATTCAAAAAATAGGCAGCCTGAATTCACTATATTTTCAGGCTGCCTGTATTTTGTTGATTAAATGGAATAATCGTCTTTTAATAAATGTTTGTAGGCATACAAATACGAAGCCGCCACAAACGATGTGCCACCCACCACATTACCCAAAAACACAGGCAACATATTGGTAAAAAATTGCCCCCAAGTAATCGGCGCACCTGCAAAAATCCCTGCTGGAATCATCACCATATTCCCCACAAAATGCTGAAAACCAATCAAGACAAAAATCATCACAGGAACCACATCGCCAAAATGCGCCCCGAAGTTTGTTTTGCACCAAAATAAAACCAAATTCCCATGCAAACCAACCAATTACACGCAATTGCCGACACAAAAGCACGACCAAAATCCATGTTTACTTTGCTTTGCGCGATGGCGATGGTTTTGTTGATGGCAGCGCCTTCGGACAAGCCCACATAATGTCCCAAAAAATACGCCACACACAAAGCCCCCACCAAATTGCCCACGCTCACCATGACCCAATTGCGTAACAGTTTGGACAGGCGCACACGGCGCGTGAATTTGCCCAATGCCATAATTATCATATTGCCCGTTGCCAGTTCGCCGCCGCCAATCAAAATGCAAATCAGGCAAATGGGAAACACCGCCGACCCCAGCAATGCCGCCAAACCACCCCATTCGGCAGGTATGCCGCTGACCACTTTCAAATACGCCAAATAGCCCAAACCCACATATCCACCACCCAAAAAACTCAAAATAGCCAGCATTTTCAGGCTGGCATTGGCTTTACTTTCGGTTTTGCTGATGATTTCTTGCAAAATTTCGTGGGGATATAAATCGCGTTGCTGCTCCATATTGTATTTCCCAATAAAAAACGCCATTTTAATGGTTTACTATGGCGTTTTATCAGAATCAAATTTTATCAATAGTATAGCGGAAATTTTCAGGCTACCTGCGATAGTATGTTTATTCCCAAAATAAACAATACCAACACCGCTACCCAAATTAACCACCGTTTCACACTCGCCCACACCGCCCGATGATACGCCGCCAATTGTTCGGGCGCACGGCGGTATCGCCAACGGTAAAAACCATATTTGCCCAATTTCAATAAAATAAATGCCCCAATCCCCGCAAAAAATACATCGCCCACATTAAACACCACATGCGACACAGGTTCAAGCCGATTGCCCACAATGCGGTAACGCGATTCGCTGTACCACAATGCGCCTTCGTTATGGAAAATCAGGCTGCCATCATCTGCCTGAAACAGGCAATCTTCTTGTTGGCAAGGTTTTTCAGGCTGCCTGTTCCACACTTCGGGCATGGTCTGCGCTTCTTGAAACGGCACGGCATACCGTGAACCGTCTGCCGCCAAAATCGCCACGCGGAACGGTTTATCGGGCGTGTCGCCTGATTGGTAATGTGTGGTATTGAGCATTTTGAAGGTTTGAGCCAACACGACAGTCAAACCAAACCACAATGCCCATAAACACAGGGCGGTGAATAATTGTTTGAGTGATTTCATAAGGTAATTTATTTTTCAGGCTGCCTCACAATACACGACAATTTGTAGGTCGGGCATTCATGCCCGACACAACATAACCATCATCATGTCGGGCATGAGTGCCCGACCTACGGAAACTCAAATGTTTCAAAATAAAGATTTTACTTCAAAAAAGCAGTGGAGGTTTACAATGCAACAAGATAAACTTGGTCAATACTATAATATTGATTTTGAAAAAATTATAAATATCAATGATTTATTTATGATTATGGAAATTACTTTTCCGATGTACAATTTCTCCATACAGTATAATCAAGATATTTATGAAAAAACTTATAATACTAATATTGATACATTTCACATATGGATTACCATTCAAGATTTGAAGGAAGATGATATTTATTATTTTGAAGATATAAAATTAAGAACATTATTTTATATTAGCAACGAATGTAGTTTTGATAAAAACCAAATTATCAAATTTTGCAATGACTTATCACAGAAACTTGATTCAAAAATCTATATTTCAATGGAAGATATTGAAGAAAATACATTTAGTCTTAACTATTGTAGTGTTTGGTGTATAGATAATAACAAAATGAGAATAATGTTTGATGCACAAGAATTCTTTGATGATTATCCAAGTCAGTAGAATTCTTTGATGATTATCCAAGTCAGTATTGCGACTATTTACTAATAAAATAGTAAACTTTTGATTTTTAAATGTGAATTGCCTGAAATGCTGTCCCCAGTATTTCAGGCAATTTTTGTTTTCAGGCAGCCTGAAAACTCATTTCGCGTCTTTAAACCCACGCTTCACATGCACCATCAACAGCGCAATGCTCGCAGGCGTAACCCCCGAAATGCGGCTGGCTTGCCCCACCGTTTCGGGTTGGTGCAAATTCAATTTTTGTTGCACTTCGGCAGATAAACCTTTGACTTTGCTGTAATCCATGTTTTCAGGCAGCCTTAAAGTTTCAATATCGCGTCTGCCGTCAATTTCCTCGTTTTGGCGGTCAATGTAGCCCTGATATTTCACTTGAATTTCAACCTGTTCCGCCACATCGTCTGCCAACGCATTTTCAGGCAGCGCGTTGGGCAAACTCATCAAATCGGCATAATTCACATTCGGGCGGCGCAACAAATCGTGCAAATTCGCCTCGCGGCTCAATTTTTGCCCCAATACGCGGATTTGTTCCTCTTCCGCCAATTTTTGCGGCGTGTACCATGTGGATTTAAGGCGTTGAATTTCCAATTCAATTTGTTCACGTTTGCGTTCAAAGGCTTGCCATTGCGCTTCGGAAACCAAACCGATTTTGTAGCCGTCTTCCGTCAAACGCATATCCGCATTGTCTTCGCGCAACTGCAAGCGGTATTCCGCGCGGCTGGTAAACATGCGATATGGCTCGTTCACGCCTTTGGTAATCAAATCATCAACCAACACGCCCAAATACGCCTGTTCGCGGCGGAGCAGCAAGGGGTCTTGTTCGCGCACAAATTGCACCGCGTTTGCGCCAGCCAACAAGCCTTGCGCGGCGGCTTCTTCGTAGCCTGTGGTGCCGTTGATTTGCCCTGCGAAAAACAAGCCTTGCACGGTTTTGGTTTCCAAGCTGGCTTTGAGATTGCGTGGGTCAAAATAATCGTATTCAATCGCGTAACCAGGGCGCAAAATGTGTGCATTTTCAAGCCCTTTCATGCTGCGAACCAAAGCCAACTGAATGTCAAACGGCAAGCTGGTGGAAATGCCGTTGGGATAATATTCGTGGGTGGTCAAGCCTTCGGGTTCAAGGAAAATTTGGTGGCTGTCTTTGTCGGCAAAACGGTTGATTTTGTCTTCAATAGACGGGCAATAGCGCGGACCCACGCCCTCAATTTTGCCTGTGAACATGGGGCTGCGGTCAAAACCTGAACGGATAATTTCGTGTGTTTTCAAGTTGGTATGCGTAATCCAGCAGGAAATTTGCTTGGGGTGCATGGCGGCATTGCCGCGCACCGACATCACGGGAATGGGCGTGTCGCCAGCTTGTTCTTCCAGTTGGGAAAAATCAATGGTGCGACCGTCAATGCGTGGCGGTGTGCCTGTTTTTAAGCGGCTTTGGGGCAGATTCAATTCTTTCAGGCAGCCTGAAAGCCCTTGTGCGGCAGGGTCGCCAGCGCGTCCGCCCGCATAATTTTCCAAACCGATGTGGATTTTGCCCGCCAAAAACGTGCCAGCCGTCAAAACCAAAGCGCGACATGGAAACACCACGCCCATAGCCGTTTTTGCACCTGAAACGCGGTCTCCGTCCAAAACAATGTCTTCCACCGCTTGTTGGAAAATGTCCAAATTTTCTTGATTTTCCAGCATTTCACGAATGGCGGCTTTGTAGAGAATGCGGTCGGCTTGGGCGCGTGTGGCGCGGACGGCTGCGCCTTTTGATGCGTTTAAACGTCTGAATTGTATGCCCGATTTGTCGGTTGCCAACGCCATTGCGCCACCGAGCGCGTCCAATTCGCGCACCAAATGCCCTTTGCCGATGCCACCAATGGAGGGGTTGCAGGACATTTGTCCCAAAGTCTCAATATTGTGTGTTAAAAGAAGGGTTTGTGCGCCCATGCGTGCGGCGGCGAGTGCGGCTTCGGTGCCTGCGTGTCCGCCACCGACCACAATCACGTCATATTTTTTGGGGTAAATCATGTGTGTTTTGCTTTCAATTTTTCAGGCAGCCTGAAAGTCCGTGTGGACGGCAATTCAGGCTGCCTTTTGATATTTAAAATGGTATGAATTTTAACAGAATTTACTGGGGAAATGGGTTTTCAGGCAGCCTGAAAACCCCTTTCTGCTAAAATAAGCGCGTATTTTATTTTCGGAATATGCGCATGAACTCATCTCCTTTACTGAAAAATCTCCCCTTTTTGATTTTGCCGCCCCTGTTTTGGGCGGGCAATTTTGTGGTGGGCAAAGTGTTGCATGACAGCATTCCGCCGTTTTCGTTGGCGTTTATCAGATGGGTGCTGGCGTGTTTGGTGCTGTTGCCGTTTGCGTGGCGATTTGTGGTGCGCGATTGGGCTTTGTATCGGCAAAATGGGCAACGCATTGTGGCAACCGCCCTGTTTGGCGTAGCCGCATTCAATACCCTGATTTACAAAGGTTTGCATGACACGACCACCACCAATGCGCTGCTGCTCAATTCTTGTATTCCCGTGTTGATTATTTTGTTTGGTGGACTGTTTTACGGGCAAAAATGGCAAAAAGCGCAAATCATCGGTTTGTGCGTGTCGCTGGTGGGGGTGTTGGCGATTGTGTTGCAAGGCGATTGGGCGCGATTGGCAATTTTGTCGTTTAATTCGGGCGATTTGTGGGTGTTTTCCGCGATGGTGTGTTGGGCGTTTTACACTTTGTGGACAAAAGGGCTGCCTGCACAAATCAACAAATTGGGTTTGATGTGCGTGCAGATGTGTTTGGCGATTATCGTATTGTTGCCCTTGTTTTTATGGGAATATTTTGGCGGGCAACAGATGGTTTTCAATGAAAAATCGTTATTGGGTTTGGCATATATTGGGATTTTTCCGTCTGTGGTGGCGTATTTGCTGTATTCGTTTGCGGTGGCAAAGGTGGGGGCGGTGAAAGCGGGTTTGTCTATTCATTTGATGCCTGTGTTTGGCGTGATGTTGTCGGTGGGATTATTGGGTGAGATTTTTCAGATTTATCATGCGCTGGGGATAGCTTTGATTGCGACTGGGCTGGTGTTGTGTCATCGGGCAGCCTGACATTTTTGCCAAACTTGCGTCTAAATGATTATTAACCATAGAAGAGAATAGGCAATTGAACACATTGTATAGTGGAGTCAATTTAAATCAGGACAAGGCGACCGCCGTGTAGCTGGTAACGCTGTACTGGTTTAAATTGAATTCACTCTAAAATCATTAAGGCAGCCTGAAACCAAATTCAGGCTGCCTTAATTTATTCATCATTTCCCAATGTCGATTATTTCTCGTCTGCCACAAAACGGTAGCACAACGCACCAATTACACCACCCACAATCGGCGCAATCCAGAACAACCATAATTGCCCAATCGCCCAACCGCCTTGGAACAACGCCACGCCTGTAGAACGCGCTGGATTCACTGAAGTATTGGTAACAGGAATGCTGATTAAGTGAATCAGCGTTAAGCACAAACCAATCGCAATCGGCGCAAAACCAGCAGGCGCGCGCTTATCGGTCGCACCCATAATGATAAACAAGAAAAACGCCGTCAAAACAATTTCAATTAACAAAGCCGATACCAAGCCATAACCGTGTGGCGAATGCTCACCGTAGCCATTGCTGGCGAAACCTGCCGAAGCGTCAAATGTTGGAATGCCGCTCGCAATGGCAAACAATACTGCGCCTGCCGCAATCGCGCCCACCACCTGTGCCGCGATGTAAGGGAACAAATCTTTTTTGTCAAAACGACCTCCCACCATCAAACCCACCGAAACCGCAGGATTGAAATGACCGCCCGAAATGTGTCCCACCGCATAAGCCATCGTCAAAACCGTCAAGCCAAACGCCAAAGACACGCCTGCATAGCCAATGCCCAATTCAGGAATGCCAGCCGCCAATACCGCGCTGCCGCAGCCACCGAATACCAGCCAAAATGTGCCGAAAAATTCAGCAAAATACTTTTTCATGGAGAAACTCTCTTTAATTTTGTTAAGGTTTGGAAATGATAGGGGCGCAATCATAACCAATTTACAGGCAGCCTGAAAACAACTTTACCTATATTTGCGTGATTTGCGCGATGGCGATTCCATGTCAAGTGAAAATAGGGCGATTGTCCCCCAAAAAAGTTATCCACAGAAACTGTGGATAAGTCGGGTGTTTTGAGCCATAAAATGCTTAATTTTGAATGGGCTAGCTTTGTTGCCTATTTTTTAAGCAAATGGGCAATTAAAATGCGCGAAATGGGCGCAAAAATCCCGTTCAGGCAGCCTGAAAATGGGTGAAAATCCCCTGTATATACCTGTGGATAAGTCATTTAACTATTTTATTTTAAATAAAAATATTTTTACCGAAAGGCAGCCTGAAATCCGCTATTTGGGGTGTAAAAAATTCATGGTTTCCTAATAGGAAACAATGAACGCAAAATGGGAAAATAAAGCGTGGTTTATGTATATACATGTGGATAAGTCTCCTAATTCCATTATTTAAAAGATAAAAATTGCCCAAACACGGCAAAACCCCCAAAAAAAGTTATCCACAGCTTCTGTGGATAAGTCGGGTGTTTTGAGCCATAAAACGCTTAATTTTGAATGGGCTAGCTTTGTTGCCTATTTTTTAAGCAAATGGGGGGCAAATAAGGGCTAGGGATATACAGGTATAAACAGGCGAAAATCAGGGCTGGTGTGGGTTTGTGGCGATAATATTTTGAATTTGAATGGCTTTGTCTGATTTTGGATTTTTTCGGCTATTTTTCCTATTGGGCAAGAATGCGGACAATTATTTTGTGGCAAAGTGTGATATAACAGGCAGCCTGAAAACAGGGCTGCGCCGTGTTTTTTCAGGCTGCCTGAATCCTGTGGATAACTCAATTAAATCATTATTTAAATTAGGAAAAATAATATTATGACGGAACAAGAACGCTATGCGTGGATACAGTTGGCACTCACGCCCTATATTGGTGCGGAAAGTTTTTTGCGCCTGATTCAGCATTTTGGAACGGCGCAAGAAGCCTTGCAAGCGTCCGCCGATACCGTGCGCCAATTGGCAATCAAGGGCAAGCAAGTCGCCGCCACATGGCACGACACCGCCGCCGCGCAAGCCGCCACCGATGCGGCTTTGGCGTGGGAGCAGGGGCAGGATTGTCGCGTATTATTGCTGGGCGATGCGGATTATCCGACCATATTGACGGAGGGGATTACGCCGCCGCCTTTATTGTTTGTGCGTGGGCGCGTGGAATTGTTGCAACGTGAAGCGGTGGGGGTGGTGGGCAGCCGTCATGCCACGCCGCAAGCGATGCGAAACGCGCATGATTTCAGCAAAGAATTGAGTAAACAAGGGGTTACTATTATTTCAGGCATGGCAGCAGGCATTGATGCGGCGGCGCATTCGGGCGCATTGCAGGGCGCAAGCAGCACAATTGCGATTTGGGGAACGGGCATAGACCGCATTTATCCGCCTGAAAACAAGCAGTTGGCGCACCAAATTGCGGAGAGTGGTTTGATTGTGTCGGAATTTCCTTTGGGAACACGACCGTTGGCGGGCAATTTTCCGCGCCGTAACCGTTTGATTGCGGCGCAATCGCGGGTAACTTTGGTGGTGGAAGCGACTTTGCAAAGTGGCTCGCTGATTACGGCGCGTTTGGCGGCGGAAATGGGGCGCGAAGTGATGGCGATTCCGAGCAGTATTGACAATCCACACGCCAAAGGTTGCCACAAATTGATTAAAGAAGGGGCGAAATTGGTGGAGTGCATAGAAGATATTATTCAAGAGTGTCCTAACTTATTGTCGCCACATCATTTAATTCAGGTTACAAAATTACATACCGACTTATCCACAGGGTTATCCACAGGGTTATCCACAGGGTTATCCACAGAAATCCCCGATTTATTCACGCCGATAGAATTGCCGAAAATTAAAAAAAGTCAAACCAAAGAAAAAACCATAAAAACGCCCATTTCCGCCCCCAAAAATCCTGTGCCTGTGGATAAAATTGTGGATAACTTTGTGGATAAGTCTGTGGATAAATCGGCGCATGATTTGGCGGTGATGATTTTGAATGCGATGGGCTACGACCCTGTACACCCTGATTTTATTGCAGAAAAAACCAATGTAGCGACCGATACACTGTATGCTTTATTGTTGGAATGGGAATTGGCGGGAGTGGTGGTGGCGATGTCGGGTGGGCGTTATCAGCGAATTGCGTAACAAAACTTATCCACAGCTTATCCACAAGTTATCCACAAGTTATCCACAGACTTATCCACAGGGTTTGGCTAAAGCGTTGGGCGCAAGATGATTCCATTAAAAACGGAAAATGGATAAACTGGTTATTTTATTACAATTAAATAAAAACAATGGCTTAAATTCACACTTTTTGAATGAAGCGAAAAAACGTATAATTCGCCACTATTGATGTTTACAGGCAGCCTGAAAGCTGTTTTCAGGCTGCCTGCACTTTTTTAATTGGGAAAAACACGATGAACGCTTTATTAGAAGATTTACAAGCACGCGGCTTAATCGCGCAAACGACTGATATTCAAGAATTATCCAAATTGTTGGACGAAAACAAAATCGCCCTGTATTGCGGCTTTGACCCGACCGCCGACAGCTTGCACATTGGGCATTTGCTGCCTGTGTTGGTGCTGCGCCGTTTTCAAAATGCGGGGCATACGCCTGTGGCTTTGGTGGGCGGCGCGACGGGCATGATTGGCGACCCGAGTTTTAAAGCGGTGGAACGCAGCCTGAACACGCCCGAAACGGTGGCGAGTTGGGTGGACAGCATTCGCAATCAGTTGAAACCATTTTTGAAATTTGACGGCGAAAATCCTGCGATTATGGCGAATAATGCGGATTGGTTTGGCAATATGAATTGCTTGGATTTTTTGCGCGACATCGGCAAGCATTTTTCGGTAAACGCGATGTTAGCAAAAGAATCGGTAAAACAACGCATTGAGCGCGATGATGTGGGCATTTCGTTTACCGAATTTGCCTACGCATTATTGCAAGGCTATGATTTTGCAGAATTAAATAAACGCCACAATGTGCAATTGCAAATCGGCGGCAGCGACCAATGGGGCAACATCACTTGGGGCACGGAAACCACGCGCCGTTTGAACCAAAAATCGGTACACGGTTTGACTTTGCCACTGGTAACCAAAGCGGACGGCACCAAATTCGGCAAAACCGAAGGCGGCGCGGTGTGGTTGAACGCCGCAAAAACATCGCCCTACCAATTCTACCAATTCTGGCTGAAAGTGGCGGACGCTGATGTGTATAAATTTTTGAAATATTTTACCTTTTTGTCTGTTGAACACATTGACGAAATTGAAGTAAAAGACCAAGCCAGCAAAGCGAAACCCGAAGCGCAACGCATTCTCGCCGAAGAAATGACGCGTTTGATTCACGGCGAAACGGCGTTGGAAGCGGCGCAACGTATTACCGAGAGTCTGTTTTCGGGCGATGAAAGCGGCTTGACCGAGCAGGATTACGCGCAATTGGCGTTGGACGGTTTGCCTGCGACCGAAGTTTCAGGCAGCCTGAATGTGGTGGAAGTGCTGGTGAAAACGGGTTTGGCGCAATCCAATAAGGAAGCGCGTGAATTTGTGAAAAATGGCGCGGTGTTGCTCAACGGCGTGGCGGTGGTGGCGAACAATCCGAATCACGCGGCGGAAAAACCCGATGATTTGTATTTGTTGGGTGATGAGCATAAGCGTTTTGGTAAATACACGATTGTGAAACGCGGCAAACGCAATCACGCTTTATTGGTTTGGGCGTAAATTTCAGGCAGCCTGAAAACTGAAAATTCAGTATCAAAATTTTTAATACAAAAATCCGTGTAAGCATAAATCTATGTTTACACGGATTCTTTATTGACTCATTACCAAATTTGATGAATCCAGTTGTTGATTTCTGTGCTGACTTTGGCACCCAAACCACGCGTTAATAAACGCATAAAATCATCTTGCTGCGGCGTGTAATCCACCAATTTTTCGGCTTTCACCACATCACGCGCCACGCTGTACACATTGCCAAAATCATCCACCAAACCCACTTTGCGCCCTTCTATGCCTGTGTAAACGCGCCCGCTAAATAAATCGGGATTTTCCGATTCTTTCAATTTTGCGCCACGTCCAGCGCGTACGGCTTTGATGAATTCTTCGTGAATTTGGTTGAGCATTTGTTGCCAAATCGCTTGTTGTTCGGAGGTTTCGGGGCTGAATGGGTCGCCCATGCCTTTGTTGTTGCCCGCAATGCGTTGGCGGCGTTTGACACCTAATTTGTCCATCAAACCCGTTGCGTCAAAACTGCTGCCAATCACGCCTATGCTGCCCACCAGTGTGGACGGGTCTGCGTAAATTTTATCGGCGGCGGCGGCGATGTAGTAGCAGCCTGAAGCGCACATGTCTTCCATGACCACATATACAGGTATGTTTTTCTTCAGATTTTTTAAGCGTTGAATTTCCTGAAACGCGATATTGGACACCACAGGCGAACCCCCAGGGCTGTTGGCGCGGATAATAATCGCTTTGGCATGCTTATTTTTGTACGCTGCTTCCATGCCATCGCGCAAAATGTCCACATGGTTCACAAATTCATCGCCGCCAATCACGCCCGACAATTCTATCACCGCCGTGTGTTCACTCTGAGCGGCAAGGCTGTTTTGTCCGTTTGTGTTTTCTGAATTACCACCTTGCATCGCCCCCATCAAAATGCTGAAAAAAATGAATACGCCTACACCGCGCCAAATATTGCGCCACAAACGGGCGCGACGTTGCTCTTTATAGGCTTCCAATAAGACATCGCGCAGGGTTTGACGTTCCCAGCTTTCATTTTTTGGAGTGGTTTCGGGGGAATGGGGTGTTTTGTCTGTACGGTGAATGCGAAATTCCATAATAGTCTCTTGATTCAAAAGTCAAAATTATAACAAAAAATTTAAGGCAGCCTGAACATGATTTTTTCAGGCTGCCTGTTTTATTGAAACATCAAAAAAATTGATGAAATTACACGCGCTTCCAAGTTTGGCAACGACCCGCAAATCTCAAACCAATATAACCACAAACTTTCAAAGAGTTACCATTTACAGTAACGTGTGCGCTATAGGTGCGACCGCTTTTGGGGTCATGGATTTTACCTTCGTATTCATTTGCACCATCTGGTTTTAAATTCCACAAAATGGTGCGACCTACCAGTGATCCTGGTTTTTTGCAGCTTGGGCAATTGGGATCTACACCTTTTGCGACACCAACTACGCTGCCAGTAGAACCATTAATTGCAATAATGGCTTTGGGTTTACCATCTTTATCATCAAAATTTTGCCAGCGACCGTTGATGTCAGCTGCAGAAGCTGTCAAAGTGGACAATACCAAAACTGCAGCCAATACTGTACGTTTCATTCAGAAACTCCTTCAAAAAAAGTTGCCTATAGGATAAGTAGATATTTTATTCCTAAAGTGAAAAAACAGGCAAGTATTTTTACATATATGCCTGTTTATATGTATATTATTTAACCATCAGAAAATTTGATTAATGCTCACGCGCATGATTGATGGTGTATTTGGGGATTTCCACCACCAAATCAGTGTCTGCCACACGTGCTTGGCAGCTTAAACGCGAATCGGCTTCCAAGCCCCATGCTTGGTCAAGCAAATCTTCTTCTAATTCAGTGGGTTCTGTCATGCTGTTGTAACCTTCTCGCACAATCACATGGCAGGTGGTGCAAGCGCATGATTTTTCGCAAGCATGGTCAATATCAATATCATTTTGCAACAAAACATCGCAAATGGTTTCGCCTGCGGGTGCGTTTTCAATGGTTAAACCTTCGGGGCAGAATTGTGCATGGGGTAATACGGTAATTTTTGGCATGGTTTTGCTCTTTAATATAGATGTGTGTAAAAAGTGTATTTTACCTGTTTTCAGGCAGCCTGAAAGCAATTTTGCTACAATATTACCTTATTTTATTTAGGGAATTATAAAAATGGATGTATCCATTTTTTTGTTGCTTATTGTGGGATTTTTGGCAGGGCTGATGGATGCGGCGGTGGGCGGCGGCGGTTTGCTGCAATTGCCTGCGCTCATGGGTTTATTGCCCAATGCGCCGATTGCCACTGTGTTTGGCACGAATAAATTGGCTTCATTTTTAGGCACCAGCATGGCAACCACGCAATTTATTCGCAAAATTCGGGTGCCGTGGAAAATGTTGCTGCCTGCGGCGGTATTGGCGTTTATTGGCTCATATATAGGTGCAAAATTAGTAACTTATGTGCCTGTGCAATATATGCGTCCTGCCATGTTGGTATTGATGTTGTTGATGTTTGTGTACACATTTTATAAAAAAAATTTGGGTCAAACGGTGCGTGAACACGCTTTAAGCCATCGGGAATATGCGATAGGTTTGCTGTTTGGTGCATTAATTGGTTTGTATGATGGGATTTTTGGGCCGGGAACGGGCAGTTTGTTGGCATTTGTGTTTGTGCGATTTTTTGCTTATGATTTTTTGACCGCGACCGCGTCTGCCAAAATCATCAATCTCACCACCAATTTAGCCGCCTTGAGTTTTTTTGTACCAAACGGACATATTTTGTGGGATTGGGCGATTCCATTGGCATTGGCAAATGTGTGCGGCGGCATGGTGGGGGCGCGATTGGCGATTTTGGGCGGCACGCGTTTTTTGCGACATGGGTTTATGGTTTTACTGGTGGTGATGATGGCGAAATTTGCTTGGGATACGTTTTGATTAAAACATATAGTCGTAGAAATGAAAATGCAGTACAAGGCGACAACGCCCGCCGTGTACGAATAGTACATCAGGGCGTTGGCAACGCCGTACTGCTTTTTCAGTTCTGCGACTATAAATCATCAATTTTTTTGATGAGCTATTAAAACAAGGCAGCCTGAAAGATTTTCAGGCTGCCTTGTTTTAAAATAAAATAAAATAAAATCATCAATTTGCATTCAAATAACGCCGTAAACGATACGCATCATCGGGTGCAATTGAGGCTTGTAAAGGCGTAGAATAAATGCGCCAATCCACCGCATTTTCCAAAGGCAAAGTGTATTTTTCTCCCGCTTTCATTTCGGGAATATTGAATGGCTCATTTTCCAAAGTCGCGCTCACGCTGTCATCATCAATCGCGTGTACGGTAAACCACATATGCTCCGCCGCTTCGGTACTGTCTGATTCGCAACGAATTTTCATCATATAACCCCATTTGCCTTCTTCGGGGGCGTGGCGTTTCAGGCAGCCTGCAAACAGGGGCAGTTTTTCTTTGGCTTGATAAAACATGCGCATGGTTTCGCTATTGGGCATCATGGTCATCATGTGGTTTTTTTCGTGAACGAGCAAATCGCCTAATTCACTGAAATTCATTACTTTGCCATTCATGTCCGCCAAAATCACCATAGATGGCTCGGTGTGAATATCGCCGTCTTCGCGCTCACTCAAATCGCCCGAAAATGGCTCCATTTTTTGTTTAAACAAGCCTTTTTTCATGGGTGCAAGTGCGTCTGATTTCAAAGCGTCTTGCCACGCCATCAGGCGCACGGCAATTTCTTGTTGCTCGCTTTGGGCGATGGTAAAGGCTTCATCTTGTTGCCAAATTTTGGGATTGTCCAGCAGACAATTTGCCAGCGAACTCATCACTTGCTGCACACAGGAAACTTGGTCGCGGCGCACGCGCAGGGCTTCCAATTCGGGCAGCCCAAATTTGAGCAAACCATGCGTGTGCATCCAAATATCATTTGGCTGCTCATCTGATGTAATGACATGAATCACATAATAAATTTCGGGGCTGGGCGGCACAAGGCTTTTCGCCATTTCTGCCAACCAAGTACCGCTAAAAAATTGGCTCGATACCAAATCTTGCAGCGCGTAACATTCGCCCGCAATCGCGTCCATCACCGCATATTGCAGCAAAACATGGGTTTGTCCCCAATCTTCGTTCACATACATCAGGCATTCTAAAATTTGCGTGGCTTGGTGCATTTCCATGCGCTCGTCTTCCAGCAAATTGCGGTTGCGGTATTCGGCGGCTTCGTAAGCCCATTCTTCGGGTTCGGTATTTTCATGCAGCCGCACTTCAAACATAAAATGCGTGGAAAACACCTCGCCGTCCTCGTCCTCATCTTGTGAACTGAAGACAATCATAAACGATTGCCCATCTTCGCTGGCTTCCACCGCCACCAATTCGTCCACATCTTCACGCGCCAATACTTTTTGTAAACGCGCTTCAATGGTCGCCACATCAAATTTCGGTAAGCGGTTTTTCATTGCCGCCAAATAAATACTTGGCGCGGCATAATCGCCGTTTTTCAAATCATCGTAAATGCTTAAGTTGGCACTGTAGCTCATGATAGCCCCTTGTTTTGAAGAATAAAATTAGGATTGGGAAACACGTTTCAGGCTGCCTGAACATGATTCATCAATATTTTTGATGAATAAATGATTTGCAAAATAAAAAGGCAGCCTGAATATATTTTTCAGGCTGCCTCCATTATTTCACATCACTGATTATTATGCAAAATCGCCACCAAAACTCATTGCGCCAGTTTCCGCGCTGCTGGTTTGGGCGCGGAAACCTGCAAACAATTCGCGTCCAATTCCGTGCGTGTTTTTAGACAAATCAGGCGCAGGCACCACGCGTGCGTCAAATTCAGCCGCGTCCACCAACACATTCAATTCGCCCGTGTGCGCGTTGAAACGCACCATATCGCCTGTTTGGATTTTACCAATGCCGCCGCCCATCAAGGCTTCTGGCGACATGTGAATCGCGGCTGGCACTTTGCCACTCGCGCCCGACATGCGACCATCGGTTACCAAAGCCACTTTTTGCCCACGGTCAAGTAAAATCGCCAAAGGCGGCGTGAGTTTGTGTAATTCAGGCATACCGTTGGCGCGTGCGCCTTGATAACGCACCACGCAAACAAAATCTTTGCCGTCCAATTCGCCGCGTTCAAAGGCTGCCAATACATCGCGTTGGTCGTCAAACACAATCGCTGGGGCTTCCACAATAAAGCTGTCTTCTTTCATGGCGGAAACTTTAATCACGCCGCGCCCAATATTGCCTTTCATCAATTTCAAGCCGCCATCGGGCAAAAATGGCTTATCGTATTTGCGTAAAATTTCTTCATCACGGCTTTCCGCCACCGCGTCTTGCCATTGCAGGCTGCCTTCCAATAAAAATGGCTCTTGGGTGTACGCCGCCATGCCGTGTCCCACCACCGTGTCCACATCATCGTGTAACAAACCATTTTCGCGCAATTCACGAATCACAAAGGGCAAACCACCCGCCGCCGCAAAATGATTCACGTCTGCCTGACCATTTGGGTACACACGAATCAACAAAGGAATAATAGACGAAATTTCATCAAAATCGTCCCAATTCAAAATCACACCCGCCGCGCGCGCCATCGCCACCAAGTGCATGGTGTGGTTGGTAGAGCCGCCTGTTGCCATCAAACCAATCATCGCATTGATAAACGATTTTTCAGTCAGCATTTCGCCAATGGGTTTCGCGGTTTGATGGCGAATATCTTGCACCAATTGCACGGCGGCGCAGCGCGTTAAGGCTTCACGAATCGGCGTGTAGGGATTGAAAAACGCGGCGGCGGGCAAATGCAAACCCATAAATTCCATCATCATTTGATTGGAGTTTGCTGTGCCATAAAACGTGCAAGTACCAGGGCTGTGATACGAACCCATTTCGCTTTGCAACAAGGCATCACGCCCCACTTTGCCTTCGGCGAATAATTGACGGGTACGCGCTTTTTCCTTGTTGCCAATGCCGCTCACCATCGGGCCTGCTGGCGCAAACACCGCAGGAATATGCCCACACGACAACGCCCCAATCACCAAACCTGGCACAATCTTATCGCACACCCCCAAAAACATCGCCCCATCAAACATTTGGTGCGACAAACCCACCGCCGCGCTCATCGCAATCACATCGCGCGAAAACAGCGACAATTCCATGCCTTCATAACCCTGCGTAATACCATCACACATAGCGGGTGTGCCGCCAGCGACTTGGGCGGTGGCATTGTGTTTTGCCACTTCGTCTTTCACCCAATCGGGGAAATCTTTAAAGGGCTGATGGGCGGAAACCATATCATTGTATGCCGTGATGATACCGATATTGGGCACATCAGATTTTTGCATTTGAATTTGAATGGTTTTGGGCATGGCGGCGTAGCCGTGCGCCAAATTGGAGCAGCCCAATTGGTCGCGTTCCACGCGTCCGTGTTGTTTGGCAGCCTGAATGCGTGCTAGGTATTTTTCACGAGTGGGGCGGCTGCGTTCAATAATGCGTTGAGTGATTTCTGCTAATTTGGGGTGAAGTGGTTTCATGGTTTATCCTGTGAATTCAATTATTTGTTGAAATACATTTGCGTGTAATTTTGTAACATTATACAGGGAAATAGGGACTTGAGTAGGGGGGTAAATCAAGTTTTTTTGGATAAGTTTTGTAATATTATTACGAAAATCATTCAGGCAGCCTGAAAAGAAATTTTTCCCCAACAGTGCACAGTCTTTAGGGTAAAATAATCCGTTTTTAGTCAAATTTTTGGATTGATTTTATGGAACAACTGTTTGAGTTTCTCAAAGGCTACACGGATTTCCGCTTTGACATTATTTGGGAATACCGCCACATGTTTCGTGATGGCGCGTTGATGACCTTGAAAATTACCGCGATTGCGATATTTTTTGGGACGATTTTGGGTTTACTGGGGGCGTTGGCGCGGATTATTCGCTTGGAAAAAGGCGGGATATTTGCCAAAGCGATTACATGGGTGCTGCGTAATGTATCGCTGTTGTATGTTACCCTGTTTCGCGGTACACCTTTGTTTGTGCAGATTTTTATTTGGCACTTTGTCTGGTCGGTGGCATTGATTAATCCAAATGATGGTTTGTTGATTAGCAGCGATTTGGCGGCGGAATTGCGCCGTAATTATGGTGCGTTGATTGCGGGGGTGTTGGCTTTGACGTTTAATGCGGGCGCGTACATTACCGAAATTTTCCGTGCAGGCATTCAGTCCATTGACAAGGGGCAAATGGAAGCGGCGCGTTCGCTGGGTTTGACTTATGCCCAAGCCATGCGTTTTGTGATTTTGCCGCAAGCCTTGCGCCGCATGTTGCCGCCGATTGCCAATGAATTCATCACTTTGTTGAAAGACAGTTCGCTGGTGTCGGCGATTGCGGTGGCGGAATTGGCGTATGTGCAAAAAACCATTTCGGGGCGATATTCTATTTATGAAGAGCCGCTTTACACCATTGCTTTGATTTATTTATTGATGACTTTGTGTTTAAGCTGGTTGTTCTCGTGGTTGGAGAAAAAATACAATCCGCAACATCATCATTAATTTATTGATTTTGAAATATTCAGGCAGCCTGAAAATATAATATTCAGGCTGCCTGAAGTGTTTTTTGATTGGGGGAATGAGCGAGGTGGGGGGCATTAAGTTGTAGCCGAATACAGAATGAAACTTTTGTAAATGATTAAATTAATTAAGCAATCATAAAAATGTCGGCTCTGAAAGCCGACCTACGTTTATTAAAATTAACTGATTGAAAAAATGGTTAATTGATTTCACGATTACTTTCAGGCTGCCTGAATTTTCCGTTCCCGAATCGGCAAATTGCACACCGCCGCCAATGCCATATCCGCATACCACATCCAACCATAATCACCAAACGCATAAATCGCCCAACCCCCCAAATACGCCCCTAAAAAACCACCAATTTGGTGCGACAATAATGTTAGCCCAAACAAGGATTTGACACCATGGGCATGAGCTGGTGTGGACATCATGATTCAATCATTCAAAAAACAAGAATTGTAGCGTGGATTGCGTTTTCAGGCTGCCTGAATGTGGGATTCTGTTAAAATAGGGTTTCTTTTTTGGGTAACCATTTGGCTACCGATTTTTTCAGGCAGCCTTTCACTACCCTACAAAAATAAAACATTGCCCACAATCGTTGAGATGCCACCTCTGCTCCCTCTCCTTTGGGAGAGGGCTGGGGAGAGGGAAAAGTCGTTGAGTATCGCCAGTTTTCCCCTCTCCCAAAGGAACAGGTGGGTGGCAGGAAAAATTTGTAGGGTAATGAAAGGCAGCCTGAAAACGCAAAAAAACCATGTAGGGTGCGCCGTGCGCACCAAATTCATGGAAAAATAAATCGGATAATGCGCATTTAGGTGCGTATGGCGCATCGTTATTTTTCAGGTAGCCTGCAACCCCCACCATCAAATTCACAATAAGAAAGACAATAAAAAATGAGCAAATTTAACGAACTCGGCTTGGGACACGAAATCACGTCCGCGCTCGCCGAACAGGGCTACGAAACGCCCACCCCCATTCAAACCGCCGCTATTCCCAAAGCCTTGGCAGGACACGATTTACTCGCCGCCGCGCAAACAGGCACAGGCAAAACCGCCGCGTTTATGCTGCCCAGCTTGGAACGCCTGAAACGCTACGCCAACCCCAGTACATCGCCCGCCATGCACCCCGTGCGCATGCTGGTTTTAACGCCCACCCGCGAATTAGCCGACCAAATTGACCAAAACACGCGCAATTACATGAAAAATCTGCCCCTTCGCCACACCGTATTATTCGGCGGCGTGAGCATGGATAAGCAAACCGCAGATTTACGCGCAGGCTGCGAAATTGTCGTGGCGACTGTGGGGCGATTGCTTGACCATGTTAAACAGCGTCATATCAATTTGAATAAAGTGGAAATTCTCGTTTTGGACGAAGCCGACCGCATGTTGGACATGGGTTTTATTGACGATATTCGCGCCATCATGCAAATGTTGCCCAAACAACGCCAAACGCTGCTGTTTTCGGCAACTTTTGCGCCCGCCATTCGCAAATTGGCGCAAGATTTTATGAACACCCCCGAAATCGTAGAAGTAGCCGCGCAAAACACCACCAATGCCAATGTGGAACAACACTTTATCGCCGTAGATGCTTATCGCAAAAGAGAATTATTGGAACGCCTGATTGTGGATTTACAAATGCCGCAAGTCATCGTGTTTTGCAAAACCAAACAATCCGCCGACCAAGTGGCGCGTGATTTGGCGCGGCGCAATTTGTCTGCCAACGCGATTCACGGCGACAAATCGCAACAAACGCGTTTGGAAGTGTTGCAGCAATTTAAAGCGGGCGATTTGCGCGTTTTGGTGGCGACCGATGTGGCGGCACGTGGTTTGGACATTGCCGAATTGCCTTTTGTGATTAATTACGAATTGCCCGTGCAAGCGGAAGATTATGTCCATCGCATTGGGCGCACAGGTCGCGCAGGCGCGGACGGCGTGGCGATTTCGCTGATGGACGAAAACGAAGTGAAAATGTATGAAGCGATTAAGTCTTTGACAAGAAACGAGTTACCCGTATCGCGCATTGAACATTTTGAACCGCGTTGGGATTTGCAAGTGGACGATGTTTCAGGCAGCCTGAAAGCCCAAATCAACCGTGAAGCTCCCCCGCCAGCAACCCCCCAAAAATCTGCCCCCAAACCGCAAAATCGCGCCGAGCGCAAATTCACCAAAGCCGTGCCAGCCAGCAAACCCGATGGTTTGACTTATCCGAAAATTGAAGGGCGTAGCACGCGGCGGCGTGGTCGTGAGCGGCGCACCTGTGCTTTATTACAACGCAATTTTGGTTTGGAATAATTCAGGCAGCCTGAAAACGATAATCTGCTTGACGAATACGGGTGGTTTGCGTAAAATCAATTTCTTCAGTCGGGGCGTAGCGCAGCCTGGTTAGCGCATCTGCTTTGGGAGCAGAGGGTCGTGAGTTCGAATCCCACCGCCCCGACCAAAATTCAAAAAACCGCATGATAAAAAAATCATGCGGTTTTTCTATTTTAGATTTGGCAATTTGGACAATAAAACGTGCCGCGTTGCCCCAAAACCGATTTTTCAATCAAGCCGCCGCATTTCAGGCAGCCTGAACCTGCGCGACCGTAAACCTTGTATTCTTGTTGGAAATAGCCGCTTTTGCCTTCGCTGTCCACAAAATCGCGCAGGGTGCTGCCGCCTGTGTCAATGGCGCGTTGCAGGATTTGTTTGATGGCGGCAACCAAGTTGGCACAATCTTGTAAATTCAATGATTTGGCGGGGCGATTGGGCAGCAAGGCAGCCTGAAACAGGCTTTCGTTCGCGTAAATATTGCCCACGCCGACCACGATGGCGTTGTCCATTATCATCAATTTGATGGCGCGGCTTTTGCCTTGCAATTTTGCCAACAAATATTCGGGCGTGAACTCGTCCGACAACGGCTCAACGCCCAAATTTTTCAGCAAATCATGGTGTTCCGCCACGCCCGCGAGCCACAAAATTGCCCCAAAACGGCGCGGGTCGTGGTAGCGCAACACCGTGCCGTCATCAAACACAAAATCCACATGGTCGTGTTTGGACGGCTCGGGGGCTTGGTCGCGCCAAATCCGCAGGCTGCCTGACATGCCCAAATGCACAATCAACACACCTGTATCAAATTGAATTAACAAATATTTGGCGCGGCGCGTACAATTTTGGACGGTTTGCCCCTGCAAAGTTTCCGCCAAATCGGCAGGAATTTGCCAACGCAATTTGGCTTGGCGCACAAGGGTTTGAGCGATTTTTTTGCCGCGTATGTGTGGGGCAATGCCGCGTAGGGTGGTTTCTACTTCGGGGAGTTCGGGCATAATAATTCTCCAAATATTTCAGGCTGCCTGAAAGCAGGGTTTCAGGCAGCCTCAATTGGATTGTAGAACATGTAGGTTGAGTTTTGACCCAATATATCAGCCCATTTTAGAGATGTATGTTGGATTTTCAATCAAACTACGCTTGTTACCAAAAGATTAACCTTTGGTTCGTACTAAAAAGCACCAAGCCTGATGACCATATTCATGGGCATCTAAAACTTTATTAGGATTATTGCGTACCTTACGATAGCGTGTGCAAATCCATTTAAAGCCTTTTGGAGCTTGTCGTGTTTTTTGAGACATATCAATGTCCTTCCTACATTTTAAAAATGTAAAAAACCCCTACCACTTGACGAAAATGTAGACAAAAACACAATTTTGGATTTAAAATTCGTTTTACATCGCAAATGTAAACGCAGTTTTAAATCTCTATGTTTTGCAAACAGTGGGTAAGTACAACTGCTTTGGTAGATAAGTTGGTAGCTTACCTACCACTACTTTATTAAAGACGGCTTGGAATGTTGGTAGCATTTCAAGTCGTTTTTATTTTTTAAAATGGCAATTTTAATTGTACTGGCTCACTCGTTATACCAAATAATTGCAACATTATGTCAGCAAAGTAATCTGCTTGTATTCGGCATCATCTAATTCAGTGATAATATAACCCTCTGATTGCATATAAATAGGTTTATGATTAAGAATGATATGCCCAATTTCATGGAATAAAGTTTGTAAATCTTTTTGTTTACCTTTTTTTGCGCCGTCAAAAACTCGTTTAGGTATCTGTATTTTTCTCTCCATAGGGATACTCTCTCCCCTTTTTAAAGAACTATGAGTTTTATCCCAAATTGAGTTTTTTTCTATATGGATAGTAATATTAAACTCAGGATTAACCGACAAAACATCAATCATTTGCTCAATTTTATTAAGGCTTAAACCATTATTGATTAAAGTAATAAAATGTTGAATAGCTTGGTGGGCAATTTCATTATGATTTCTTGCTTGCACAAGATGTCCTCTTAATGTGTATTGTTGTTCATTTAAACTCATTTGTTATTTAACTCCAGAATTTTTTTAATTGCATCAATCTGTTCTTGTGTTAAATCACTCTGTGCAAATGCCACAAGTGTTTTTTGTTTATTCATATCTAACCCTTCCAAATTCATCTGCCCATTAGCCAAAATAGCGCTTTCTTCAAGCGAAGCTAAATCGTCTGAATTTGCACCTTTTGAAATCAGGTATTCTCTGATAACAGGTACTAAATCCATAGGAATTTTCTTGACACCAGTTTCTATGGCACTTAAAAAAGAAACCGTTTTTTTAATGCCTTGTGCCATTGTAGATAAAGTTTCTCCTGTATCTATCCTCGCTTTCCTAATGGTTTTTCCAAAATCGTTTAACATAATAAACTCCAAAAAATAAAAAGTTAGTTATAAAAATCCAGCTTACAAAATGTGTTTGCTAAAATTTTTTTAAAATAACTTCGTAATCAAAAAAAATGTGCGTAACATTTATAAAAACAGATTATACTCAAACAAGAAAATAATTTCAACTATAAAGGAGAAATTATTTTCTTAGCATATATTAATTCATTGATTTAAATTTAAAAATTCTTTCAGTAATCTTTTAACCGAAATCGGCTTCGGCGTCTTCAACTCCTGCGCAAACAACGAAACCCGCAACTCCTCCAAATCCCACCCAAACCCTTTCAGGCTGCCTGAAACCGCCAAATTCTGCCTTTGCAAACCAGCCACTTTCTCCGCCCACATCGTTTCCAGCTCCTGAATATCCGCTTCTCGCGCCATATCACGCGCAGGATTTGCGCTGTATTTGTCCACCCGCAAACTCATCGCCCGCAAATACACAGGCAAACGCGCCCATTGCGCCCACGGCGTACGGCTGGCAAAACCCGCACCCAGCAACACATTCAGCCGTTCACGCAACAAAGGCGTGAGCGGATGTTTGCCCAATTTCGCGTTTAATTCGGTGTAGGCGGCTGTAATCTCGCCCAAATAACGGCTCACCGCTTCTTTGACCGCAGGCAGCCTGCTTTTCGCCCTTTTGATTTGTTCTTTAAAGGCTTTTTCATTGCGCGGCAACTCGTCTTCGCCAATAAAAGCGCGGTCGCAAATCGCGGCGGTCAAATCGTCTTTCAGCACATCGGGCGCAATGTGTTTCAGCAACATCGCCGCCTGCGTGTAGCCCTGAATGCCCTTGTTCAAATCTTTCATGTGGTCTTTTAATTGCATTTGAATCAATTTAATCACGCCTTTGCGGTGCGCCTGTTCCGCCGCCAATGCCGTGTCAAATAGGCGTAAAGACACCGTGCCGTCTTTTTGCGTTTGTAGTGCCAAGTAGCCCGTGAGTTGCTGTTTGCCACGCGCAAATTTAATGCTTTCAGGCAGCGTGCCGATTGTCCAATCGGTAATGTTGTCGCGCTCAAATTCCTGCGTGTTGTCGCGGAAGGTAACGGCTGCGGCTTGTCCAAGTTGTTGTTGTAACTGAATTAAATCGCGGCTGCTGGCGAGTTCCTGACCGCCATCGTCCACCACGCGCAAATTAAAATAACAATGTTCAGGCAGCCTGAAAGCCGCCCATTCGTCCAAATTAATCTGTTCCAACAAACGCATATCGCCTGCGTGTTTGGCAATCGCGTGGGCGAGTTGTGGCAAAATCGGTGCGCTTTGGTCGGGTTCGCTCAACAAAAATTGCGTTACAAAATCAGGTACAGGCACACACACGCGGCGGATTTGTTTCGGCAAGGCTTTGATTAACAAGGAGAGTTTTTCGCGCAACATGCCTTGCACCAGCCATTCCAATTCATGCGGATTGATGCGATTTAACACGGTCAGCGGCACGGTCAGCGTTACCCCGTCCAATGGGTGATGCGGCTCAAAACGGTAGGACAATTTGAATTTGCCGTCCGCGTTGTGCCAAAATTTGGGGAACTGCTCTTCCGTGATGTGCGCGGCAGCATGTTGCATTAAATCTTCTTTGCTTAAAAACAAAGATTTGGGGTCGCTGGTTTTCAGCCACGCTTCAAAAGTGCGCAAATCGGCAAGCGGTTTCGCTTTCAGGCTGCCTGAAACTTTTTTCGGGGCGCGATTTGCCCCCTCCCCCGACTGGCGGGGGAGGGCTGGGGTGGGGGTGGTATTTTCGGTTGCAACGGCATTTGTTTTATCCGCGCCATTTTGCCCCCACCCTAACTCTCCCCCGTTGAGGACGGGGGAGGGGACAGATTGCAGGCTGCCTGAAAGTTTGGCGGATTTTTCAGACGGCACATAATTTTCAGGCAGCCTTTTATCATAAAAATCAAACAACACTTCTTCATCAACCAACACATCTTGTTTACGCGATTTATTTTCTAAATCAATAATTTCTTTGATTAATTTTTTGTTATGCGTGAAAAAGGCAGCCTGCAAATCACAATCCTGAGCCACCAACGCGCCACGAATAAACAACTCACGCGCTTCGGCTGGCGCAACCTTGCCATACGCAATCGGACGGCGCGGCAAAACCGTTAAACCATAAAGGGTTACGCGCTCGCTGGCGACCACTTCGCCACGTTTGCGCTCCCAATGCGGCTCAAAATAATGATAACGCACCAAATGCCGCGCTTCCTGCTCTATCCATTCGGGGTCAATCGCCGCCACGTCTCGTGCGTAAAGTTTTGATGTTTCGGTTAATTCTGCCGCCATGACCCATTTCGGCTTGCTTTTAAACAAGGCAGACGTGGGAAACAAATGAAAATGCGAACCGCGCGCGCCCGTGTAATCGTGTCCTTCGGGCGATTTCATGCCCACATTCGCCACCAAACCCGTCAGCAAAGCGCGATGAATTGGCTCGTAAGTGCTTTGTTTTTTCGCTTGAATTTGGGCGAGATGATTTTTTTTGTGGATTTGTTTTTGCTTGGCTTGCGCTGAAATATCCGCATTTTCATCAATTTGCGCTTTTTCAAACACGGACAAATTTTCAGGCTGCCTGAACGCGTGTTCTTTCGCTACCAAACCCATTTCCACCGCAATTTCCGCCAGTTGTTTATGCAACTCGCGCCACTCCCGAATCCGCAAATGCGACAAGAAATATTGATGACACCATTGAACTAATTGCTTATTGGTCAAACCCTTATCGCGCTCGCGCTGGAAACTGTCCCAAATATTCACATACGCCAAAAAATCCGATTGTTTATCCGCAAAACGCTCGTGCGCTTTGGCTGCCGCTTCGCGCACTTCAAGCGGACGTTCTCGTGGGTCTTGAATGGACAATGCCGACACAATAATCAACATTTCCGCCACACAATCATGCACTTGTGCCGCGATTAACATGCGCGAAATTTTCGGGTCTATCGGCAAACGCGCCATTTGTTCGCCCAATTTGGTCAATTCATTGCGCTCGTTTACCGCGCCCAATTCCTGCAAAACCTGAAAACCGTCATTGATGTAACGCTGGTCGGGGGCTTCCAAAAACGGAAATGCCGCCACATCGCCCAATTTTAAGGCTGCCATACGCAAAATCACCGCCGCCAAATTGCTGCGAATGATTTCAGGGTCGGTAAACGCAGGTCGTTGATTAAAATCATTTTCCGCATACAAACGCACCGCCACGCCAGCCGCCACGCGCCCACATCGCCCCGAACGCTGCCGCGCCGCCGCTTGCGAAATTTTCTCAACGTGCAACTGTTCCACTTTTGCCCTTGCGGAATAACGCTTGACACGCGCCAAACCCGTGTCTATCACATATTTAATGCGCGGCACGGTCAGCGACGTTTCCGCCACATTGGTCGCCAAAATAATGCGCCTTTGCGAACCCGTTGGGTGGAAAATTTTGTGCTGTTCTTGCGCCGATAATCGCGCAAAAAGCGGCAAAATGTCGTCATTTTTGCGTAATGGTGATTTGCGTAAGGCTTCGGCGGCTTCCCGAATTTCGCGTTCGCCCGCCAAAAAAACCAGAATATCGCCTTCGCCCAAACGCGCCAATTCGTCCGCCGCATCTACAATCGCGTCTGCGATTTCAATTTCCGCTTCGTCTTCATCTAAAGTATTGATAGGACGATACAAAATTTCTACGGGAAAAGTGCGTCCGCTCACTTCAATCACGGGTGCATGGTTGAAATGTTGCGAAAATCTGTCCGCGTCAATGGTGGCGGACGTGATGATGATTTTTAAGTCGGGACGAGACGGAAGTAGTTGTTTTAAATAGCCTAATAGGAAATCAATATTCAGGCTGCGTTCGTGGGCTTCGTCAATGATGATGGTGTCGTAGGCGGTTAAAAAACGGTCGGTTTGCGTTTCGGCAAGCAAAATGCCGTCCGTCATCAATTTAATGGCGGAATCGCGTGAAATTTGGTCGTTGAAACGCACTTTGTAACCGACCGCTTGCCCAATCGGGCTGCCCAATTCTTCGGCAATCCGTTCCGCCACCGAACGCGCTGCCAAACGGCGTGGTTGGGTATGCCCAATCAAACCTGCCGCGCCACGCCCCAATTCCAAGCAGATTTTGGGGATTTGCGTGGTTTTGCCCGAGCCTGTTTCGCCACAAATAATCACGACTTGATTGTTTTCAATGGCTTGGCGGATTTCATTGCGTTTGGCGTGAACGGGTAGGCTGTCATCAAAAGTGGGCGTTGGCAGATTTTGGCGGCGTTTTTGGTAGATTTCGTGGGATTTGGCGTATTTTTGCTGAACTTTTTCTATGCCACCGAATTTTTCAGGCTGCCTGAAAGCGGTTTTGAGAAAATGGCGGTCTTTGCAAAGAATTTGGTTTAGGTCAGGTTTCATGGTTTTGTTTTCAATCAAATTAAGTGGGCGCAATTATAGCAAAAGGCAGCCTGAAACCACTTTCAGGCTGCCTTTTGTATTTTCAATGATGTTTAAATTTGTTCGTTACCGAACCATTTTTCCACCAATTTTTGATAAGTGCCATCGGCTTTCACTTTTTCCAAGCCTTTGTTTAATTTATTTAAAATTTCTGTATTGCCTTTTTTCACGGCAAAAGCGAAATCTTTTTTCTCTTCGGCAACCAAAATGCTGCGGGTTTTGGGTGCGGTGGGGTTGCTTTGGGTATAGTTCGCCAACACCAAGCCATTGTCCAACACGCCGTCCACATTGCCCGCAAACAATTCTTTCATGGACAAATAATACGATTTGGTTACCACCACATTCGCTTCCGAACCTGTTAATTTGGTCGCTGTTTCTTTGGCGGACGAGCTAAATTCGTTTACTGCCAATTTTTTGTTTTTGAAATGTGTCAAATTGGTGATGGTTTTGTTGGCTTCTGTGTCTTGGATGTAAATCACATCGCGGTCGCTGTACATAAAAGGCTGGCTAAAATCCATTTGTGCGGTGCGTTCTGGCGAAATGGATACGGTGGATGACCAAATTTGAATGCTGCCATCATTTAGTGTTTGTTCTAAAGTGGTACGTGGTGCATGTTGTACGGTAATGTTAAATTCGCCTGCTTTGGCGACTGCTTTGAGTAATTCCATTTCAAAACCAATGGGTTCACCTTTTTCATCTTGATAATGAAAGGGTGGATAAGTTAGTTGGGAGCCGACGGTATAGGTTTGCCATGTTGGATTGCGGTCAGGGTTGTCGGCAACTGCGGCGGTGGACGCGGCGGTGGTTGTGCTGGTTGGTGTTTCGCTGCCACCGCAAGCGGTCAATAGGGCGACACTCAATAGGGTAAGGAATAAGGTTTTTTTCATAATGGGAATCCTGTTGATTTATGATTAATCCATTGTTTCAGGCAGCCTGAAGATTTTTTAATCAATTAATTAATCAAATAAAAATACTGTTTTTCAGGCAGCCTGAACATCTAACCATCAATATTTTACCCGAAAAATCGTTTGATACGAACAAATCATCATCAACACAGTTCCCAACATGGTTGCGCCCAGCATCATGCCTACCATCAGCAAAATAGAACCATCGTGCCAAAACGTAACCGCCCATGCCGCAAAAGCTGAAATCACGGATTGCCCAAATGAAAACACGGCGTTTGCGCTGCCACTTTCGTGATTAAAGTGTTGAATAAAAATGGTTTGTGCGTTTGCGCTAATTAAACCGTGCGACCCCACCGACAACACAATCCCCAATGCCAATGCCCACAATTCAGGTTCACGGTTAAACGCCAAAATCATCAGTAAACTGGCATTTGCCAGCAGTTGAATTAAGATACCGATAGAAATTACTTGTTGTGGTGCGTATTGTTGGGACAATAAATAGGCTGTCATGCGATTAAAAATTCCCATAGAAATCACATTTGCAGCTAATAATAGTGAGTAATGCAAAGGCGTTAAATCATATACTGTCATATACACATAGGGTGATTCGGTGATAAATACCATCATAGAGGAAAATGAGGCAGCCTGAATAAATAATAAACCCAATGCTGATTTATTAAAAAAGATGTGAAAGTAGCCGATAACAATTTGTTTAATGCGTTGCCAAATTCCCTTTTTCACTATTTTGCGGCTGGGCATTAAAAAATAAAAACACTCAAATAACAGTAATGAGTACAACAGAAAAAACACCATAATCATGCGCCAACCCAATTGCCAGTTTAGCCAAGTGCCAAACAAGGGGGCAAGCATGGGCGCACCCATTACTAAAATGGAAATTCGCGCATACATTTGCGCCAAATCGCTGTCCTGATAATAATCGCGCACCAACGCGCCCACCACAACCACCGCCAAACCCAAACCCGCCGCTTGCCACATACGCAGCATAACAAACCAGTCGGCAGATTTCACAAAAATCAAGGCAAAAGTGGATACAATGTAAATTGCCAAACCCGTCAAAATCACCGACCGCCGTCCGCTAATATCCGACCATGTGCCACCCAATAATTGCCCCATCGCCAATCCCAAACCAAAGCTACTGATACTACGGGTAATCATCGTAATATCAGTATGCAGTGATTTGGCAATGTCGGGCATGGCGGGTAAATATGAGTTAATGGAAAATGGCACCAGCATGGACAAACTCGCCAGCAAAATCGCCATTTTCAATGGACTCATAAAGGGAGTACGCGTTTTCATGATTAGAGAGTTGCAAAAAAATAGTCTATTCAAGTCGGCGCATAATAGCGGATTCTGGGGCAGTTTCATAGCGTTTGCATAGGATTTATGCGGTGTGCGCATGGGTGGGGGAGAATTTATGATTAAAATTCAGGGTAATAAGTTTGCAGGCTGCCTTACTTGTTTTTACCTATTTTTAACCGTTTTTTATGCTATTTGATGATGGGGTCATTTATCTTTGTGCGCGAAAATAGGTGCAGGCAGCCTGAAAACCCATTCCAATCAATTCATTTTGTTGCAAATTCAGTACGCTTATCCCAGTATTTATCTACACTTTTGGGCGAATCTATCAGCCTTTACTTGCATAACTCGTGCATAAATTTAAGAAAACCGTTAAAATCCAACCCAATGCTGTCTCAAAAATATACAGCAAATGATAGACAAGGAAAATTTATGTTCAACACACAAATTCGCAAAATCATTTTGGCAACCTTATTAGTAGGCGGTTTGAGCGGTTGTGCGGCTGGTTTGGTGGGCGGCGCAACGGCGGTGTCATCGGTGGCAGACCGCCGCACGGCTGGCTCGCAATTTGACGACCAAGCACTTGAGCTGAAAATCAAAGCCAAAGCCGAAGCACGTTTGCGCCAAATCACCACCACCGCCGTGAAACCCACTTTGTCCATAGTCAGCTACAACCATCGCGTGTTGTTGCTCGGCGTGGTCGGCACGGAAGCGGAACGCCAAGCGGCGGAAGAAATTGCCCGCGCCGAAGTGGGCGTGCAAAACGTGTATAACCATATTAGCGTGGTCAGCAGCAGCCGCACCTACACCAATATTGGCACAGACACGGTGGTTACTGCTCGTGTTCGCGCCAGCTTGTTGAATACCGATGGCGTGTACCCCGGTCATGTGAAAGTGGTTACTTATAATGGCATTACTTATGTGATGGGTTTACTCACGCCTACACAGCAAGAGATTGTTAATCAGCGCATCAGCACCACTGCAGGTGTGCAACGTGTGGTTACTTTGTATGAAAATTATGCCGATACCAGCCAGTGAATGGTGCCAGTATCCCCATTATCCTATTTGGGCAAGCATTCAGGCTGCCTAAATAGGATTTATCGTGGATAATTGAGATGAGACGGTGTGGGTTTGCCTTGTCGTTTCTTTCATTTAATCCAATTAATTTATTCCAGAAAATCAATTCATTATTTAAATAATATCTTTTCAGGCTGCCTGAAAACGGAAACAACCATGTCTGACGAATACGAATACGAAGATGACGAGCGCAAACCACGCATGACTTTTGGGCAAATACTTGCCAGTTTATTATTACTGGGGGTGTTAGTGGTGATAGGATTAATTGTGCTGGTGTATTTCAAATTAACCAGTCCAGTAGAACGCGTTCAAACTGCCCCCATTGAATCGTCCGCCCCTGTACGTCCTGTGGAGCGCATGACCCCAGACGGTAAACCTGCATTGGCAACTAATCCCGTTGCTCCAGAAACCAGTGCCAGCACAGCAAACAACGCTGCCAAAGCCGCCGATGAAGCCGTGAACCACATACAAGGCAATACCGCCGACAACGCCCCCGTTGAAGGCTTGAACAATGGCGCATTGGCTGGGGGTGCAGCCGCAGGCGTAACCGCCGCCCAGTTGAAAAAACAACGCGAAGCCGCCGCCGCTCGCCGCCGCGCTCGTGAACAACGCGCCGCCGAACGAGCAGCCGCCGCCAACGGCGAAGCACCTGCCCCACGCCGCAGCCGCAACCAAGCCCAAAACGAAGGCGAAGAAATCCCCTTGCAGCCGATTCAGCGCGGCGAACGCCGTTTAACGCCACGCAACACGCAAAGCGGCGAGCGTGAACTCACACCACGCAATCAAGGCGAACGACCACTCACGCCACGCCGCAGCAGCAATAATGCTGGACAAGCTGCCGAGCAGCCGCAACGCCCAATTCGTTTGAATCCGCCTGCGGAACAGCGCGAGCGACCACTCACACCCACACGTCCACAAGGTGGTAATAAATCAGAAATCAATGAATTATTTTAATTGAAAAATCATTATCTTGATTTTGAATTGAAGAAAATCTATAGGATTGAATTGACGCGTGAATGAAGTGGTAATATAATGCCGTCTTTCCTTTCAAGTAGGGTCGTTAGCTCAGTCGGTAGAGCAGCGGACTTTTAATCCGTTGGTCGAGCGTTCGAATCGCTCACGACCCACCAAATTTTACAAGCCTAAACAGTTGTTTAGGCTTTTTTCTTTGCTATC
>NZ_JQKH01000018.1 GCF_000745955.1 Alysiella crassa DSM 2578 | reverse complement strand
CCTAAATCTCATGAACGTTTATCGCAAGGTATTTTTCGTGTTGGTTTAGAGCAGCTTGCCAAAGCTGCCATGTTGATGATGGCAACTTTGGACTATTTTTCAAACCCAAAACAGGTCGTCCGATTTTTTGTCGTGTACTGAAAGGCTGCCTGAAATTTAGAAATTGGACGTAGGGTACGCCCTACATTTTGTTTTTCGTAAACAAAAAAGCAGCCTGAAATATACCACCAAAATCAGTTAAAATCCGCCTTATTTTTCCATTCAGACAGCCCCCATGTTTCAGCCACTCAATCCGCTTACCGTTCCCATTGCCCACACCAATTTAATTGAAGCGTCCGCAGGCACGGGCAAAACGTGGAACATTGCCGCCCTATTCACCCGCCTGATTGTGCTGGAACACTACCGCGTGGACAAAATTTTGGTGGTAACCTTTACCAAAGCCGCCACCGCCGAATTGAAAACCCGTTTACGCGCCCGCTTGGACGAAGCCCTAGCCATACTCAAAAAAACGCCCCATGCTGCCGAAAATTTGGATTTATTGGAACAAAATTGCTGGATAAATGGCAAATTTGAACCATTCCGCTTTAAGTTGCTGCAACAAGCCCTAAACCAAGAAAGCCAAGCCCGACTGGAATTGCGCCTAAAAGCCGCCATCAGCGAATTTGACAATGCCGCCATTTACACCATACACGGTTTTTGCCAACGCGTATTGCAGGATTTTGCCTTTTTGTGCCAAGTGCCATTTGATATTCAATTAGACGAACAATCAGCAGATAATCAATACCTTACCGCCGCGCAAGATTTTTGGCGCACCCAAGTCGCGCCCAATCCGCAACTTGCCGCACTGGTGTATCGCTACAAATTAACGCCGCAAAATCAATTGGCTGCACTGAAATCATTTTTATCGCGCCCCTATTTACCGTTCAGGCAGCCTGAAAGTACCGCGCCTTATACTGAATTGTGGGCGAATTTTCAGGCAGCGTGGCAAGGTATTTCCCAAAAAATTCAAGCAATTGAAACCGCATTTTGGACTATCCACCCCGATTTAAACGGCAACAGTTACCGCACCGACACATTTCGCAATAAATTTACCGAATTACTCGGGCAGCCTGAAAATCCCAATCCATTGATTTTACAAAAAATTTTATACAATAGCGACATGAGCTATCAGCCATTTTCCGCCGAATGTTTGCAAACCAAAGTGAAAAAAGGCAAAACCCCCAATCCAAAAGCAGTCGCCCAAATCAGCGAATTAAACGAATTAACCCAAATCGTTGATGAATTAATTGCCGCAGAACAAGCCTTATTACACGAATTGGCGCGCAATTTTACCGCCTATTTACGCACACAACGCCGCGAATTGAAAAAACACAGCCCACAGCGCGTGTTTGACGATTTATTGTTAGACGTGCATGCGGCATTAATGGAAAATCATGAATATTCTCAAACACTTGCCCACTCACTCGCGCAAAACTGGCAAGTCGCGCTGATTGACGAATTTCAAGACACCGACCCTTTGCAATACGCCATTTTCCGCACCGCTTTTGCTGACACGAATACGCCGCTTTTTTTGGTGGGCGACCCAAAACAGGCGATTTACAGTTTTCGTGGCGCGGATATTTTCGCGTATTTACAAGCAGTTAAGGATAGCCAACAGCATTATACTTTGGACACCAATCGGCGCAGTCATCGTTTACTGATTAACAGCATAGGAAAATTTTTTGAACGAAATCAACCCTTTGCCTTGCCAGAAATTGATTATGTGAAGGTGAATGCCAGCCGCGATGCGCCCGATTTGTCGCCCGCAGGTCGGGCTGTGCAGGTGCGTTGGTTGCCCAATGCCGATGGGCTGAATACCGATGGTTTGGTGCGCGAATCGGCGGCGATTTGTGCGGCACAAATTGCTGATTTATTGGCGCAATCTTTTTCAGGCAGCCTGAAATTTAAAGACCAGCCACTCCACGCAGGGCAAATTGCCGTCTTGGTTCGCGCCCGAAAAGATGGCGCAATCATGCAGCGCGAATTGAAAAAACGCAATATTCAGAGTGTGTTATTGAGCCGCGAAAGCGTGTTTGCCGAAGCGGAAGCCTTGGCGGTGGCTGCTTTGCTGGAATTTATGATACAGCCGCAGAAAACGGGTTTGCTGCGTTTTGTGCTTTCAGGCTGCCTGTTTGAATACGATTCGGCGGCGTTGCACGATTTAAATTTAAATGAAAACAAATTATTAGCATGGATAGACAGCGCAAACAAAGCGCACGAGATTTGGTTGCAAGACGGTATTTACGCGGCATTGCAGGCGTTTTTCGCGCAACACGGCGTGGAAACGCGTTTATTGACGCAAAATCAGGAGCGTACACTCACTAATTTACATCAAATCATGGAGTTACTCGCGCAGGAAGACGAATTGAGCCACACGCCCACGTCCTTATTGCAATGGCTGAATCGGGAAATTCAGGCTGCCAGCAAACAGAAAAATAGCCACGACCACCATATTTTGCGGCTGGAAAGCGATGAACAATTGGTGAAAATTGTTACCATGCACGCGGCGAAAGGTTTGCAGTATCCCATTGTTTTTTGTCCCTTTTTGTGGAAAGCGAGCGAAGTCAGTACGCGTACCGATTGGCACATCAGCCATGAACGCGGTTTTGCGGAAATCATCAGCAAAACGCAATATAAACAAAGTGATGACGACAGGGAAAATATTAAACTCGCGCATTTATCGGAAGATTTGCGTTTGCTGTATGTGGCTTTGACACGGGCGGAAGAGCGTTTGTATTTATACGTTTCGCATTTCCAAACTTCAGAAAAATCAGATAAATCCAATAAAAATCAGGAAGATAATTTGGATTTAAAATACAAAAACGCGCTGGCTTATTTATTAAACGCAGACGAAAAATTAAGCAAAAACGCCACCGCCTACGAAGCCCATTGGCGCGAATTTCTGGCAAATCAAACGCTTGACGAAACGGATATTGAATTTGTGGTACACGATGATTTGGCGTTTTCAGGCAGCCTGCAAACGGAAAATCCGCCGCCCAAGCCGATTTTTCACGCCACCGAATTTGCGCCGCGCCGCTTCCAATTTGTGCAACACGCCAGTTTTACCAGCTTGAGCCGCCAAACGGAACGCGCCGCCGCCGAATTGTCGCCGATGGTGGACGCGGACGAATTGACAATGGTCGCACCCACCGCGCCGCCGCCCGATGGCGACAGCATACACGCCTTTCCGCAGGGCGCGGCGGCGGGGGTGTGTTTGCACAGCGTGTTGGAAAAATTGCATTTCAGGCAGCCTGCAAGTGAACAAATTGATTTAATTGATGAAAAATTGATTTATCATGGTTTTGACCCCGAAATCTGGCGTGAAGCGGTGGTGCAAATGTGCGATTTTGCGCGGGAAACGCCTTTGTTGCCGCGCGTGAATTTGGCGGCATTGAATCAGCGCAACACATTGTCGGAAATGAATTTTTTATTGCATACCGATGATTTTCGTTTGGCGGACATTCAGGCGTGGTTGGCGGCGCAGGATTTGCCTGATGAAATCATTCAGGCAACACGCCATTTGGCGTTTCGTGATGTGCGCGGTTATTTGAATGGTGCGATTGATTTGGTGGCACAATTTCAAGGTAAAACTTTGATTTTAGATTATAAATCCAATTATTTGGGCAATTCAGCCGCCGCCTACACCCCCAATGCGATGGACGCGGCGATGGCGGAACATCATTATTATTTACAAGCATTGATTTATGCGATTGCGGTGGCGCGTTATTTGCAATCGCGTGGGGTGTTGCCTGAAATGCTGTCGGTGCGTTATTTGTTTTTGCGTGGGCTGGACGGTATTTCGGACAATGGCGTGTGGGCGTGGGATATTCGTACGGCGGATTTGGCGCGGTGGTTGTGAATTTCAGGCTGCCTGAAACCCAAATTCGCGCTAAAATCCCTTTTTTCCATTCTTGAGGCAGCCTGAAATGTTTACCGAAACCCAAACCCTAGCATTAGCCAAACAAATCTTATCCGAACCATCCATTACCCCAGACGACAAAAATTGCCAAAAAATCATCGCCGAGCGTTTACAAAAAATCGGTTTCACCATTGAAGAAATGAATTTCGGGCAAACCAAAAATATTTGGGCGCGACTGGGCAACACCGCACCCGTGGTGTGTTTCGCGGGGCATACCGATGTGGTGCCAACTGGCGATGTGTCGCGCTGGGCATTTGACCCATTCACGCCCACCGAACACGATGGCAAACTCTACGCACGCGGCGCGGCGGACATGAAAACGGCGATTGCCTGTTTTATTACCGCTTGCGAGCGTTTTGTCGCGGCAAACCCAAATTTTTCAGGCAGCCTTGCCCTGCTGATTACCTCTGACGAAGAAGGCGACGCGCACGATGGCACAGTCAAAGTCGTTGAAAAATTAAAAGAAAGAAACGAGCTGATTGATTACTGCATTGTCGGCGAACCCACCGCCATGAACCAATTAGGCGACACGTTGAAAAACGGTCGGCGCGGTTCACTTTCAGGCAGCCTGACGGTACACGGCAAACAAGGACACATTGCCTATCCGCATTTGGCAAACAACCCCATTCATGCCGCCGCCCCTGCCCTAGCCGAACTCGCCGCGACCCAATGGGACACAGGCAATGCCTATTTCCCCGCCACCAGCTTCCAAATTTCCAATATCAACGGCGGCACAGGCGCGACCAACGTCATTCCCGCCAACGTAAACGTCAAATTCAATTTCCGCTTTTCCACCGAACAAACGGAAGGCAGCCTGAAAACCCGCGTCCACGAAATTTTGGACAAATATGGTTTTGAATACGATTTGGCTTGGTCATTGTCGGGCAATCCGTTTTTGACCGAAGCGGGCAAATTAACCCAAGTGGCGCAAAACGCGATTGACGAAATTTGCGGCGTGGCGGCGGAATTGTCCACATCGGGCGGCACATCAGATGGGCGTTTTATCAAAGTGATTGCTAAAGAATTGATTGAATTGGGTTTTGTCAATGCGACCATTCACCAAATTGACGAACACATCGCGGTGGACGACATTCCCAAATTGTCCGCCATTTACGAAAAAATGATGATTGAATTATTGAAATAATAGAAAGAAAAGATGATGAAAATGAAATGGTTAGCCATTTCCGCAGCGTGTTTGATGTTACAAGGTTGCGTGGTGGCGGCAGCCGCAGATTTGGCGGCGACCACCGTCTTGACCGCAGGCAAATTAGCCGTCAAAGGCACGGGCGCATTGATTGACGCCGCCATTCCCGATGGCGATGACGATGACGACAAAAAAGACAAAAAACGCAAGAAAAAGAAAGACAAAGACCAAGAAGAATATTCAGATGATGAATAATTATAGTGGATTCAATTTAAATCAGGACAAGGCGACAGCGACCGCCGTGTACACATATAGTCGCAGAACTGAAAAAGCAGTACGGCGTTGCCAACGCCCTTATGTACTATTCGTACACGGCGGGCGTTGTCGCCTTGTACTGCATTTTCATTTCTACGACTATAGTACATAAGGGAGCTGGCAACGCGGTATTGGTTTAAATTGAATTCACTATAAAAAACAGGCAGCCTGAAAAATGGTTCAGGCTGCCTAATTTTTGAATAATTTAAATATTATTTTTTATGACGTGGCGACACGCTTTCCAATTTATCGCGCATTTTTGTCAAATTAATGCCTGCCAAATCCGCCGCACGAATCAAACTGTTCACTTCCACGCCACGTTTAGATTGGTTCAACGCCCACAACATCGCCGAGCGCGTACCCGTGCGACAATACGCCAAAATCGGCGATTCTGATTTTGCCACCGTTACTTCAAATTCTTGCAACAATTCATCGCTGATGTCTTCCATCGTGGTGGGCATGAAAATCACGTTTTCAATGCCATTGGCATTCAGCCACGCTTTCACGGTTTCAAAATCGGGCTGATTGGGTTCTTCACCGTCAGGGCGATTGCAAATAACGGTTTTGATGTTATATTGTGCAACTTGTTTGGCGGTGCGCTCGTTTAATTGGCGCGATACATACAAGTAATCTGCGATTTTTTCAATGCTCATTATTATTGTCCTTTAATTTATATAATCAAGAGTGAATTGGCTTTATTTACACCATTATTTTAGCGACTTTTTTGAAGAAAAAAAACGGGTAAATACAAAAAGTGCGTTAGAAAATTACAATGATAGCGAATATGTTGTATTCAGGCAGCCTGCAAATCAATCAAACATTTTCCCAAACGGCAAACGTTTCGCCCTTTCCACAGGATAGCCTTTTAATTCATAAAATCGCTGTGGGTCAATCCCAAAATTCTGCACCCAATAATTGCCATATTGCGATTGCGGCACAAACACCTGCGCCATGCCCATTTCGGTAATATACTGATTCATCAAGGTTTTGCAATGGTATTCGCTTTCCAATAAATGGGATAATGCGTCTTCCAGCGTTTCATTGCCTGCCGTGATGTTTTCCACGCCGCCCCAACCTTTGTAGCCATCGCGTTTGTGGCGGTCAAAAGGGTCAAGCCCTTGTTTATTTTTGTGTTTATAAAATTTATGGTACGCCATATCTTGCGCGTGTTTGCCCGCCGAATACGCCAAAGTCGAATTCCATTTCAAAGGCGGCACGGCGGGCATCATGGTTTTGCCGCACATACGCGATTTGGCGCGTATCGCATTGACTGCGCTTAACATTTCTTGTGGCGACACGGATTTGGCTGCGCCCACTTGCGCCATTTTTACTTGCGGCACGGCGTGGACAAATGTGGTAAAACCGAATAATAAGGTTAAAATTGCTAATTTTTTCATCATACTCGCCTTTCAAATTTTTTCAGGCTGCCTGAAAATACGCGGCAAAAATAACGTAGGGTGTGCCGTGCGCACCAAATCCACCACAATATTTAAATTATTCTGTCATTTGGTGCGCACGGCGCACCCTACATTTGTTGGCGTTGATAAAATTGCTTTGTATTTTCAAGCAGCCTGAAACAAAAAAGTGTTAGAAAACAATGTTCCCTAACACTTGATTATACGCTTATTCTGCCAATAATTGTTGCCAACGCGCAATTTGTAACTTCACTTGTTCGGGCGCGGTGCCGCCAATGTGGTTACGCGCATTCAGGCTGCCTTCGGGCGTGAGAATGTCGTAAACATCGTTTTCAATCAACGCGCTGAATCCACGCAACACGTCCAAAGGCAAATCTGCCAAATCACATTGTTGCGTTTCGGCATGGCGCACGGCTTGCGCCACAACTTCGTGGCTGTCGCGGAACGGCACACCTTTTTTCACAAGGTAATCCGCCAAATCGGTGGCGGTCGCAAAGCCTTGCAACACGGCTGCTCTCATGTTTTCGGGTTTCACGGTAATGCCGCGCATCATGTCGGCATAAATCCGCAGCGTGTCAATCACGGTGTCCACCGTGTCAAACAAAGGTTCTTTGTCTTCCTGATTGTCTTTGTTGTACGCCAAAGGTTGCGATTTCATCAACAAAATCAAGCCTGTTAAATGACCCACCACGCGCCCCGATTTGCCGCGCACTAACTCTGGTACATCAGGGTTTTTCTTTTGCGGCATGATGGACGACCCCGTACAAAAACGGTCGGCAATATCAATAAACGCAAAACGTGGCGACATCCAAATAATCAATTCTTCGCTCAAACGACTCAAATGCACCATCAGCAAGCTGGCGGCGGCGGTAAATTCAATCGCAAAATCGCGGTCGGAAACCGCGTCCAGCGAATTTTGGCAAATTTGTTCAAAATCAAGCAATTTGGCGGTGGTTTCGCGGCGAATTGGGAAAGTGGTACCAGCCAACGCCGCCGCCCCCAAAGGCATTCGGTTCACGCGCTTGCGGCAATCTGCCATGCGTTCATCATCGCGTCCCAGCATTTCCACATACGCCAGCAGATGATGGGCGAAACTCACAGGTTGCGCCACCTGCAAATGGGTAAAACCGGGCATGACGGTGTTCACATTATCGCTCGCCAATTCCAGCAAGGCAGCCTGCAAATCTTTGATTAAAAAACGAATGGTGCTGATTTCATCGCGCAACCACAAGCGAATATCGGTTGCCACTTGGTCGTTGCGGCTGCGCCCTGTGTGCAAACGCTTGCCCGCGTCGCCGATTTTGTCGGTTAAGCGGCGTTCAATATTCATGTGTACGTCTTCCAAATCCAGCGACCATTTCAGGCTGCCTGAATCCACTTCCGCCTGAATTTCCGCCATGCCGCGTTGAATATCCGCCAAATCTTGCGCCGACAACACGCCAGCCTCGTGCAACATTTGCGCGTGGGCGAGCGAGCCTTGAATGTCCCATTTCGCCAAGCGTTTGTCAAAATCAATGGAACCTGTGTACTGTTTCACCAATTCGGACACGGGTTCATTAAAGCGTCCTGACCAAGTTTTGTTTGTCATTGTTTTTCCTTATATTTCAAATAATTTCAGGCAGCCTGAAAACAATCGGCTGCCTGAAAACCAGTTTACAAAATTACCACAATACTTTCAAGCCCAAAGATTCACGCACGCCGCGTTGAATATGGTCAAGCATTTCAGGGTGTTCTGCCAAATTTTTGCCCAATGATGGAATCATTTCTTGCAATTTTTCGTCCAAATTCGGGATTTTGTCCGTGAAACATTTTTGCAAAACTTCCAACATCACTTGCACCGAAGTAGAAGCCCCAGGGGAAGCCCCCAACAAAGCCGCCACCGAACCATCTGCCGCGCTAATCACTTCCGTACCAAATTGCAGGCTGCCTTTTTCAGTCGGCGTGTCCTTGATGATTTGCACGCGCTGACCTGCTTCAATCAATTCCCAATCTTCCGATTTGGCGTTGGGGTAGAATTGGCGCAATTCGTCCATGCGTTGTTCTTTGGTTAATTTTACTTGTTCTAACAAGTATTTAGTCAAATCCATATTCTTTTTGCTCGCCGCCAGCATGGTGGTTAAATTGTGTGGGCGCACCGAAGTGGGCAAATCAAAAATAGAACCTGATTTCAAGAATTTAGGCGTAAAACCCGCGAAAGGTCCAAACAATAAGGTGCGTTTGCCGTCCACAAAACGCGTGTCCAAATGCGGCACAGACATCGGTGGAGCGCCCAAAGCGGCTTTGCCATACACTTTGGCAAAATGCTGGTTGGCGATTTCAGGGTTTTTACACGCCAAGAAAATGCCGCTCACAGGGAAACCGCCAATAGAATGGCTTTCGGGAATGCCTGTTTTTTGCAACAAAGGCAAACTGCCACCGCCGCCACCAATAAACACAAATTTGGCATGATGAACAAAAGTTTCGCCCGTTAATTTATTTACCACAGTCAAAGCCCAACCTTCCGCAGTTTTTTGGAATGCTTTAACTTGATGATTACAATGAATATTGACTTGTTCATTTTGCAAATGTTTGAATAATTTGCGTGTTAATTCACCAAAATTAATGTCTGTGCCTGTGTCCACTTTGGTGGCGGCGATGGGCGTGTTGGCGGCGCGATTTTCCATCATCAGTGGAAACCATTGTGCCAACACTTCGCGGTCTTCGCTGTATTCCATGTTTTTAAACAGGGGGTGTTGCACCATGGCTTCGTAGCGTTTTTTTAGGAATTGTACATCTTTTTCGCCTTGCACAAAGCTCATGTGGGGCAATTGTTGAATGAACTCTTCGGGTTTTTCAATGCGCCCTTGTTTCACCAGATAAGACCATAATTGCAAAGACAATTTGAATTTTTCATTGATGTTGATGGCGCGTTTGATGTCTACGCTGCCATCGGCTTGTTCGGCGGTGTAATTGAGTTCGCACAAGGCGGCATGTCCTGTCCCTGCGTTATTCAGCTCGTGGGAGCTTTCTTTGGCGACATCGTTCAGTTGTTCAAAAACGGTGATGCTGGTTTCGGGGGCGACTTCTTTGAGTAAAGTGCCGAGTGTTGCGCTCATAATGCCTGCGCCGATGAGTACAACATCTGTTTTGACTTGTGCGTTCATTGGGGGTTCCTTTGGTCTTGTTTAATATTTGACTTATTGGGAACGCCAATATTTTGGCGTTAAATGATTATAAACGAAGATTGTAAAAAAGTGTTAGCTTGGTGATTGGGAAAATTTTTTTTGTAAACAATTTGTTGCATTTTTCCATAAAATCAGGCTGCCTGAAAGTTACAAACACTTTCAGGCAGCCTGATAGGCTAAATCATATCAATATTGTTTTCAGGCTACCTTTCTGTACACGACAATTTTTACAAACACCCAAAATGTAGGGTGCGTACCACGCACCAAATCATTCAAATAATCTGGAATTTTGGTGCGTAATACGCACCCTACATGAGTTTTGTCGTGTACTGTCAGACAGCCTGAAAATCACTCTTCTGACACATTATCTGAACGCGCCAAAATCGTACGTTTACCAGCCGAATCTGCTGGCGAAACAATGCCTTCCGCTTCCATTTGGTCAAACAAAGTCGCCGCTTTATTGTAGCCAATACGCAAAAAGCGTTGCAAAGACGAAATGGTCGGTTTTTGCGTGCGCAAAATGGTTGCCACCGCTTCATCAAATAAAGGGTCGCGCTCACCGCCATTGCTGCCGCGCTCGCCCGCGTTCAGGCTGCCTGAAATTTCATTACCGCCTGCAATAATGTCTTCCACATAATCGGGTTCGCCAAATTGTTTCAAATATTCCACAATTTCATGCACTTCGCTGTCCACCACAAATGCGCCATGCACACGTTGCGGATAACCCGTACCAGGGGGCAGGAACAGCATATCGCCTTGACCAAGCAAGTTTTCCGCACCCATCTGGTCTAAAATCGTGCGGCTATCCACTTTACTGGACACTTGGAACGCAATGCGCGTGGGAATATTCGCCTTAATCAAGCCCGTAATCACGTCCACACTTGGGCGTTGCGTTGCCAAAATCAGATGAATGCCAGCCGCGCGTGCTTTTTGCGCCAATCGGGCAATCAATTCTTCAATTTTCTTGCCAGCCGTCATCATTAAATCGGCAAACTCGTCCACCACCACCACAATAAAGGGTAATTTTTCAAGGGGTTCAGGCTCTTCATTGGATAAGCTAAACGGATTGGCATATTTTTGCCCTTGCAATTGACCTTCCATGATTTTTGCGTTGTAACTCGCCAAATTACGCACGCCCAAATGCGACATCAAGCGATAGCGTTTTTCCATTTCACTCACACACCAATTGAGTGCATTCGCCGCGTATTTCATATCGGTAATCACAGGCGTGAGCAAATGCGGAATGCCTTCATAAACAGACAGTTCCAACATTTTTGGATCTATCATAATCAAGCGTACGTCTTCAGGCGTGGATTTGAACAACAGCGATAAAATCATGCTATTCACACCCACCGATTTGCCCGAACCCGTTGTACCCGCCACCAACAAATGCGGTGCTTTCGCCAAATCGGTAACCACAGGCTGCCCCGTAATGTCCTGCCCCAACGCCAATGTCAGTTTGGAACGACTTTGGGTAAACTGTGGCGAATTAAAAATTTCGCTAATTCGAATCATTTGGCGTTTCGGATTAGGTAATTCTACGCCCATGCAATTTTTCCCTGGAATCGTCTCCACCACGCGAATAGAACCCATGCCCAGTGAACGCGCCAAATCTTTTTCCAAATTCAACACCGAATTGCCACGCACACCCGTATCAGGTTCAATTTCATAACGCGTAATCACAGGTCCTGCATACGCATCTATCACTTTCACTTTGACTTTGAATTCGGCTAATTTTTCTTCAATCGTAATGCCATTTTCCAACAATTGCTCATCGGTTTGCACCGCCGATTTATCGTGTTGCGGTGGCAACAATAAAGCGGTGGTTGGCAAAGGATAAGCAGGTGGCGTGTCCGCGTGTTCAAAAATTTCTGCCAATTCATCTTGTTGCGCTTTGTAAGCTGGATAATAAGGCTTTTCCAACATCGGATAATCATAAGCTGGCGAATTTAAGGCAGCCTGAAAATCATCGGGACGCACAATCGCTGGCGGCGGAAAATGAATCGCTTGCTCCACAATTTGTGGCGCAATCAACACAGGTTCTGGCAAAGGCGAAAATGAAATGGTCGGCGGCATGGGCGCAACTGGCGGTGGCGTTACTTGCGTAAAACGCGTCAAACTTGCCGCTTCAGGCGATGGCATGGGCGGCGTATTCACCACCGCCGCCCGATGACGCGCACGGCGCACAGGCGCAGGAATCGGTGCGCGTGGCGTGATGATTTCAGGCTCATGCACAATTTCATTGTCCACCATGCGATGACGCACAGGGCGTTGATGTTGATTTTGCGGCGTAATCAAATCATCTTCACGCAAAGGCTTGGTGCGCACACGGCGGCGAGCCGCAGGCGCATACTGATTACTACGCGCCAAATTGGCAAACACTTCATCTTCAGGAATGGTTGGTATATTTTGGCGAATAATGCTGTGAACAGGGGCTTCTGCCAATAATTGTTGTCGTCTTGCCATGCGTTGGCGCAATAAACTTTCCCGAATTTCGTCTTCACTAATCGTTTCCGCGTCCAAAGGCAAAGGTTTCGGGCTGGGTTGTGGTACATGTTGCAAAGTGCGTTCACGCACCGCCACCGCATTCATCACATCATCGTATTGCAATTCATCGACTTCCAAATCCACAACAACGGGTTTAGTTGCTGCCAATTCCTGCTCATCGTCTTGCCACGCGCGCATGGCATCTTCCAAAGTGATGGTTTCCAACTCGGGATTGGGTTCGGGCAACATGCTGGGCGCAAATTCGGGTGGAATTTCCACTGCCGAAGCAATATCTGCCGCCACACGTTTACGTATTGCTTCAATTTCATCAATAGGTTCAACCACTTGATTGGGCTGATTTTTGATTTTTTTATCAGACACGGTTGCGCCAGAGTCGTCATCGTGTGCCGTCTCTGTCGTCTGTTCTGTTTCTGCTTGGTTTTCGTCTAATTCTCCTGTGTTTTCAATTCTTTGTTCTTCTTCCAATTCGCGCAGGCTGCGTAAATTACGCGTGGCTTCTTCCAGCGTAATCACGGCTGGCGGGTCGTCATCGTCAATCAATTCAAAGGCAAAATGATTCAATTTTTCAGGCGGCAACAATTCACTTTCGGGCAAAGTGGTGGGCGGCGCAAAAAATGGGTCGGTTTCACGAATGGAATTAAACGCTGGGGGCGTATCGGCTAATTCTTCCGCCAATTGGAAAATATTTTTTTGTGGCAAAACAAGGGGTTCAGCATGAATTTTGGGCGCAGCAGGTTCAGGCATTTCAGGCTGCCTAAAATGGTCATAATTGTCCACATACTCGTTTTCGGGAAAAATAATGACGGTTTTGAGTGGCTGTTCGGCTTTGGTTAAAATGTCTTCATTGACTTTATCATCAGACAAATCATCATATTGATTTTTATCTGAAATAATATTTTCAGGCTGCCTGAAAATAGGCGTTTCGGCTATTTCAGGCTTATTGGGAGATGGGTTGGGCTGATGGCGTTGTTGGCGTAATTCATCTAATTCGTCTTGAAAACGCGTTTCTTGCTGGTTGTAAAACCAAAACATGATTGCTAAAACAGAGACTAAAATGATGATAAGAAGAAAAATCCACATGGAAGGTTCGCTCCAACGCCAGCAGTTAAATATAGTTCAAAAAAATAGTCGCTATTTTACCGCGTTTTGAATAGATATTGGGGAATTTGTTGAATGGCTTGGCTTGAGTGGCTTCAGGCTGCTTTATGTGAGATATTTTTTTAATCAGGCAGCCTGAAAACCATTTGTTTTTCAATACTGGGGCTCATGACAATTCGTTTCGCACCCAAATCGCACATTTTTGCCTTAAACTGCACGATTTTATCTGCAAAAACAACTTGCGAGCAAATTGTCAGTCGCCCCCAAACACGGTAGAATACGCGCGTTTTTTTCCAAACAAAACGAGAACAAATTATGGCGTTGATTGTACAAAAATACGGCGGCACTTCGGTGGGTTCTGCCGAGCGCATTAAAAATGTTGCCAATCGCGTGAAAAAAGCGCGCGATGAAGGTCATGATGTGGTGGTGGTCGTATCAGCGATGAGCGGCGAAACCAACCGTTTGGTGGCGTTGGCGCACGAAATGCAGGAATTCCCCGACCCACGCGAATTGGACGTGGTGTTGGCAACGGGCGAGCAAGTTACCATTGGTTTGCTGGCGATGGCGTTGAAAAACATCGGCGTGGACGCGAAAAGCTACACAGGCTGGCAGGTTGCCGTGAAAACCGACACCGCCCACACCAAAGCCCGTATTGAAGAAATTGACGGCGACAAAATGTTGGCAGATTTGAAAGCGGGTCGCGTGGTGATTGTGGCGGGTTTTCAAGGCATTAGCAGCGAGGGCGATATTGCTACTTTGGGACGCGGCGGTTCGGACACTTCGGCGGTGGCATTGGCAGCCGCATTAAAAGCAGACGAATGCCAAATCTACACCGATGTGGACGGCGTGTACACCACCGACCCACGCGTTGTCCCCGAAGCCAAACGCATGGACACCATCACATTTGAAGAAATGTTGGAATTGGCGAGCTTGGGCAGCAAGGTTTTGCAAATTCGTTCCGTAGAATTTGCGGGCAAATACCAAGTTCGTTTGCGCGTATTAAGCAGCCTGCAAGAGGGCGGCAACGGCACATTAATCACTTTTGAGGAAGACGAAAATATGGAAAGAGCAGTCGTATCAGGCATCGCCTTTGACAAAAACCAAGCACGCATCAATGTACGCGGCGTACCCGACAAACCCGGTATCGCCTACCAAATTTTGGGTGCGGTGGCAGACGCGAATATTGAAGTGGACATGATTATCCAAAATGTCGGCAACGAAGGCACAACCGATTTTTCATTCACCGTGCCACGCGGCGACTACAAACCCACTTTGGAATTGCTGGAGCAATTGAAAAACACCATTGGTGCAACCGAAGTGAGCGGCGATGATGCCGTATGCAAAGTGTCTATTGTGGGCTTGGGTATGCGTTCACATGTGGGCGTGGCTTCGGCGATGTTCCGCGCTTTGGCGGCGGAAAGCATCAATATTCAAATGATTTCCACGTCTGAAATCAAAGTGTCTGTGTTGATTGACGAGAAATATTTGGAATTGGCAACACGCGTGTTGCACAAAGAATTTGAGTTGGACAAATAAAAAATCATCTAGGCAGCCTGAAAACGAAATTTCAGGCTGCCCTTTGTTTATGCGCCCCAAAATGCCGTTTTCCACTTCAGGCTGCCTAAAAAGGGCTATTTTGTTGCAAAAAACCCGATTTTGTCGCATAAAAACCAAAAAACATAGCTTTTACCCTATTTTGTGCTTGCACTTGTTTTCAGGAATTGTTAAAGTAGTCAGCGCAACACGGAATGCCCGATATTCGGGCGTTTCAGCAACTTTTCTTCATTTTTTTAACTCATTTTTAACCCAACGGAAAGGGACTTTACATGAATAAGTCTGAATTAATTGATGCAATCGCCGAGAAATCTGGCTTGACCAAAACCGACGCTGGCAAAGCATTGGACGCTTTTACTTCTGTGGTAAAAGAAACTTTGCAAAAAGACGGCGACATCACTTTGGTGGGCTTTGGTTCATTCACAGTAGCTGAACGCGCTGAACGTCAAGGCTTGAACCCAAAAACCAAAGAGCCAATCACCATTCCAGCCGCTCGCGTGCCTAAATTCAAACCTGGTAAAGCATTGAAAGACGCTTTGTTGCCACAAGAAGGTGCGAAAAAAGCTCCTGCGAAAAAAGCAGCAAAAAAATAATCCAATCAATGTTTTAAAGCATAATCAGGCTGCCTGAAAATTCAGGCAGCCTGATTATCTGTTATTTTTAGATTGAATTTTTGCTTCAAAGTCAGCATAATGCGCGGCTTTGTTGAACACACATTTTTATTTGAGGTATGAAAACATGTCATTAAAAGACGAATTTAAGGCGTTTATTTTACGCGGTAATGTGATTGATTTGGCGGTGGGCGTGGTGATTGGTGCGTCTTTCGGCAATATCGTAAAATCTTTGGTGGACGATATTATTATGCCACCGATTGGTATTATTTTGGGTGGTATTGATTTTTCTAACTTTTTCTTGGTGCTGAAAGACGGCAAATTGCCCACACCCGAAGGCGGCTTCCCCACTTTGGCGGCGGCAAAAGAAGCGGGCGCGGTAACGATGAATATCGGTTCATTTATGAACACGATTTTGAGCTTTTTGATTGTCGCTTCTGCGATTTTCGTGGTGGTAAAAGTGGTGAACAAATTGCAAGACGCGGCAGTGAAAAAAGCGGAAGAAGAACCAGCCGCACCCGCCGAACCTTCAGAAGACATTGTTTTGTTGCGTGAAATCCGTGATGCTTTGGCGAAACGCGATTAATTGAGCATTCAATTTTCAGGCAGCCTGAAACGCGAAATGACGTTTCAGGCTGCCTATTTTTTGTTAAAATACAAATTTTTGCCATGTCTGAACACAAGCACTATATGACCCCAGCAGGTCATCAATCTTTGCAACAGGAATTGTATCAACTCGTCCATAAAGAACGCCCCGAAATCGTGCAAATCGTCAATTGGGCGGCGAGCAATGGCGACCGCAGCGAAAACGGCGATTATTTATATGGCAAACGCCGTATGCGCGAAATTGACCGCAGAATTCGTTTTCTAACCAAACGTTTGGAAGACGCACTGGTGATTGACCCCGAAACACGTGAATACACCGACCAAGTGTTTTTCGCCGCCACCGTAACGATTGAGCGCGGCGATGGCACAGAGCAAACAGTGAAAATTGTCGGCGAAGATGAAATTGACATGAACCAAAATAAAATTTCATGGAAATCGCCGCTTGCCCGTGCGCTGATTAAGGCGCGTGAAGGCGATTCGGTTTGGCTGAACACACCAAATGGGCGTGAGGAAATTATTATTTTGGTGGTTGAATACATTAAAATTGAGTAATGGTTTTTCAGGCTGCCTGCAAATTTATAGTGAATTCCATTTAAATCAGTACCGCGTTGCCAGCTTCCTTATGTACTATGTGTACACGGCGGTCGCTGTCGCCTTGTCCTGATTTAAATTGAATCCACTATATTTTATAAATTCAAAATAAAACAGAAAGTATTAAAAATGTCTAATCCCAATTTCACCCCTTTATTTGACCAACTCAACACCGTAATTCTAGGCAAACAAAATGTTTTAAAACAATTGGTTGCCTGTATTTTAGCAGGCGGACACGTTTTACTGGAAGACGTACCAGGGGTGGGCAAAACCACATTGGCAAGCAGTTTGGCGGCGGTGCTGGGTTTGCATTATCAGCGCGTGCAATTTACCAATGATATGCTGCCTGCTGATTTGTTGGGCGTAAACGTGTTTGCGCCGAATGAAGCGGCGTTTAAATTTCACCCCGGTCCTGTGTTCAACCAATTTGTGTTGGCGGACGAGATTAACCGCGCTTCGCCCAAAGTGCAATCCGCGCTGTTGGAAGCGATGGAAGAAGGGCAAGTGTCGGTGGACGGCAAAACTTATCGTCTGCCACAACCATTTTTGGTGGTGGCAACGCAAAATCCATCGGAGCAACTTGGCACATTCCCCTTGCCAGAAAGCCAGCTTGACCGCTTTATGATGCGTTTGAGCATGGGTTATCCTGTTGAAGAAGCTGAAAAAATGTTGTACCACATGGGCGACCGCCGCCAATTAGTCCCCCAAATTCAAGCAATTGCATCGCCCGAAATCTTGGCACAATGGCAAGCGCAAGTGCAGCAAGTTACCGTGTCCGAAGCGGTGGCGGCGTATATTTACCGTTTGGTGGCGGCAACGCGCCAAGCGGGGCGATTTGCGCTGGGTTTGAGTCCACGCGCAGGTTTAGCGGTGGCGAATGCGGCAAAAGCATGGGCGTTTTTGGACGGGCGCGATTTTGTCTTGCCCGAAGACGTGAAAGCGGTGTGGGTGTCGGTCGGCAACCACCGTTTGCAATCTTTGCAGCAACAAAACAGCAGCAAGGTTTTGGCGGAAATTTTGGAACAGGTGGCGGTGTGAGTTTCAGGCTGCCTTTCAGTACATAACAAAAATCACAGGTAGGGTGCGCCGTGCGCACCAAAATAATTGAATAATTTAAATATGACGGTAAATTTGGTGCGCACGGTGCACCCTACATTTATTTTGTCGCACATTGAAAGGCAGCCTGAAAATATAACCATGAATTATTTTTGTAAATTATTTATTGATTACCCCCAAAATATTGCTCAATTGGCTTCATTGATTGAATTATTTTTCAAACAAAAATTAGATAAACAACGCTATTTAGATACCACCATTTTTTCATTATCCCTATTGAAAAATAAAGAATTTCAACCAAAATCTGATGATTTTTTATTTTTTCCCATAATCATAGAAGTTGATTTACTCAATGAACAATACCATAGGGAATATATTGAACAGATTATTTTATTACTCAATTATTTGAATACATTCAATATTCAGATAATTGCAGCTTGTGATTTTGAAAATGAATTGCCACAAATAAACCGTTTCAGGCAGCCTGAAAATAAAATAAAATCATCATGAAAACAACCATTTACCAAACCCTACTCGCCACCGCAGTCGGCGATGCCTACGGTTTGCCCTATGAAAATCTCTCGCCGCGCCGCGCAAAAAAATGGTTGCGCCCACGCCGTTACGCGCTGCTGCCGTTTATTCACGGCGGCATGGTTTCGGACGACACCGAACACGCCGTTTTGACCGTGCAAGCCTACATCGCCAGCGCAGGCGAACCCAACGCGTTTCGGCGCAAATTGCGCGGACAATTGCGTGGGTGGCTGCTCGCTTTGCCCGTGAATTGTGGCATGGCTACGCTGAAAGGCTGCCTGAAAATCTGCTTGGGTTTGCAAAACACAGGCACTTGGTCGGCAGGTAATGGGGCGGCGATGCGCGCGCCCGTTTTGGGTATTTTATGCAATGATGTCAATCAGTTAGCCGAACTAGTCCACATCAGCACCGCCACCACCCACCGCGACCCACAAGCGGAACACGCCGCGTATGCGTTGGCATTGTTGGCGCACGCAGAATATTATTTGTCCAATCAATCAGTTGAACAAAAATCGGCATGGCTAGGCGAGCGCGTTCACGCCGATTTGTGGGCGCACATTCACGCCTACCAGCCCGACCCCAAACACGGCATTACGGGTTACGCCTATCACACGGTGGCGGCGGTGTTTCAGGCGTGGCAACAATTTCGGGATAATCCATTGGCAGGATTGGATTTTTTATGCGAATGCGGCGGCGACACCGACACCACTTGCGCCCTATTTGCGGGCGTGGTCGGCGGCAAACACGGCGCGACCCTGTTTGACGAAATGGCGGGCGCGTGGTGTGAACCTGTGTTACGCCCTGATTTTTTTGAACAATTAGCCACGCAAGCGGCACGCGTTGCCCAAACAAGGCAACCTGAAAAACCTGTACGCTGGGGCGGCGTGCGAACCATATTGCGAAACGCGGTGTTTGTGGTGATTGTGTTGGCACATTGTTTGCGGCGATTGTTGCCGCCGTATTGATTGGATTGAGTTTATTTTTTCAGGCTGCCTGAAGTATGATTTTTTTGGAAACCAAATGGCTTATTTTAAAGAAAAAGAAATTTTAACCATCGCCCAAGAAGGCACATTGTCCAACCGCCATATTTCCTTGCGCCCGACCAAATTGGCGGTGTCGCTGTTTGTGTTGAGCGCGGCGATTTGGCTGGGCGCGGTGAATTATCAGGTGAACGTGGCGTATGCCGTGTGTTTTTGGGTAGTGGGTTTTATTGGCGTGGCGGCATTGCTCACGCGACGGCAACTGCTTGGTTTGCAAATAGAATTGGCGTTTACCGATGAAGTGTTTGCAGGGCAAACGGCAGATGTGTTGATTCGTTTACACGGTGGCGCGGCACATCGGGCGCGTTTGCTGTGGTGGCGCGGCGAATACGCTCAAACCATTGATGAACATCAGGAAAACCAATTTACCGCATGGCAAAGTTTGCATATTTCAGGCAGCCTGAACGCACCCACCGAAACTATTTGGGCGATTCCGATTGTGCAACGCGGTTATTTTCCGCGCCCGCTTTTATTGAAATGGGCGACTTCTGCACCGTTTGGTTTGTTTCACGCCGAAGCGCGGGCGGAATGGCAATCCAGCGCGGTGGCGTTTGCCGCGCCCTTGCCGCACAACGATTTTGGTACCGCCGCCGAACCCGATGCCGAGCAAACGCCGCAACAAGCAGGCGCACACGGCGATGACATTGCCTATTTGAAAAACCACCAGCACGGCGCGAGTTTGCAACACATCGCGTGGAAAGTGTATGCCAAACGCGGCGAATTGATGGACAAAGTGTTTGATGAACCACCGCCAGCCGCCCACAGCGAAATCATTTCCTACCGCGATTATCCGCAGGGTACGCCTGTGGAAAAATTGGCGAGTTTGCTGACCTATCGCGTGTTGCAAGCGGATAAATTGGGTGCGCCCTACACGTTGGAATTGCCCAATTTAACGCTGACACCGCAAAATGGTTTGCGTGAGAAGTGTTTGAATGCGTTGGCGTTGATGTGATTTTTCAGGCTACCTGACAATACACGAAATTTTACCAACGCCAAAAATGTAGGGTGCGTACTACGCACCAAATCATTCAAACCATTTGGAATTTCGGTGCGTAATACGCACCCTACATGAGTTTTCTCATGTACCACAAGGCAGCCTGAAAACAATTAAACCCAATAATATGCAAAAATTCATACTTTTACGCGGACACGAAGGCTCGGGCAAATCCACTTTTGCCGCGCAACAAATCGCCCAATTTCAACGCGATTACCCCCACGCCCACATTGTCCACCTAGACAATGACCACGCCCTAACCGATGAACACGGCAACTATCATTTTGATTTTGAACAATTTTCCGCCGCCCACAAAATCAACCAAATCCGCCAAGCCGAAGCCTTTGCGCTGGGCAAACGCGAACCGCAGCGCGATATTCTCATTATCAACGCCAATCCCAATCAAAAAGCCAAAACCTGTTACGCCTTGATTGAATTGGCAAAAGCGCATGGTTTTGTGGTGGAAATTTATCGACTGCATAATTTTTTCCCAAATATTCATCAGGTTGCCGAAGAAGATGTATTGCGCGGTTATGCGCGGCTGAACGCCAATCCTGTGGATGGCGAAATCCATCTCCCAGCCGTGCGCGAAATGTCGGCGGCGCAATGGGCGGCGTTGGCACAACTTGACACAAAATAACGATTTTCCATGCCATAATCACATTTCAAGTGGCTTTCAGGCTGCCTGAATATTTTATTTATGGAGAAAATCATGCAAAAACAAATTCTTGCCATCACCCTACTCTGCGCCACACCACTGGTTCACGCGCAAAAACCCGCCGAAACGCTGCCACAAGTGTTACAAGAAACCATGCCACAAGTCGGTAGCTATGTTTTACAGAATACCGCCTTGATTTTACAGAAAATGAGCGGCTGCCTAACCTCCAAAAATGGGCAATTTGACCCCGAATGCGCCAACCAAACGGGCGAACAAGCCAGCAAGCAAATCGCGCAAATCTTAACCGCCCCCGAAACGCAGCCATGATTTCACGTAGCCGCCCACATTTGGAAAAAAGCGCGGGCGCATTGAGTCAGGCATTGGAAACGATTAGCGCGGACGTGTTTGGACAAAAAATTTGCACGCCATTTTCGCGCAATCGTGAAAACTGTGTTCACGAAATCATCCAATAAATCCATTATTTAACCTTATGAAAACCATCACATCGGTTCACAATGAACAGCTAAAATTATTAGCTAAATTAATACAATCTGCCAAATATCGCCGCGAACACCACGCTACAGTATTAGAAGGCACGCATTTATTAGACGCTTATTTAAACGCAAATTTATTGCCTAAACAAGTCTTTATTCCAACACAGCAATTTCACAAAACCGAAACGCAAAATATATTACGCAGGCTGCCTGAACACCACATCACGCTGGTGGAACAAGGCGCATTGGAAAAAATCAGCCAATTAATCAATGGTGAAGAAATCATGACTTGGGTGAATTTACCCGATTCAGGCAGCCTGAAAACGGCTGGCGACTGCATTGTATTGGAAAATGTGCAAGATTCGGGCAATATTGGCACAATCTTGCGCAGCGCAGCCGCCGCAGGGGTGAGCGAAATTGTATTAGGCAAAGGTTGTGCCGATGTGTGGTCGCCGAAAGTTTTACGCTCGGGCATGGGGGCGCATTTTTTGTTAAATGTGCATGAACGTGTGGATTTGGCGGCGTGGCGCGAGCAGTATCAGGGGCGCGTATTGGCGACTGCCTTGAGTGAATCCAAGCATTTTTCTTTGTATGACAAGGATTTGGATTTGCGCGAAGCTACAGCGTGGGTGTTTGGCAATGAAGGCGCAGGCGTGTCGCCCGAATTATTGGCAAAGGCGAGCGCGAGCGTGAAAATCCCAATGGTGGGCGCAACAGAATCCTTGAATGTGGCAATGGCGGCGACTGTTTGCCTGTTTGAGCAAATGCGGCAGCGTTTGAGTGGAGATTGATTTTGTCAATTTGCTAATTTCAGCGTACAATCATCAGCGAAACATTCAGGCAGCCTGAAACTTATTTTCGCTCCAACTTGAAAATGGTTCAGGCTGCCCCCAAATCATACATTACCCAATTAATTAACACACAGGAAAACACAAATGTCAGACGAAAGCCCCATCATCTTCACCGAAGCCTGCTGCACCAAAGTGGCGGATTTGATTGCCGAAGAAAATAACCCCGATTTAATGTTACGCGTTTTTGTGAACGGCGGCGGCTGTTCTGGTTTCCAATATGGTTTCACCTTTGACGAAATCAAAAACGATGACGATTTTGAAATCGTGAAAAATGGTTTAAAATTCCTTGTAGACCCAATGAGTTATCAATATTTAATCGGCGCAGAAATTGATTACACCGAAAGTTTGCAAGGTTCACAATTTGTGATTCGCAATCCAAATGCGGCAACCACTTGCGGTTGTGGCTCATCATTCTCGGTTTAATTCGGTTTGAATTGGCGATTGAAACAAGGCTGCCTGAAAACAACGCGTTTTCAGGCAGCCTTTTGTGGTATATAATATTGCCATTTCTTACTATTTCCGCAAAACCACATCATGAAAAAAATCATTATTGGCGGCGCAGTGCCTGTGGTGCTGGCCGCATTTCTTGGCACACCTTATTATTTTGGTATCAAAGCACAACAAAGCCTTGAAGAACAACATAAAATTTTATCTGATACTTTCTTTTTTGATGTTGTATCACACAATTACGAGCGCGGTTGGTTCAGTTCCAAAGAAACCACAGTGATTCGTTTCCACCCTACTTTGCTCAATAATTTGTCGGAGCAAATGCCCGCCAACATCAAAACCGTGTTGGAAAAAGAAATTACCATTGTAAACAATGTGAAACATGGTTTGTTTGCCGATGGTCTCACACCTGTTCGCGCTTCAGTTACCAGCGAATTTCAATTTGACCCTGAAGTTCAAAAAGTTTTATCACGCTTTTTCAATGATAAAACGCCTGTTACCATGAAAAACACAATTTATTTAAGTGGTAGCGGTAAATTGGAAACCAATGTTTCGCCATTTGAATACGAAGAATTGTCGGGCATTAAATTGGATTGGAAAGGCTTAAACAGCCAAATCAATTACAAAGCAGGTTTCAATGAATACAGCAGCCAATATACTGCGCCCTTGCTAAAAGCGATTTTGGCAGACAAAGGCGAAGTCATCATTGAAAACATCGCCATCAACAACACCACCGCCACAGGCAAAACAGGCGTGGATTTGGGCAGCACCGATGTGAAAGTGGATAAATTCAATGTGGCTTGGAAAGAAAGCATTGATTACAATATCCGCTTGAATGAATTGGTGAATATGGTTACCGATTTGCAAATCGGCGCGTTCATCAATCCAACTGGCACGATTGCGCCGTCCAACATCAGCGTGGAAAAATTGAGCTATCAATCGCAAACCAAAGAAAATGACGATGGTTTTGTGGACAGCGAGGGACATTTTCAGTTTGATAAACTACATTATGGTCCTGACCAATATGGTCCATTGGACGTGCATATTGGCGCGGAACATTTGGACGGTAAGAGTTTGACCGCATTGAAAAATCGCTGGCAACAAATCATTACCGAGCAAGTGCCTGAAGGTCAAGCACAAGACATGATTTTGGAAGCAGTACGTAAAGAAGGTGCAGGTTTATTTACCAATAACCCATTGTTTAAAATTAAAAAATTTGATTTTACTGCACCATCAGGGCATATTAAAGTAAACGGCGATGTAACCTTCAACGGCTTGCAACAAGCAGATTTGAACAACTTTAATTCTTTATTGCAAAAAATGAAGGCAAATGTGAATTTTGATATTTCTAACAAATTGTTAGAAGAATTTGCCATCAGCCAAGCACGCGGCTTGTTCGCTACCGAAGACCCTGCCGCCAATGCGGAAAATGCCGACCCGAAAGCTTTGGAAGATGTGAACCAAACCATTCGTTTAATGGTGTCTAGCACCATCAACAGTTTGACGGAAGAAGGCTATTTGAAACAAAGCAATAACGCCATTCAAACCAATGTATTATTGGAAAACAATGAAGTGAAACTGAACGGCAAAGTCTTCACCATTCAATCTGATGAAGAAATTTTGGCAAACATTGAAGCAGACGATGAACCCAAAGCGGCTTCCGCAGCGCAATAAATGGGTATAAAATAAAAATCACGGTTAATCATAATAGTTTGATTAACCGTGATTTTTTGTTTTCAGGCTGCCTGAAAATTATCCGCGCATACGGCGCAACACTTCTTCTTTGCCAATCAAAGCCAACACCGCGTCCACGCTCGGCGTTTTCGCTGTACCACACACCGCCAAACGCAAAGGCATACCCAATTTACCCATCTTAATCCCTTCTTCATCGCAAAATGGCTTGAACAAATCGTGAATGCTTTCCGCCGTCCAAGTGTCCAATTGCGCCAATTTATCGGCAAAACGCTGCATACGCGCTGCCGCGTCTTCGTCCCAATGCTTCGCCACATCGGCTTCATCGGGCGTGGCTTTCACATAGAAATAAGCACATTCATTCGCCAATGCCGCCAAATCTTGGGCGCGGTCTTTCACCAATGCAATCACGTCTGCCAATTTCAGGCTGCCTGAAACATCAATCCCTTTGTTTTTCAAACGCTTTTCTACCAAATCAGCTAAACGCGTATTGTCTGCCACTTTGATGTGTTCGCCATTAATCCACAGCAATTTTTTACCGTCCATGCGGCTAGGACTGGCAGAAACATCTTTCAAATCAAACCATTGAACAAATTGTTCCATTGTGAAAAATTCATCATCGCCATGCGCCCAACCCAGTCGCGCCAAATAATTCAACATGGCTTCGGGCAAAATGCCCATGTCATCGTATTCGGTAATCGCCACCGTATCGCCACTGCGTTTAGAGATTTTTTTGCCTTGCTCATTCAAAATCATGGGCAAATGCGCGTATTCAGGCGGCGTTGTACCCAAAGCCTTGAAAATATTGATTTGTTTGGGCGTATTGTTTACATGGTCATCGCCGCGAATAACGTGCGTGATGCCCATATCAAAATCGTCCACCACCACGCAGAAATTGTAGGTTGGCGTACCATCAGCGCGGGCGATAATCAAATCGTCCAGCGCAGAATTGGGAATGCTGATTTCGCCTTTCACCAAATCCGTCCACACGGTTACGCCGTCCAATGGGTTTTTGAAACGAATCACGGGTTCAACGCCCGCAGGGATTTCAGGCAGCGTTTTGCCCGCTTCGGGTCGCCAACGGCGGTCGTAAGTCGCCGTGCCTTCGCGTTCGGCGCGTTCACGCATTTCGGCGAGTTCTTCTTTGGAACAATAGCAGGGGTAGGCGTGCCCTTGTTCAACTAATTGTTTAATCAGGACTTTATAGCGGTCAAAATTTTTGGATTGGTAAACAATATTGTTGGCATTGTCGGGCGATAATCCGACCCAATCCATGCCTTGCAAAATAATATCTACGGATTCTTGCGTGGAGCGTTCCAAATCGGTGTCTTCAATACGCAATAAAAATTCGCCTTGATGATGTTTGGCAAAAGCCCATGAATACAAGGCAGTACGCACACCGCCAATGTGTAAATAACCTGTGGGGCTGGGGGCAAAACGGGTTTTAATGGTCATTTTTAAAGTCTCTTTTCAGTAAAATTATTTTTTAAGGGAAAATAGGTTTCAGGCTGCCTGAAAATCATTCAGCCAATGCGTAGGGTGCGCCGTGCGCACCAATTTAAACACAAAACTTAATTTTTTCATGGATTTGGTGCGCACGGCGCACCCTACATTTGAGTACAGGCAGCCTGAAAAAATCAATCACACAAAGCGCACCACCACAAAATCGCCAATAAAATCATTGCCAACATTTGCGCGGCTGAACCCACGTCTTTGGCGATTTTGGCGCGGGGGCGTTTGTCCAAAGAAATATCGTCCACAATCGCTTCCAGTCCTGTGTTAAACAATTCCACAATCAGCGACAGAAACGAGCCAGCAATCAATATCATGCGCACACTGTTTTCCAAATCCAGCCAAAAAGCCAGCAAAATCAATACGCCGTTTAACACCAGCAATTGACGAAACGCCGCTTCGTGGCGAAAGGCAGCCTGAAGCCCGTCTTTGGAATAGCCTGCCGCATTGATAATGCGGCGTACGCCTGTTTTTCCTTTTAAATCATTACTTTGAAAATCATTCGGTTTCACGTTTGCTGTTCCATTTGGTTTCAAAAGTTTGCGGGGCGGTGGGTTTGTGGGCGTATTTACGCGCGAGTTTTTGGGCACGTTGATACCATGCGCGGGCAATTACTGGGCTGGGTTCATGGCTGCTGGCATAACGCAAGCGTATGTATTCTTGAATTAAATTATCCAAATCTTCAGGCAGCCTGTTTTGTGCGGCGAGTTCGGCGCGAAATTCGGTTGGGGCAAGGCTGGCGAGTTTGCCAAAATCTTTGCCCAATACGCGGCGTTTTAACAGGATAAAGCCATGTTCCAACGGCAAAATATCGTTTGAACGTGAACGCCGCCACCACAGCCAAAGCGGTATCAGCGCAATCGCCACGCCGCCGCCCATCACAATCATGATGGCTAAAGGCGTTACGCGTTCAAAACCCAAATAGCTAAACAGGGTTTGTTGGCGATTGCTGTCGTAGTCCACAATCCACGCTTGCCAGTAGTATCGCCCTTGGTCTAAATAACGGGTAAAAGCGTTGTTTTTAATGGAAATACCTGATTCATCGCCCAACAAGGCTTCGTCTATGCTGCCGTCAATGCGGTTGGCGGCAACGGCGGAAGTGGGGTCCACGCGTTTCCAAACTTGTTTTTCAGGCAGCCATACTTCTGCCCACGCGTGCGCGTCTTTGCTGCGGATTTGCCAGAAGCCGCCTTCTTCGTTAAATTCACCACCTTGATAGCCGACCACGACACGCGCTGGCAGCCCCGCCGCACGCATTAACATCACAAACGCATCTGAATAGTGTTCACAAAAACCTTGTTTGCTGCTGAAAATAAATTCATCGGTGGTATTGGCACTATTCAATAATGGCGGTTTTAATGTATAAGCAAAACCTTGTTTTTTAAAATATAAATAAGCAGCCTGAATGTATTGTTCGGCATTACCACCCGATTCTTGCCACAATCGTTGTGCCAATGCGCGGGTGCGCGGATTTAGGTTTTCAGGCAGCCTTGTGTAACGTTGTTGAAAAAATTGGTCTAATTTATGCGGCAATTCATCGCTAATGCTGGAACGCAAGGTAAACCGCCGTACCCCCGCCCGACTGAACACACGCACCATATCGCCCGCTTCACGCCGCAAACCGCGCTGATGATTGGTGTCCAATGGATAATCCAAGGCAGGAATGCGCCCTTTATCGTCTTCCATCATAATATTGTAGCGCACCACGCGATGACGATTGTCTTCCACAGGTATGGCGGAATCCATAAATTCACGCACCGCTTGCCATTCGCTACCGTTGTGGTTTGCCAATATCATCACGCGCCAATACAAATCGCGTTGTTGTGGCACATAGCCGTCTTCAAAAGTAACGGAAAACACGGGTTCATTGCTTTCCACCAAATCGCTAATGCTGCCGGGTTTCATGGTATCGGACATGCCTGTGGTGGCTTGTCGCTCATTTTGGATTTGCGGCATGCCCCAAAACGGCGTTTCGCGGCGCGGCATACCCACAAACAGCATTACCATAGGCAGCAATGCCAACAAAAAACCCACCAAACTATTCTTCAAGGCAGCCTGAAAACTCAAATCGTTTAACATTGCCAACGATACCGCCATCAACACCAAACACAGCACCGTCCACAAGCCCATCAATAGACCTTGGTCAAACAAAATCGCCGCCGCCAGCAAAAACATCATCGCCAAAATCAGCACCTGCCAATCACGGCGCGTTTTGCCTTCAAACGATTTGAGCAGCGACAACATCAGCAAAAACGCCGCGCCACCACCCAAACCAATTACCGTTCCCAATTGCTGCCACACCAACGCGGTCATGCCCACCATCAAAATCATCAATTGCCACGTTTTCAGCGCATACACGCCTATCATCAACAAACCCAGTCGCAGCAATAAGAAAAACACAAACACGCCAATCACGCCCCACGGCAATTGCGTTGCCAAAGGCGCAGACACGGCGGTTAAAGCCCCCATCGTCAGCAGCATGGATTTCAGGTCGGGGGTAGAATTGAGATAAGTCGGTTGGACAATCAACATATGAATGGTGTATGAAATAAATCGTGAACAGAGATTATAACATTTTTATGCGCAACGCATTTTCAGGCAGCCTGAACAGCTTATTCAGCAAATAATCCCACACCACACGAAATTAAATTACAAAAATACCAATCATCACCCCATAATCTGCCAAATAGATAGGATTTTGACAAAACTTAACCTATATTTTATTATGTTCACTTTCAGGCAGCCTGAAAGCATGATTGATTGACAAGCGTACGGCTGCGGTTTTCTATTCACATCGCAAAGGATTTCACCATGAAACCCGAAATTATTGCCCTAAACGGCTACTACACCCTAATCGCCGCAACCATCGTGTTGCTGATTGGGCGTTTGCTGGTTCAACGAATCAAATTTTTCCAAAATTTCAATATTCCCGAGCCTGTGGCAGGGGGTTTATTGGCAGCGTTTATTTTGTCTATTGTTTACAGCACCACAGGGCATTCATTTGCCATTGAAAAACCTTTGCAAGACGCGTTTATGTTGATTTTCTTTGCGTCTATTGGTTTGTCGGCTGATTTTTCGCGTTTGAAACAAGGCGGCATGCCATTGGTGATTTTTTTGGTAATTGTGAGCGTGTTCATTGTCATTCAAAACCTTGTAGGTGTCGGCATGGCAAGCGCAATGGGGCAAAACCCCTTGTTTGGCTTAATCACGGGCTCCATCACACTCACGGGCGGACACGGCACAGGCGCAGCCTACGGCAAAATTTTGACGGAACGCTACGGCATTGCCAATGCCACCGACATCGCCATGATTGCGGCGACTTATGGTTTAGTATCGGGTGGTTTGATTGGGGGACCTGTGGCGCGCCGTTTGGTGAACAAAATGGGGCGCAAACCCGTTGAACAAACCGTTGAAGTAGACAGCAAAGGCAGCTACGACAACCAAACTTTTGAAAGTGCAGGTCATCAACGCTTGATTACCGCCACTTCTGCAATTGAAACGATGGCGATGTTTGCGGCGTGTTTGGCGTTCTCGTCTATCATGATCAAAACATTCCCTGATTTCAAATTGCCGCAATTTGTGTGGGCATTGGGTTTTGGCGTGGTGTTGCGTAATGTGCTGACGACTGTATTCAAATTTGATATGTTTGACCGTGCAATTGACGTGTTTGGCAATGCGTCTTTGAGCCTGTTTTTGGCGATGGCACTGATGAGCATGAAATTATGGCAATTGGCAGACATGGCAGGTCCAATGCTGGCGATTTTAGCTGTACAAACTGTTGTGATGATTTTCTATGCCTACTGGGTTACCGCACGATTCATGGGCAATGACTATGACGCCGCAGTACTGGCAGCAGGACATTGCGGCTTTGGCTTGGGTGCTACCCCAACCGCCGTTGCCAATATGCAATCCATCACCAACACATTTGGTTCATCACACAAAGCCTTTTTGATTGTGCCATTGGTGGGTGCGTTCTTTATTGATTTGGTAAACATGGCAATCCTAGACCGTATGATGGCTTGGTTTGGTACTGCTTTATAATTTCCATTCAGGCAGCCTGAAAGAAATTCAGGCTGCCTTTATGTACACAATTCTCTACATCAAACATACTGAAAACACATTCGCCGATGAAAAACACCACACATCGGCGATTTTTTTGTTATGATAGCCGCATTCATTTTTGACTAAAATTAGGACAGTTCTCCATGAATAAAAAACATTTTGCCTTAAGTTTCATCAGCGTTTTGGTTGCTGTGGCTTGCTCGCCCAAAGAAGAGCAAAAAACCGAAAAAAAACCCGCCGCCGCCACCGCTTCAGGCTGCCGCCACCCATCTTTAGCCACGCAACTACACACCGATTTGAAAGCGGCTATCCAATCTGAAACCAACAAATTCATTCAAAATGACACCAATCAATTTGTTGATGCCGACAAAATCACCGCCGCCGCCGACCAATTAAAAGTAACCATCAACGGCACGCAAGACAAAGACGGTCAATGTCGCAGCAAATTAAGCATTGTCATTCCACAAAATGTGCAAAAAGTCGCCAGCACCAACGCGCCTTTGGTGGGCATTTCACAATACGACACGATTATTGAAGAACGCATGGGCAGCGCAAATTTCCAATTCAACGGCAGTACCTTAACCTTGCCCATTAATTTTACCGTCAAAGGCGACCCCATCAGCGTTACCCAAACCGATGACGCATTCCAAACCGCTGCCACCGCTTTAACCAGTGCCCTACTGCCCTATGGTGTCAAAGAAAATGTAACCATTGAAGGCAGAAGCATGACACGCGACATGGCATTGCAAGCAGTGCAAATGAATGGCGGCAAAATCCCGACCGCCCCAAGCACAGAATCCACTCAAGCCAACAAACCAACAGAACAAGAAAACACAAACACCGAAAACGAAACAGAAAATAAACCCAAAACCGAAGTCGCACAACAGCCTAAACCACCTGTGGTAACACCCAAACCAAGCGAAATCACACGTGTAACGCCGCCCGCTACACCACCGAAACCCGTTGAATCACCAGAACAAAAAGCCTTGCGTGAAGCCAAAATCGCCGAAGCCAAAGCCAAATTAGCCGCCGAAAAAGCAGCAGAAAAAGCCGCCAAAGCCAAAGCCGCTCGTGAAGCCGCCGAAGCCGCCAAACTCCGCGCCGCCACCGAAGCGAAAAAAGACACCACACCCAAGCAGCCTGAAATTCAACGCGATTTCACCAAAGCACAACAGCCACCACTCACGCCCAATCGCACACCGTCTGCCAACACGCAAGACGATGATGAATTGGAAAGCGTACGCAAAGCCCATCGCAATGCCGACCAAGAAATCAAATCTTCTTGGAAAAAAATCAGCCCTGAAATCCAAAAAGAGCTGGTGGAAGAGCAAAAATCTTGGGAAAAACAACGCAATCAGCGTTGCCGTCAAGCGGCGGCTGGCGCGGGCAGCGAAGCAGAAGCCAACAAATTGTATATGCAATGCGATACGCGCATGACCAAAGAACGCGTGAAAAATTTGGAAGGCTACAGCATTCCATAATCTTGATTTAATGATATAAATTGATTTTCAGGCTGCCTTTTCATTTGACTGACCTAAAATGTAGGGTGCGTACCACGCACCAAATGATTCCAATAATGCGGAATTTCGGTGCGTCATACGCCCCCATGAATTTTATTGCACAATCAATAAAGGCAGCCTGAAAACTTGTTTACCCAAATAGGCGGATAATCTTATCCGCCTTTTTTTCATTCCAATACGCAATTATCGCCAAAATTCACATAATTTAATCTCCCCCAATCTTTCAGGCAGCCTGAAACATTGATACAATCCCCCCCTTTACCGTTCTCACAAAAAAATCAAAATGAATTTAGAAACTTGGATTGGCTTGCGCTATCTACGCGCCAAAAAACGGAGCGGCTTTATGTCGTTTATTTCCATGATTTCAATGGTTGGTATCACGCTGGGCGTGGTGGTGCTGATACTGGTCTTGTCGGTGGTCAACGGTTTCCAAAAAGAAATTCGCGGACAACTGCTCAATGTCGCTCCCCACGCCGAAATGGGCTATATTCAAGCCGATGAACATGAAACATGGCGCGATTTACAAAAACTCGTTGCCAATCAAAACGGTGTTGCCGCCACTGCGCCGTATGTGGCGGGACAGGCTTTGCTGGCGAGTTCGGGCGAAGTGCGTGGCGCACAATTGCGCGGCGTATTACCCGAACAGGAAAATCAAGTGATTGATTATGCAAAAGATATGCTTGCAGGCAGCCTGAACGATTTGAAAGCCGATGAATTTGGCATTGTGCTGGGCGAAGGTTTGGCGGAAAACATTGGCGCGGAAATGGGCGGCAAAATCACCGTCATCACGCCCGAAGGCAATGTTACCCCTGCTGGTGTCGTGCCGCGTTTGAAACAATTTAATGTGGTCGGCATCATCAAAACGGGCGTGGACGAAGCCGATAATGCCCTTGCCATCACCCATTTGGAAGACGCGCAAAAATTATACCGTTTGGGCAACGAAGGCGTGGCATTGCGACTCAAATTGCAAGACCCACAAAACGCCCCAGCCGTCATGCAAAAACTCATTCCCGACAGCCAATTGGAAAAACTGTGGGTGCGCAATTGGACAGACAATAATCGCAGCTATTTCAATGCTGTAGAAATGGAAAAACGCTTGCTCACGCTCTTATTGACCTGCATTATTATTGTTGCCGTGTTCAATTTGGTGTCATCGCTGGTGATGGCAGTAACGGAAAAACAATCTGACATCGCCATTTTGCGCACTTTGGGCATGTCGCCGCGTGGCGTGATGAATATTTTTATTGTGCAAGGCATGGTGGCGGGCGTGTTGGGTACATTTTTTGGCGTGATTTTCGGTTTACTGTTGGCGTGGAAAATTGGCGTGATTGTGGCGTTTGTGGAACAAATGTTTGGCGTACAACTTGTATCCGCAAAAGTTTATTTTATCAATTATTTACCTAGCGACATTCAGGCTGCCGATGTGATTAGCGTGGCGGTGATTTCGCTGATTTTGTCCTTTTTAGCCACCATTTACCCCAGCTTAAGTGCTGCCAAAACCCAACCTGCGGAAGCCTTACGTTATGAATAAAATCATTTCCTGCCAACAAGTTAGCAAAACCTACCAAGACGGTACATTGAGCGTAGAAGTGTTGCGCGATTTAAATATTGACGTACACGCTGGCGAAAGTGTCAGCATTATCGGCGCATCGGGCAGCGGCAAATCCACGCTGCTGCACATTTTGGGCGGCTTAGATAAACCCACATCGGGCAAAGTAGAACTGATGGGGCAAAATTTAGGCAGCCTGAACCAAGCACAACTGGGACAATTACGCAATCAACATCTTGGTTTTGTGTACCAATTTCACCATTTGCTTGCCGAATTCAGCGCATTGGAAAACGTGATGATGCCCCTACTCATCGGCAAAATGTCCAAAGCCGAAGCCGAAGCACAAGCCGCCGCCATGCTGGAACGCGTGGGGCTGAAACAACGCTTGCTGCACCGCCCCACCGAATTATCGGGTGGGGAACGCCAACGCGCCGCCATTGCCCGCGCTTTGGTGAAAAAACCCGCGTGCATACTCGCCGATGAACCAACGGGCAATCTTGACCGCAAAAACGCGTTGAATATTTTGGACATGATGTTGGAGCTGAAAAACGAATTGGGTACCGCTTTGGTGGTGGTTACCCATGACGATGAATTGGCGATGCGTTTTGAACGCGTTTTGACGATGAATGATGGTGGTTTGCGCCCCTTTCAGGCAGCCTGAAAACGCGTATTTAGAACCTGTGTTCGTAAGATTGATGGCTTGATTTTATTGACAATTCTTGCGAATACAAGGCGGTTTTTTGTGCCAATATTGAAATATTGGCATGAAAAACCAACGCAGTAGGCGCATGAAGTGGCGATAAAAGCAAGCTATTAAGATTATGAACACAGGTTCTTATATTCAAATAAATAATATTTTTAGAGAAAACAAAAAAATGCCCATTTACCCATAAATAATCCTTGCCAAAATTCGGGCAAATGGGCATAATAGCAGCTTCTTCAGCCGGTGTAGCTCAGTTGGTAGAGCACCTGACTTGTAATCAGGGGGTCGCGAGTTCGATTCCTGCCGCCGGCACCAAATTAAAAATCCCAGCTTTTTTAAGCTGGGATTTTTGTATATTTTCAGGCTGCCTGAAAACAAACATCAATCAATAACTGGCGCAACGAAAACCCATATTTTTCACCGTATAATTTGCCTGCACGCTGGTGCGCATGCCGTAGCGCATAAACGCGGCGTAATCGCTGGGGTCGGTGCTGTTTGCCGTACCGCCACCGCAAAACAAACTGCTGTTTGCCGTGCCTGCGTTGAGCAAGCTGCTGTTAAAATCTTCCGTCCACTCCCAAATCAAGCCATGCATATCGTGTACGCCGTAAAAATTTGGCTTACCCGCGCCCACATTACGCAAACCGCGTTTACCGCCTTCCGCATACCAATCCAAAATCACGCGACTGTAATTGGGCTCGCTACTTCCATCTTTCGCTTTTTCAGAAGCCAAACCTGTGAATTCCCATTCATCAATGGTCGGTAAACGCTTACCTTGCGCCCGACAATAAGCATTGGCGGCAAACCATGACACATAGGTAACGGGATGTTTCAATTGGGCAGCTTTGGGCGCGAAACTATTGCTGCCATTTTGTTCCCAATGTTTCAAATAATTCGCATCAGATTGACGATTGCTCACTGTACCTCGTTGCCATTGCGGATTTTTGCGTACAAACTCCAAAAATTCGGCATTGGTAATCGGGTATTTGTCAATTTTGAATGATTTGACGGGGGTTTTGGGCATATTTTTCTTTAAATATAAGGGGCGGTACTCGCCACCTTGTATGCTTGCCATCTCATTCGCCGCCCACAGGCTGCCTGAAGCGCTCAACGCCACCACGCTCAAAATCATTTTGTGAATAAAATTCATGATTTGTGTTCCTTTTTGGTTTATTTTTTTGTTAAATTTGGCGGCGGTCATGGTTTCAGGCTGCCTTTCAGTACACGACAAAAAATCGGACGACCTGTTTTGGGTTTGAAAAATAGTCCAAAGTTGCCATCATCAACATGGCAGCTTTGGCAAGCTGCTCTAAACCAACACGAAAAATACCTTGCGATAAACGTTCATGAGATTTAGGTTTAATCGGATTCAGTGCATGTTGCCAACGCCCGATAACATAAGCCCAAGCCAATGTAACTGCCAGAATCGCAAACAACTTTTCCATTTTAACAGGGTCAGTCATGTGCGTGGCTTCCAAGTCAAAACCGCGTTTTTTCAGGCAGCTAAACAGCATTTCAATTTGCCAGCGCTGACGGTATTTATCC
>NZ_JQKH01000017.1 GCF_000745955.1 Alysiella crassa DSM 2578 | reverse complement strand
TGGCAAATTGAAATGCTGTTTAGCTGCCTGAAAAAACGCGGTTTTGACTTGGAAGCCACGCACATGACTGACCCTGTTAAAATGGAAAAGTTGTTTGCGATTCTGGCAGTTACATTGGCTTGGGCTTATGTTATCGGGCGTTGGCAACATGCGCTTAATCCAATTAAGCCTAAATCTCATGAACGTTTATCGCAAGGTATTTTTCGTGTTGGTTTAGAGCAGCTTGCCAAAGCTGCCATGTTGATGATGGCAACTTTGGACTATTTTTCAAACCCAAAACAGGTCGTCCGATTTTTTGTCGTGTACTGAAAGGCTGCCTGAAAAACAGTTCGCCATTATAACAAATCAACTGTTTTTCTCCTGATTTGTCTCATTACCCGTATGGGAATTGTCGTTTTTTGGCTGAACAATATCATCTGGCGTGGGGTCAATCACATCATCGTGTCGCTGCAAAGTTTGCGTCAAGCCATTAATATCGCCGCCCTGCAAACCAATTTCGCGCAACAAACCGTCCACCAACGGTGCTTGGCTGCGGTAACGCAATGCGCTGTTCACCACTTGGTCAGCCAAACCCACTTCGCCCTGATGATTCAGGCTGCCTGAAACGCCACCGCCGCCCATCAAACCGCCACCATTGACTTGCAAAATCTTGATTTCATCAATATTTTCCATCGGTTTAGCAGATTCACGAATAATATCAGGCAATTGCTCGATGGTTTTCAGGCGAATTTGCATTTCCACCTGTTCGGGCGACAAGACATTGGCGGCTTTATTTAATTTCTCACGCCCTTCAGCATCCACAACATATTGTTTTTCTTGAGCATCTGCCAAAATTTTGATGGATTCTGCCTTATCCAAAGCCGCTTGTTTTTCGGCGGCGGCGGACACTTTGACGGAAATTGCCGCTTTTTGCGCTTCTTCTTGCGCGGCGATGATTTGCACCGCTTTGAGTCGCTCGGCGCGTTCTGTTTCGCGGACTTTTTCTACTGTTTCTTCTTGCAAAACCGCCATCGCACGGGCTTTATCGGCTTCCGCTTTAGCGGCACTTTCCAAACGCGATTTTTCGGCAATGGCGATGGTGCGTTCTTGTTCGGTCAATTTAATTGCTTGCTCGGTGCGTATGCCTTCATTTAAGACATCGCGGTCGGCTTCCAGTTTTTTCAATTCTAATTCTTTACGTTTTTCAATACGATAGGCTTCAATCAAGGCTTCTTGTTCCACCTTACGAATAGCAACTTCACGTTCTTGTTCAGAACGCGCATATTCTTCTTCACGCGCCAATTTTAATTTTTCACGTTCGGCTTGTAAGTTTTTGGTTTGCATGGCGATGTCATTGTCGCGCTCAATATCATTGCGTTCTTTTCTACGCGCTTCGGTGATTTCTGCCAAACGCACCAAACCCTCCGCGTCAAACGCATTGTCTTCATTAAAATATATCCTTTCCGTTTGGTCTAAACCCGTTAATGACACGGTTTCCAATTCCAAACCGTTTTTGGTTAAATCTTCGGTTACGGATAATTGTACTTTTTCAATGAAATCACTGCGTTTTTCGTGCAATTCTTTCATGGTCATTTCGGCGGCTACGGCACGCAATGCGTCCACAAATTTACCTTCAATCAAATCCGCCAATTCACCTTTGCTTTTGTTTCTAATGGGTTCTTCTGGATTTTCATGATTGGTATTTTCGGATTGGACAATTAAATTCAAGGTTTTCTTACCCAAAGTTCGGGCGGCAGTGGCTACACTTTCTTCGTCGTTTTTCACACGCACATAAAACTCAGCAATCACGTCCACGCGCATGCGGTCGCGAGTAATCAAAGCGTCTTTTTTTTCGCGGCTCACTTCCAAGCGCAAGGTGGTCATGTTCACATCAATTTTCGCCTGCAAACGCGGCAAGACAAAGGCACCACCACTCATCACCACTTTTTCGCCAAACAAGCCCGTACGCACAAACGCCCGCTCTTTGGTCGCCAATTGATAAAAATGCACCACAAATTCATACGTTCCCCACGCCGCACCAGCCATAGCCAACACACCAATAATAGTGGGCAACCAATTGAATAATTCTTCCATTGTGTTTCCTAAAAATAATATTTTTGCTTATTTCATCAAAGAGTTTAGGCTTTGTCAATTTGATTTCAGGCTGCCTGAAAATTGGTTTAAGATAACAACGACTTTACAACACATCTAAATCCCCCCTACCCTTTTCAGGCAGCCTGAAACGCATTTTTGTTATAATCGCCTTTCCTAAAATTTTACGCATAGGCACATCATGCCGCTTATACAAACCCTACCGCAAGGCAAATTAGACATCATCGGCGACGTACACGGACAATACGAAGCCTTACAAAATCTACTCCACTATCTCGGTTACGCCCCCGATGGCAAACACCCACAGGGTCGCAAACTCGTTTTTGTGGGCGATTTGGTGGATAGGGGCGATAATTCTCCAGCCGTATTAAACTGGTATCAACACGCCCATCAATCAGGTTATGCCTATATGGTGCTAGGCAACCACGAAATCAATCTGCTGATGAATGAACCCAAAGACGGTTCAGGTTGGTTTTTCAACAGCCGAGCCGACAAAGACGCACAAAACTACGCCCCATGGCACAGGCTGCCTGAAACACAAAAAAATGCAGTCATTCAATTTCTGAAAACCCAACCACTCGTATTAGAACGCGCCGATTTACGCATTGTCCACGCCGCATGGCTGCCTGAAAGCATTGCCAAACTCGCTGAACGCAATCACGAAGATTTAATCACGCTCCAACAAGAATGGGACGAATTGCAACATTGCTGCATTAAACACACCGCATGGTTTGACGACTATTTGGCAGAACAACGCGACCACGCCCACGACCTAGAAAATCCCAATACCGAACCACCCATGTTGCCCCACACCGCCACCCACGATGTGTTCAAATCCACTTTCCACCCGATTCGCGCCTTGACCTGCGGCATAGAAAAAGTGGCAGATGCGCCTTTTTACGCGAGCGGACGTTGGCGATTTTCCGTGCGCCACCCGTGGTGGGACGAATATCATGACCCGATTCCCGTGATTATTGGGCATTATTGGCGACAATGGTATCCGCTACGCAAACCGCCCAAGCACCGCGAACACACGTTTACCGTACCTGCTCATCATTGGCATGGTGCGCGTGGCAATGTGTTTTGTTGTGATTTTTCGGTGGGCGCACGTTGGCGCGACCGCAAGAAAGACATTCCGCCCAGCCAGTCCGAACACCGACTCGCTGCCTTGCGTTTTCCTGAAAAAACATTGGTTTTTGATAATGGGGAAGTGGTGCAAACGGTGTATGGTTGAATTTCAGGCTGCCTGACGGTACACAATCAATGTGTCAGGCAGCCTGAAAAATAGCTTTGTAGCTTGGGTTGGAAACCCAACAGTTTCATGATTTGCTTTTGTTTTGTGAATTTTCAGGCAGCCTGAAAATCACACGTTCACATAAATTTCCGATTTGGCAAACAACACCGCTTGCCCACCCAAAATCATGCGTTCTCCTTTGATTTCGCCATGCAAAATGCCACTTCTTGCGCTGGCTTGATAGCCGATTAAGCGATTTTTGCCCAACACCTTTGCCCAATACGGCAAAATATGGCAATGCCCACTGCCACACACAGGGTCTTCGCCAATCCCCAATTTGGGTGCAAATGAACGCGAAATGCAGTCAAATTGCGTGCTTTTGGCGGTAAAATGACACAAAAGTCCGTCTAATTGCGCGATTTTGGCATGGTCTGCTTGGTAATTTTTGACCACATTTTCATCATCAAAAACGCACAATAAATCACGTCCCAAATACACTTCTTGGGGCATCACGCCCAAAATCGCGCCAATTTGCGCCACATTTTCCTGCTGTTGCAACTCAAATACAGGAAAGTCCATTAAAAACAAATCATCTTGTTTTTGCACGCTTAATTTGCCAACTTGGGTGTGAAAAACCACATTTTCAGGCGGATTTGGCAAAATGTGATGCAACACAAACGCGCTGGCAAGCGTGGCGTGTCCACACAAATCAATTTCCGCTTTGGGCGTGAAATAGCGCAATAAAAATTCATCGCCTTGCGGCACAATAAAGGCGGTTTCGGACAAATTGTTTTCTTGGGCGATGTGCAACAAAATGCGGTCGTCCAGCCAATTATCCAATAAACACACCGCCGCAGGATTGCCCTTAAATATTTGATTGGTAAAGGCATCAACGGTAAATTGGCGTATGGTTTGGGGCATGTTTTTTCCTAAATCAATGGGGGCTTGGGGTTTTCAGGCAGCCTGAAAATGTAGGGTGCGTATGACGTACCATTTTGATGAATTTTCAATGACTTGGTGCATGGTACGCACCCTACAAAACTGAAAATTTGAATATTTAAAATTGCTTAACACCAACCATCTCAATTTTCACCAAATCCACAGGGTCATCATAATGACTGATTAAATTATCGGCATAAATGGGAGAATTGATTCGGGCAACATACTGTTTTTGATTCAATTTACCCTTATTTTCAAAACGCAATTCCATTTCACCAATATGCCAAGTACACAATCTACCCGTTTTAAAATAATCATCTGCCATTAAATAATCCCGATAAAGACGGACACGAAATTGGCGTTTACTTAATTGTTGAATGTGTTTGCCAGTTAAAGTATGACCATAATGTGGACGATAATCGCCAATCACACCTAAACTATCCAGTTTGTAACGGCAACTGTTGTCATTAATGTAATGCAATATAACCGATTTCAAAGTCAAATCTTTGGGTATTTGCAGCAAATCAATAGTAAATTCATAAGCTTGAATGGGCTTGGGATTTTTTCTGATTTGTACCACTTTATCAATATCTTCACGACTTTTGGCATTGGGTAAAACAGTCTCAATATCCTCTAACATCAAAGGTGTAAGGGCAAAAGAAACAGGACTATTCATCATAGCAAGCACCAGCACAATATACATAAACTGTTTTTTCATCATATAACCTTATTATTTAGATATGAGAGTTGAATCACATTTTATTAGAGATTTCAGGCAGCCTGAAAAGCCATTTCAAACCTTTCAGGCTGCCTGAAAAAAATCAATCATTCAAATTAACCGAATGCTCGCGCGTTTCGTGGAACACAATGTCTTTCCAACGCTCTTGGGTCAAATTCAAATTCACGCGATTGGGCGCCAGATACGCCAAATTGCCACCTGCGTCTGTCGCCAAATTGGCGGCATTGGCTTTTTCAAATTCCGCCAATTTTTTCTTGTCATCGCACGACACCCAACGCGCCGACCACACCGACACATTGTCAAACACCGCTTCCACGCCATATTCTGCCGCCAATCGTGCCGTTACCACCTCAAATTGCAACACGCCCACCGCGCCCAAAATCAAATCCGCGCCCGAATGCGGTTTGAACACCTGCACCGCGCCTTCTTCGCCCAACTGTTGCAAACCTTTTTGCAACTGTTTCATTTTAAGCGGATTTTTAATGCGGACGCTGCGGAACAATTCGGGTGCAAAAAACGGAATGCCCGTAAACGCCAACATTTCGCCTTCGGAAAAACTGTCGCCAATCTGAATGTTGCCGTGATTGGGAATGCCGATGATGTCGCCAGCATAGGCTTCTTCCGCCAACTCGCGCTCGTGCGACATAAACGTTACCACGCTGCTGGCTGAAATTTCTCGGTTGATGCGCAAGTGTTTGATTTTCATGCCACGTTCAAATTTGCCCGAACACACACGCAAAAAGGCAATGCGGTCGCGGTGTTTGGGGTCCATATTGGCTTGAATTTTAAAGATAAATCCTGAAAATTTTGGCTCTTCGGGTTGCACATCGCGCACGGTCGCATGACGTGATTTGGGCGCGGGTGCCCAATCAATCAGCGAATTCAAAATTTCTTGCACGCCAAAATTGTTAATCGCTGAACCGAAAAACACAGGCGTCAGGCTGCCTGAAAGAAATTCGCCCAAATCAAACTCGTTTGACGCGGCTTGCACCAACTCAATTTCATCACGAAGTTGTTGAATTTCCATAGGGAATTTTTTATCCAACTCGGGATTGTCTATGCCTTTGATGATGTCAAATTCGTGCGGCAATTTTTCGCCACCTGCTTCAAACAGGTAAATTTCATCGTTCAAAATGTGGTACACGCCCTTGAAATTTTTGCCCATGCCGATGGGCCAAGTTACGGGCGCACAACGGATTTTCAAAATGTTTTCCACTTCGTCCAGCAATTCCAAGCTGTCGCGCACTTCGCGGTCGTATTTGTTCATGAAGGTAACGATGGGCGTGTTGCGCATGCGACAAACATTCAATAATTTAATGGTTTGCGCTTCCACGCCTTTTGCCGCGTCAATCACCATCAGTGCGCTGTCCACCGCCGTAAGTACGCGGTAGGTGTCTTCGGAAAAGTCTTGGTGCCCAGGGGTGTCCAGCAGATTGACGGTGTGGTCTTTGTATTCAAATTGCATGACGCTGGACGCAACGGAAATGCCGCGCTGTTGCTCAATTTCCATCCAGTCGGAAGTGGCGAATTTGCCTGTTTTTTTGCCTTTTACTGTGCCTGCGCTCTGAATCGCGCCTGAAAACAGCAGCAATTTTTCGGTTAAGGTGGTTTTGCCCGCGTCGGGGTGGGAAATAATCGCAAAAGTGCGGCGTTTTTGAACGTGTTCTAAAAGTTCTTGGGACATGGTTTTCTCAATTTTGAAGTCGTATAAAAGTTTTCAGGCAGCCTGAAAAGCGAGCGGCTACCTGAAAAGTTGTATTATTTTACTGTTTTTAGCGAATTTTGAACATGGATTGTTGTCAGGCAATTTGATTGTTTTTATAATCTTATTTTTTAGAAGTCATGAAGTTGGCGAAAGGCAAAAATGTCTGTTTTTATTGAATTGCAAGACGTGTTTACCAAAGAAGTTCAATGTGTGAATTCCAATCACATTGTGCGCATTGTTCCGTATTTGAAAGAACATGTTGCACCTGAATTTGCTAATACGCAACCCGATGATTTTAACAGCCAAACCTGTGCCACGATTTTCTTGAGCGATGGCAGTAAAATCATTGTGTTTGACCAAGACGCGTATATTGCCACGCATGACTATACGTCATTTAGCTACGGCGAACACGTTACGGCGGCGGGCAATGTGAAAAAATTACTTAATACGGAATTAACACGTATGTATCAAGGCATGCACGTTTCGTATTTTAGTGGGCATTTGTAAATGTTCAGGCTGCCGCTGTGCGCCAAAATAATGGGCGGCACAAGCGGCGATAAGTTGTGCCTGTCTGCTTTGCAGGCTGCCTGAATCATCAATATTCTTCATCGGTCGGATAGGCGTATCCGACATTTTTTATTATTGTCCATAAAAAAACGCTTTCAGGCAGCCTGAAAGCGTTTTTTTATTGATTAAACTAGATTATTTTTTCTTCTTTTTATTGCCTACAGGCTCTTTGTCCAAAACCACACCATTGCTTGTTACCAAATTCAGCTTGCGGTTGATGTACCATTGTTGGGCAATGGTCAACAAGTTGTTCACCACATAGTACAACACCAAACCAGCAGGGAAGAAGAAGAACATAATGGAGAACATCAAAGGCATAATCTTCATCATTTGTGCTTGCATGGGGTCGCTCGGTGGTGGGCTAAGTTTGGTTTGAAACCACATGGTCGCCGCCATCAGTAAAGGCAAAATATAAAATGGATCAGAACGCGATAAATCACTAATCCAGCCCAACCAAGGTGCTTGGCGCAATTCCACCGACAGGAAAATCATCCAATACAAACCAATGAAAATCGGCATTTGCAGCAACATCGGCAAACAGCCACCCAATGGGTTAATCTGTTCATCACGATACAATTTCATCATGGCTTGTTGCATGCCCATTTGATCGTTAGCGTATTGTTTTTTCAAAGCTTCCATTTTGGGCGCAACGGTACGCATTTTCGCCATAGATTTATACGCTTTGTCATTTAATGGGTACAAAACGGCTTTCACAATCAAAGTCAGCACCACAATTGCCCAACCCCAATTGCCAATAAAATCATGCAGTTTATTCAATAACCAGAACAAAGGTGCAGCAAAAATGTGTACACGACCATAATCTTTCAGTAAATCCAAATTCGGCGCAACTTGATTCAACACTTTAGTCGTTTGTGGACCCGCATACAAATTCGCGCTAAAGGTTTGCATACCACCAGCAGCTATATCTTTCGCAGGCAGACTAAAACCTGCCGCATACAAATTGTCCGCACGTTTTTTCACACTCACCGTGCAACCTGCTTCACACAAATTAGATTGCGCTTCATGCGTTTGTGCCAACCAAGTCGCGGCAAAATAATGCTGAATCATGCCCACATAACCACCTGTGGCTTTACGTTGATACTCTACTGTATCTTTGCCAGATGTGAAATCATCGTCTAAATCGCCGAATTTTACTTTTTGGAATGCATCCACATCGGGTGTGTACACCACAGGACCTGTATAGCTCGCCATAAACCAGCCTTGACCTTCAGGCGTATGGTTGTCGCGCACGATATTGTAGGCTGGAGCGATTTTGGTTACGCCGCCTTGATTTTGTACTTCAAAACGCACGTTTACCAAATAGCTGCCTTTGGTAAAGGTGTAAATCTTGTTGATTTGCAAACCATTTTTTGCAGGCGCAGTTAAACGTACTTCCACTTTATCGCCATTAAGCGCATAGGATTTTTGTGCAGCGGAAAATTGCACGTCTTTCAGCAAACTTGCGCCTTGTGCGTCCAACAAATCGGATTGGGCGATGTAAGTGTGTTTGTCTGAATTATCAAATAAAACAAAGTTTTTCGTTTTATCTTCAGTCGCGTCATATTTCAGCAAAGTCAAACCGCGCAAATCGCCCGATTTTTCATCAATCACGGCTTTGACGGTATCGGTTTCCACCATAATCGGCGTGGTCGAGCCAAGCGGCGAAGCCACCGCAGTAGGTGTGGTGGTGGCGGTACTGGTTGCAGCATTTTGCGCTTGAGGTTTGGGTGTGGGGAAGAAATATTCCCAACCCATTAAAATGGCGAGCGATAAGGTCATCGCCCACATCATTCGTTTGAAATCCATCTTATTGATTTCCTTATTGATTCAAATTGGGGGTAATGCCATGTTCAGGCAGCCTGAAAACCGATAACACCATAAGTAGGGTGCGTATTACGCACCAAATTATCAAATTTTTTCAATGATTTGGTGCGTGATACGCACCCTACATTTTAAGTGTTGATAAAATTTTTGTACTGAAAGGCAGCCTGAAAACCGATAACATCATCAAGGCACGGGGTCATAGCCGCTTCCCCCAAATGGGTGGCAACGACAAATCCGTTTCATCGCCAAATAGCCGCCTTTACACGCGCCGTGTTTGTCGATGGCTTCTATCGCGTATTGCGAACAAGTAGGCACATAACGGCAGCGCGGCGGAATAAGCGGGCTGATGGCAAGTTGGTAGAAACGAATTAGGGCAAGTAATAATTTATTTATCATAGGCTTAACATAATTCAGGCAGCCTGAAAATGTGCAAATACGCTTTCAGGCTGCCTAAAATTATTTGGCTTTGGGCAACATCAATTCTGCCAACTCGGCACGCGCTTGCGCGGCGGTGCTGCGGTCAAACATTTGGCGCACGCGCACAACAAAATCATGCGGTGGCAATTCATGTTTGTGGCAACGAAACCAGTCGCGAATCACGCGTTTCATATAGTTGCGCTTATTGGCACGTTTGGCGGTTTTTTTGCTGACCACCAAGCCCAAACGTGCGTGTCCGAATGCGTTGCTTGCCGACTGCGATACTTGAATAAAGGTGCGTGAACGCTGCTTTTTAAGTGCGAAAACGGAAGAGAACTCTTCCGTTTTCAGCAATCGGTAGGCTTTGCCAAAGCTGTTGTTCAAATTACACAGCCAAGCGTTTGCGACCTTTGGCGCGGCGAGCCGCCAAAACAGCGCGACCACCGCGTGTTTTTGAGCGAACCAAGAAGCCGTGTGTGCGTTTACGTTTGGTAACTGATGGTTGGTAAGTGCGTTTCATGGTTTTAAAATCCTGTGAAAATTGGAAAAAATTAAACGCGTGATTAAACCCTGTTTGGCTGATTTTGTCAATCAAAAATCGGGGAAAATCGGGTTTTTCTATGAATCATCAATGCGGGAACTGGCGTTCAGGCTGTGTACAAAGTATTGATGATTCTGCCATTTGGGTTGGTGTCATTGTCGTCCCAATCAGGTTCGGGCAAACCCAATAATTTGGCTTCGCGGCGGTAAAATTCGCGTTTGCTGGGGTGTTCGGCTTGGACAATATTGCGAATGCGCGTGCCGTTTGGCGTGCAGGCTGCCTGAAACAGAGCGGACACGGCTTGGTCGCGGTGTACCATATTGACGGGTTGGGCTGCGCCTTTTATTTGGGGGCGTTTGAGTAGGCTGCGTAAGGGGTGGCGTTCTGTGGCGTAGAGTCCGCCAAATCGCAAAATATCCAAATGGGGCAATTTGGCGTTCAGGCAGCATTGTTCGGCGGCGATAATTTGGTGAGCGGATTCGGTTTCGGGGTTCAGACTGCTGTGTTCATCGCAAAGGCGTGGGGCGTTGCCGTACACGCTGATGCTGCTGGCGTAAATGAGGTGTTGCACGCCAAATTGTTGGGCTTGCTGGACAATATTTTCAATGGTTTCAACATACTGCGGCAAAGGTGTGGGCGGCAATAAAATTGTCCAAGTGGCATAATCCGCCCATTCAGGCTGCCTGAAATCGGGCGAAAGCGCGACAAAATCCATTTCAATCGGCAAACAAATATCGTCCGAAGTTTGATGGCGTTTGACACCGCGCACACGCCAAGCGTTTTGGTCGGCACGTTCCGCCAATGGTCTGCCCAAAAAGCCCATGCCAATAATTAAAATTGAATTCATCTTGTTTCCTGTTGATTATTTTAAAAAATATGTTTTCAGGCTGCCTGAAACGCCAATCGCCGCGCCCACAAAAACAGCAGCGTAAACGGCAAACTAATCAGCAGCAAACCCACCCCAAATTCGTGCCACACAGTCCGTTCCCTGTGCTGATACCACGCCAAAGTTTGTTCGGGCGACCAAAGTGTTTGATTGTCCACGTGCAGGGAAACAAGACGGGCTTCTTTTTGATTTTCCAGAATATATTGGGCGGTGGCGATTTTGCCAGCGTGTTGGTAGATGTCTTGGCAAATAAACTGTTCCATTTTGCCATTCATATCGCCTTTGGTATGACAATGAAAATGTATGCCTGCCAAATCCAAATAGTAGTGTTTACAGCTCGCCCCTTTGCCACATGGTTCGGTAAAGCTGGATGTATTTTTGGGTATGCTGCCTGAAAGTGTAAAGGTGCGATTGGCGAGAATATTTTGTCTTTCCTTTGCATATTCAAAATAATAAATAACAGGCACAAGCAATAAAATTGCCAACATGAAGCCATTAAGCCATTTACGATAAACAATAGGAATAAAATGAATGCAAACGAGTACCCCCCAATAAACCATAAGCCATGAAGAAGACCATAAGACATTGAACATATCCATATAAGGTACGGTTGCGAAAATCAGTAAAATAACAGGGTAGGCCACAATGGCACGGAGCGCATATAACGAAAACAAAGCAAATAATGTCAATAAACCAAACATACCCAAAGTATGCCACCCCAATAATTTATAAAAGAAAAATGGCATGATGAGTGCGGATATGTATGCAAGAAAAAACCAAGAGCTGATTTTAATTTCTTTCTTTTCTGGTACATCGCTCATATTTAGATTATCTTTCTATCGGTTATTTTTTCCACCTTTCAGGCTGCCTGAAAACACAAATTTCATCATAATATTGATTGGGCGTGAATTTTTTATTTCAGTAAATCCGCACCCTTAAAAATCGCCCCCAATCCCAATCCCAACATCAATCCAGCTTTTTCATTGGGCATCCGACCTGTTTCAAACCATTGATACATAATAGAAAAAAATAAAAATAAGCCAATTATCATCAACATGATTGCCAATAACGCTCGCCATGTTTTGTGAATAAATGGGGCTTCACGAAATGGCGTTAATTCATTTGACGCAGTTTTTTCGTTAGGCGAAGTGGGGGTTTGTTGGGCGATGATAGATTGATTATGCTGTTCTGCAATCCATTTAAATTGTTGATGAAAAAAGAGATGTGGCGGTGTAACCAGTAAAAATGTTACCCAAACTTGAATGCTGGCAATCATCTCAAAAAGAAAAGCCAGAAAAGCAAATATGGGCATGATTGCCAATAAATGATAAAAACCTGTTAATCGGGGATTGATTTCTCGTTGAAATAAAAAATCTTCGTTTTGCCCCACGCCCAACATCAAAGCGAGCAAACCCACAATAAAACAAACAGGAAAATAAACCCATTCAACAAAGATACCCAATAGAAACAAAGTTATCCAGTAAATTGTTTGGGCTTTTTTAAAATTAGGGTAATTCAGAAAATATTGTTTGATTTTCATTTTGTGTTCTTTCAGGCTGCCTGAAAAAACGCTTGGCAAATCGGATTAGATACCGCAAACACATTCACTTCATCTGCATTAAGCCGATAATCCGCCAGTTGATACGTTTCAGTATCGCAAAAATGTTCCATCGCCAATCTTATAGAAAAAACCATTGTATTTTCAATATTTTCTTTCACAATTACATAAACTTGATGTGCATATTCTGACAAATTCACTTCAATCACAATCGTATTATCATTGAATAAATCAGCATAAACATCACAATCATCATGATGATGCAAATAACAAAAAGGAATGTTTCCTATTAATTTCAATGGGACAAGTTCATCAATATTTTGATTGTATAAATAATCTTTTAAATCAAAAATATAATTAACATAAATTTGATAAACAGGCGTTAAATCATGATACGCAGGAAAAGTTTGCGTGCTTTCTGAATAATCCTTTAACAAATTGATTTTTAAGATTTTACCGATGATAATTTTCATAAAATCCATTTCATCGCCTGTCCATTCCACACCATTCACTTCCGCATAACGGCTGCATTGCAAAAAGACTTTACCTTGACCGATTTCTGTTTCACTGATTTTTTGATGATTGTTCCAACTGGAATGTGGATTAAAATCATTGTTTTGTATCACAAAATACATTTGATTAGGTGTAATTTCTTTTTCAAACAAATGTTCATTAATCGCTGTTTCCCAGCCCCATTCAAAAAGATAACATGGAATAATATGGTTATTTTTCATATTTCTATACCTTATTCTTGGTTTATTCTTGGTTTTCAGGCTGCCTGAAAACAAGTGTAGTTTCCGTAGGTCGGGCATTTATGCCCGACACAATATACCGTCATCATGTCGGGCATAAATGCCCGACCTACAAATTTCAAATATCCCCTTCCGCCTTATCCCCTTCGGCTTCCATCCACGCGCGGCGACTTGCCGCTTCGCCCTTGCCCATCAGTTTCAGGAACACGGTTTCGGTGTGTGCCGTGTCTTGTGTGGGGATTTGCACTTGCAGCAGCCTGCGTGTGTCGGGGTGCAAGGTGGTGTCTTTCAGTTGGTCAGGATTCATCTCGCCCAAGCCTTTGAATCGGCTGATGGAAAAACCATTTTCGCGGATTTTTTCGCTGCTCAATCGTTCCAAGATGGCTTTCAATTCGTTTTCGTCCAGCGCGTACAATTTGCGGGCGGGTTTGTTTTTGCCTTGCGCGTTCACGTCCACGCGGAAAAGCGGTGGTTGTGCCACATAAATGTTGCCATTTGCCACCAATTTCGGAAAATGACGGTAAAAAAGCGTCAAAAGCAACACTTGAATGTGTGCGCCGTCCACGTCTGCATCGGACAAAATGGCGATTTTGCCGTAACGCAAACCGCTTAAATCCACATCGTCATTTGCGCCGTGCGGGTCCACGCCAATCGCCACGGAAATGTCGTGGATTTCGGCATTGCCAAACAGTTGGTCTTTGTGAATTTCAAAGCTGTTCAATACTTTACCGCGCAAGGGCAAAACTGCCTGAAAGCGTTTGTCGCGCGCCAATTTGGCTGAACCGCCAGCCGAATCGCCTTCTACCAAAAACAATTCGTTTTCGCGCACGTCTTCGCTTTCGCAATCGGTCAATTTGCCTGGTAAAACCGCCACGCCAGAGCCTTTTTTCTTTTCCACTTTTTTCACGGAACGCATACGCGCTTGGGCTTGTTTAATTGCCAAATCCGCGATTTTCTTGCCGATTTCCACGTTTTGATTGAGCCACAATTCCAATGGGTCGGCACACACGGTGGCAACCAGTTTGAGCGCGTCTCGGTTGGTGAGTTTGTCTTTGGTTTGCCCTTGGAATTGGGGGTCAAGCACGCGCGCGGACAGCACAAACGCCACGCGGCTGAATACGTCATCGCTTTGCAATTTGACACCACGCAGTAACAGGTTGTGGTGATTGATGAAATTGTTTACGGCATTGAACGTGGCTTGTTTTAAACCTGCTTCGTGCGTGCCGCCCAATGGCGTGGGAATGAGATTGACGTAGCTTTCGTTGGCGCAACTGCCTTCTTCCAGCCATGTGAGAGCGAATGCCGCGCCTTCGCCTTCGCGGAAATCTTCGTGGCTGCCTGAAATGTGGTTTTCGCTGGCGAAAATGGGGGCGATTTCTTGTGCGTTTACCAATAAATCGGCAAGATAGCTGCGTAAACCTTGCGGATAATGCCATGTTTGGGTGTGGGCGGTATTTTCAGGCTGCCCTTTGATGTGGCGCGTTAGCGACACGCTCACGCCTTGTAATAACACGGCTTTGGCGCGGAGCAGGCGTTCTAATTCGGTTAAATTGTAGTTGGCTTGTTCAAAGTATTTGGGGTCGGGGTAAACGCGGATTTCGGTGCCTGTGTCTTTGGGGCTGCATTTGCCGATTTCGTGTAGCGGTTCAAGCACTTCGCCATGCGCGAACACGATGCGTGAGATTTTGCCTTCGCGTTTGACGCTGACTTCCAAGCGCGTGGACAGGGCGTTGGTAACCGAAACGCCCACGCCGTGCAAACCGCCTGAAAAGGCGTATGCGCCATTGCCGTCTTTTTTGTTGAATTTGCCGCCTGCGTGGAGCTGGGTAAACACCAGTTCAATAACGGGAATTTGCTCAATCGGGTGCAAGCCTGTGGGAATGCCGCGCCCGTTGTCGCGCACGGTAATGGAATGGTCGGGGTGGATTTGTACGTCAATTTGTGTGGCGTGTCCGCCCAATGCTTCGTCTGCGGCATTGTCTATCACTTCTTGAATGATGTGGGTGGGCGAATCGGTGCGGGTGTACATACCAGGGCGTTCTTTGACAGGCTCTAAACCTTTGAGAACTTTAATGCTTTCTTCGGAATAAGATGGTTTTTTTGTCATTTTGGATTGGAGATAGGGAAATGTGAATGCGTGTATTGTAAAGGAAAATGAGCTTTCAGGCTGCCTGATGGTGTGGGAAATACTGACGTTTGCTATAGTCGCAGAAGTGAAATTGCACCCACGCAGTTTCAGGCTGCCTTTCACTACCCTACAAAAATAAGGCAGCCTGAAAACCCCCAGCTAACCTTTTACGTCCATTTCTACCCACAAAAGGCAGCCTGATAAATGTTTACTATTGAAGAGTAATGCTAAAATGAGTTACACTTCACCATTGAATAAAACAATCACATTTTTGATATGCCATGAAACCAGCTTTTAGTGTCAAATCCGCACATTTGGACGCTTTGTCTATCCAATTGCAAGACCATGTTTTGGATAATATCCGCCAAACTTTACAAGAACAACACAGCAATTACTTGAAATTTAAAGCATTGCCCTTTATTTTAGATGCACAGCAAATTGAAGACGGCGAAACCTTGCCTTTGGCAGAGATTTTGGCTTTATTTGCTGAACACGAATTAAAAGTAATCGGTTTGCGCCACACCGATGTGGCGTGGGAAAATTATGCAAAAACGCATAACTTGGTGTTTTTTCCCGAAAAAATCGCCCCCTCCGCCAGCGAATCCGCCGAAAAAAGCGACACGCCATCATCAGAAAATACGGAGAACACAGAAACTGTTGCAGAAAATGCACAAGCCACCGAAAACAATGGTGGGCAGCCTGAAAATTCAGCCGCCACAGAAGAAGACGCCGCAGACGCATTCGCCCGCGAATTATTCGGCGAATCCGATGATGACAAGCAAACCGATACCCCATCTGCAAAAAGCGAAGCACAAACAACAGAACAAGATGACGATATTCTCGCCAACGACAATTCCGCCATCAAAACCGTAGAAATGGCAAAACCTGCCGAATTGGTAGAATTGTCGCCCGAAGAAGCACAAAAATTAGCCGAAGCCAACAGCACCGAATTAACCAGCGAAGACGGCGAAGCCAAAGGCGAAATCGTCAGCATTAGCGAAGCCAAACAAACCATCGTGGTGTCCACGCCCGTGCGCACAGGACAGCAAATTTACGCAGAAAAAGCCGATTTGATTGTCTTGGGCATTGTTAGCCCAGGGGCGGAAGTGATTGCCGATGGCAATATTCACATTTACGCGCCCTTGCGTGGACGTGCATTGGCAGGTGCTTCGGGCGACCGCAAAGCGCGGATTTTTGTGCAATCCATGCAAGCGGAATTGGTATCCATTGCAGGAATCTATCGCACATTTGAGCAAAAATTGCCCAATCATCTTGCCAAACAAGCCGTGCGGATTGAATTGCAAGATGACCGTTTAGCCATTTCATCTATTGTAGCGGAATAAGTTTTCAGGCAGCCTGAAAACATTTTCCCCATAAATTTGTTTAATTTGTTTTACTTTTCAACATAAGGAGCCATAACGTGGCAAAAATTATTGTAGTAACTTCTGGTAAAGGCGGTGTGGGTAAAACCACCACTTCCGCCAGCATCGCTTCAGGTTTGGCGTTGCGCGGACACAAAACGTGTGTGATTGACTTTGACGTGGGTTTGCGTAATCTGGACTTGGTGATGGGCTGTGAACGCCGTGTGGTGTACGATTTGATTAATGTGATTCAAAAAGAAGCCACGTTGAATCAAGCCCTGATTAAAGACAAACATTGCGATAATTTGTACATTCTGCCTGCTTCACAAACCCGCGACAAAGAAGCGTTGAACAAAGCAGGCGTGGAACGCATTTTGGCGGAATTAATCCAAAGTTTGCGTTTTGAATACATTATTTGCGACTCGCCTGCGGGCATTGAAACGGGTGCGTTGATGGCATTGTATTTTGCTGATGAAGCGATTGTTACCACCAACCCTGAAGTGTCTTCCGTGCGCGACTCTGACCGCATTTTGGGCATTTTGCAAAGCAAATCACGCAAAGCAGAACGCGGTCAAACCGTAAAAGAGCATTTGTTGATTACACGCTATTCGCCAGAGCGCGTGGCAAAAGGCGAAATGTTGTCGGTGCAAGACATTCAAGATATTTTGCGTATCCCATTGTTGGGCGTGATTCCTGAATCGCAAAATGTGTTGCAAGCATCTAACGCGGGCTCGCCTGTGATTCATCAGGACAATGCGAATGCGGCGGAGGCTTATAAAGACGTGGTGGCACGCTTATTGGGCGAAAACCGCGAAATTCGTTTCCTTGAACCTGTGAAAAAAAGTTTCTTCCAACGCTTATTTGGAGGCAAGTAAGCTATGTCTATTTTTGAATTTTTGTTTGGCAAACGCAATCAGAAAACGGCAAATGTGGCACGCGACCGTCTGCAAATCATCATCGCGCAAGAACGCAATACGCACAATACGGATAATAATACGCCTGATTATTTGCCCACTTTGCAAAAAGAATTGCTGGAAGTATTGTCTAAATATGTGAAAATTGAATTGAACGACATCAATATTTCACACGAAAAACGCGATGGCATTGATATGCTGGAATTAAACATCACGCTGCCTGAAAGTAAACGCACTGATGTGAGCAGCGATTTGCCTTTGCCTACTCAAGCGGAAAGCTAACACCATGACTTTAACTGAATTACGCTATATTGTGTCGGTGGCAGAAGAGCGTCATTTTGGTCGTGCTGCACAGCGTTGTCATGTAAGCCAGCCTACTTTGTCTATTGCGATTAAGAAATTGGAAGAGGAATTGTCCGTTTCCCTGTTTGACCGCAGCAGCAATGAGGTGATTACCACACAGGCTGGTGAGCGTATTGTGGCACAAGCTAAAAAAGTATTGGATGCGGCAGAGGTGATTCGCCAGCTTGCCAGCCGAGAACAAGATGAATTAGATGGTCAATTCAAATTGGGTTTGATTTTCACGGTTGCGCCGTATTTATTGCCCAAATTGATTGTGGGTTTGCGTGAAATTGCGCCGAAAATGCCATTGATGTTGGAAGAAAATTACACCAATACGCTGACAGACAGCCTGAAACGCGGTGAATTAGACGCATTGGTGGTGGCTGAACCGTATCATGAAACGGGTGTGGTAACCATTCCATTGTATGACGAGCCATTTTTTGTGATTGTGCCAAAAGGTCATCAGTTTGAAGAATTGGACGAAATCACGCAAGACGATTTGGTGGCAGAACGTGTTTTATTGCTGACCGAAGGCAATTGTATGCGCGACCAAGTATTGGGTAGCTGTTCAGAATTGGCTTCGCGCCAACGCATTGATGGTTTGACCAATACTTTGCAAGGCAGCTCCATCAATACGGTGCGCCACATGGTAGCAAGTGGTTTGGGGATTAGTATTTTGCCCGCCACCGCTTTGACGGAAAATGACCATATGTTGTTCTCCATTATTCCGTTTAAACCTCCTGTACCAAATCGCCGTATTTTGTTGGCGTATCGCCGCCATTTTGTGCGCCCACGCGCTTTGCAGGCGATTAAACAAGCCATTATGATGGCAAATATTGCAGGCGTTACCATTATTGAAGATGATGAATAAGGGTAAGCATTTTATTGAAACAAGCCTTTTAACTCTTTGTTAAAAGGCTTGTTTTTTGTTTTCAGGCTGCCTGAAAACTTATTTTTGATACGCCAAAAAATAAATCCCACCCACAAAAACCGCGCCGCCAATCGCATTGCCTATCCATACAGAAATCATATTCCACACAAATTGCCTCCATGTGATGTCCGCGCCGCCCCAAATCGCGGCAGGAATCACAAACATATTCGCCACCACGTGCTGAAAACCTATCAACACAAAAATCATAATCGGAAACCAAATCCCCAAAATTTTCCCCGCCATATCATTTGCCAAATAACACAACCACACCGCCAAACACACCAGCCAATTACAACCAATCCCCGACACCACCGCTTGCCCAAAACTCACATGAATTTTGTGTTCGGCGGTGGCAATGGTTTTTGCCAAATATGCGCCTTCGGTCAGCCCCAAATAATGCCCAAAGGCATACGCCACCGCCATCGCCCCCAGCAAATTCATCACGCTAATCCACAGCCAATTGCGTACCCACGCCCATGTGTTGATTTTATTGGCAAACCTTGCCACAGGCACCACCATCATATTGCCCGTAATCAGCTCGCCGCCGCCCAACAAAATCGCCAATAAGCCAATCGGAAACACCGCCGCACCCAAAAAAGTGCTTAAGCCCCCCAATTCTGCTGGCATGGTTGCCACCACGCGCAAATACGCTAAATAACCCAATGAAATAAACGCACCACCCAAAAAACCCAATAAAATCATGCTTAAAATGGGTAATTCGGTTTTGATTTTGCCTTTTTCGGCGGTGTATGCCAACAATTCTTTGGGGCTTAATAGATGACTCATGTCAAAATTCCTTATTCAGGCTGCCTGATGATGATAAGTTCTTATTTTATTAATTTTTTTGATGTTGATTTTTGATTTATATTAATCAAGCAGGAGATTATTTGGGTTTTCAGGCTGCCTTTCAGTACACCAACACCTACTTTATCACAAAATTTTGATTTTTCTGTAAAAAAATCATCAATACGATTTATTTTGTATAACTCTTTTTCTCAAAAAGTAAGTATAATACGAAACTGCATTTCTAATTGTATATTTGTCAATAAAAATTTGCGTATTTTTTGATTTGAATTAAATTAATAGTTGAGATTTTTATGAAAATGAAATATTTATTGCCCGTTTTCGTGGCAATGGCTTTGGCAGCCTGTTCGGACAACACGGCGCAAAACAATCCCCACCCACACCCCAAGCCAGCGCACCCAACCCAAGCACCAGCACTACGGTAGCAAATACGGATAAAGTCAGTTCCTATGTAGTGGGTGTGGACGTGGGCTATCCGCCTTTGACTTTACGTGATGAAAATGGCAACCATCTGGTTTTGAAGTGGAATTGTTGCAAGCGATTGCGGCTGACCAAAAAATTCAAGTGAATTTGCTGCCCGATACACGCGCTAATTTGTTCCCCAGCTTGGAGAGCAATAAGTATCAGATTTTGGTCGGTTCTTTTGAAGCCAATCCAGAACGTCAAGCGAAAGCGGAATTGAGTCATCCTTATGCCAAAGGCTACCGCGCTATTTTGAGCAAAAAAGATTCTTTGGTAAAATCCGCGCAAGATTTGCGTGATGACAAAGTGGTGGTCGGCGTGCAAAAAAGCACCAATAGTGAGCGTAAATTGGTGGAGTTGGGCGTAACACCAAAATCTTATGATAGTTTATTTAATACATTCAAAGGTTTGGCACAAGAAGAAGTAACGCATGTGGAGGGAGATTCTATCCCTTTGACTTATTATGCGATTACCAATAAAAATGAATCCATTAAACAAGAATATGCTTTAACCCACTTTGATTCAAACGCTGGCGATTCTATGCTGGTGTATGCCGTGAGCAAGGGCAATACCGAATTATTGGATAAAAATTAATAAGGGTTTGGAAAATATTAAGAAAAATGGTACTTATGACCAAATTTACCAAAAATGGTTTAAAAACAATCATGATGCCAAAGTTTAATGTGCAGTAATATCACATTCAGGCAGCCTGAAAAGCGAATACTTATTTTTCAGGCAGCCTGATTGTTATCCATCTATCTTGTTACAAAAATCATGAAACCAAACAATATTTACCATCGGCGTTTACACAAACTGCAATATTATGTCAGCCACGCCCATCTGGGTTTATTACCGCACGCACTCTTGGCAAAATCCGCGCAAGACGTGTTAGCCGAATACGCCCGTTTGCCCAAACATCAACAGCAACACATCGCCAAACGCGTGGCGTATTACAACCAATTGGACGGGTAACACACACTTTCAGGCAGCCTGACACGCGTGGGCGCATTTAAAAAACAGGGATTTTCGGCGTATTTTTATGATTTGGCGGACTATTTGCGCTATTTTCCCACCGATAAAATTTTTGCGCACGAATTTGGCGATGTAACCCATATTCCCGACCAGCCCACTTTGGTCAAAAGCCGCCCCATTTCCGAGCAAAATGCCCATTCCATTTTGTTAAAACTAGACAGCGTGCGCCATTTTTATATTTATCCCGACCCATTTAATTACACCGATAAAAACGATAAACTGGTGTGGCGCGGCGCAGCCCATCAAGCCCATCGTTTACAATTTTTACAGCAATTTCATGCACATCCATCATGTGATGTGGCGTATGTCCACCGAAATTCGCAAAACCAACCATGGCATGGCGCATTTATGAGCGTGCGCGAACAATTGCGCCACAAATTTATTTTAAGCATTGAGGGCAATGACGTTGCGACTAATTTGAAATGGATTATGGCGTCCAATTCATTGTGTTTGATGACCACGCCGAAATTTGAAACGTGGTTGATGGAAGGCTTGCTCCAGCCCGATATACACTATGTACATTTGCAAGATGATTACAGTGATTTAGATGAAAAATTGCGTTTTTATCAACAAAACCCAGCAGCAGCGCAAAAAATCATTCACCATGCACAAACATGGATACAAACATTTTTTGATAAAAAACAAGAGTTAATCACCAATATATTGGTTTTACAAAAATATTTTGAGCATACGCAATAAACCAAAAAACGGTTTCAGGCAGCCTGAAACCGTTTTTTTAGTTACATGAAGAATTACGCGCTGAAACCTGCTGCATTTACCGCAGCTTTGAATGCATTTTCATCAAAATCATCGGTATGGGTTACCACTACATAACCTTGTTCATGGTTGGCATTGACAAATTTCACGCCAGCAACAGAAGATGTTTGTTCTGTCAATTTATCGCCATCCGTTTTGCTCGTCATGCCAGAAACGTTAATTTTAGATTGTGCCATAGAAAAACTCCTACAAATATTAAAAAATGGACAAAAAGCCCTAGCCAAATCTCTGTCTGTTAGGGTATCAAATCTATATGCTATTCTGCCTTGATTTCAGTAGCTTGTCTAGTCCAAATTTTATGTGCGTGGTGTGCCAACATCAATGCGATAGTCGCCCCCAACATATCCGCCACACCGTCCCAGAAATCGGCTTGGCGCGAATGGGTAAACGTAGCTTGAGCCCATTCCGTGCCAACTGCCATCACCAGCGCAAAGCCCCACAACACGCCATACGGTACAGGCTTTTTTGCCGCCAAAAAAGCACGCGCCAACAACCAAAATTGTCCAAAAAACAACAAACAATGCGCCACCTTGTCAAAATGCGGAAACATGGGGGCATGATTAGGCGATGTTTCACGGAAAATCAATCCCCAAATCGCCGCACCAAGCCACAAAATTGCCAATATAAACCATTTATTTTTCAGTAAATTCATGCTACAGTTTCCTGTAAAAATTGTTCGCACAATTTGGCGAGTGAGGCGAATTTGCCGCCACGTTGCTGCAAAATCTGCGCCCATATTTGTACGGTTTCGCGGTCGGGGGTTTCGTCCAAACTGCATTCGTTGAGCAGAAAATCGAGCGTTTCGCGGATGTCGGAGATTGTGCCTGTTTGGATTAAATCATTTAATTCATTCATATTTTTCTTTCAATTATAGTGGATTCAATTTAAATTGAATTCACTGTCGCCTTATATTACATTTTCACTTTTACGACTATCATACATAGTGGATTCCATTTATTAAATCAGGATAAGGCAACAGCGACCACCGTGTACACTCGTACATAAGGGCAACGCTATACTCTGGTTTAAATTGAATTCACTATATCGTTCAGGCTGCCAATTGTACACGATAACAATATAGGCAGCCTGAAAACATTTTCAGGCTGCCTTGTGTTGTGTTATGAAAAAATCAACCCACTTTATCGCCCGCTTTCGCGCCCTCATGCACGTCCAGCAAACGCAATTTGCCGTCCGCAGTCGCCGCCGACAAAATCATGCCTTCCGACACACCAAATTTCGCCATTTTACGCGGCGCAAAATTCGCCACCGCAATCACATGACGACCATTCAATTCACTCGGATTTGGATAGCTCGCCGCAATGCCCGAGAAAATCGTGCGCTGCTCAAAACCAAAATCCAAGCTGAATTTCAATAATTTGGTGCTGCCCTCCACCGCTTCACAGTTCAACACTTTCGCCACGCGCATGTCCACTTTCATAAAATCATCAAAGCTGCATTCGGGCGACACGGGCGCGTATGGGCTGCTTTCGGCTGGCGTTTCCACCGCAGGGGCAGCCTGAATACTTTGTTTGTTGGCTTCTACTAAATCGTTCACTTGTTTTTCCTCAATACGTTGCATTAAATGTTTGTATTCATTGATTTTGTGGTTTTCAGGCAGCGTGGTGGTGCTGTCTGCCCACATCAATTTATTCACGTTCAAAAACGCCGCCGCTTGTTCCGCCACTTTCGGCAAAACTGGCGACAAGTACACAGTTAAGATTTTGAACGCATTGATTAATTCGCTGCACACTTCATGCAAACGCGTTTCCATGCCCTCTTGTTTTGCCAATTCCCAAGGCTTGTTCGCGTCCACATATTCATTCACCAAATCCGCCAAAGCCATGATTTCACGAATGGCTTTGCCGTATTCGCGGTCTTCATAATCTTGGGCGATTTGTGCTGATTTTTCAGTTAATTGTTTGATTAAATCACTGCCTGAAACATCTTTCAGGCTGCCTGAAAATTTCTTGTGGATAAAGCCACTGGCTCGGGCGGCAATATTCACATATTTACCCACCAAATCACTGTTTACTCGTGCAATAAAATCCTGCAAATTCAAGTCAATGTCTTCAATTTTACTGTTTAATTTGGCGGCGATGTAGTAGCGCATCCATTCAGGATTCAAACCGCCGTCCAAATACGATTTGGCGGTGATGAAGGTGCCGCGTGATTTGGACATTTTTTGCCCGTCCACCGTCAAAAAGCCGTGCGCGAAAATGCCAGTTGGGGCGCGATAACCGCTAAATTGCAACATTGCCGTCCAGAATAAAGCATGGAAATACAAAATATCTTTGCCGATAAAATGGTACATTTCCGTGTTGCTATCAGCTTGGAAAAATTCGTCAAAATTCAAGCCAATGCGGTCGCATAAATTTTGGAAACTCGCCATATAGCCCACAGGCGCGTCCAGCCAAACATAGAAATATTTGTTTGGTTCATCGGGAATTTCAAAACCGAAATATGGCGCATCGCGGCTGATGTCCCAATCGGACAATTCGCCGTCTTTGAGCCATTCATTCATTTTATTTAAGGCTTCAGGCTGCAAATGGGCTTTGCCATGTGTTTCGCCCGAAGTCCATGCTTTCAAATAATCCGCGCAATCGCTTAATTTAAAAAAGAAATGTTCGGTTTCTTTCATCACAGGCGTTGCGCCTGACACGGCGGAATATGGGTTAATCAAATCCGTAGGCGCGTAGGTCGTACCACAAACTTCACAATTGTCGCCATATTGGTCTTTGGCGTGGCATTTGGGGCATTCGCCTTTGACAAAGCGGTCGGGCAAGAACATTTGTTTCTCGGGGTCAAACAATTGGTTGATGTTTTTGCTGATGATTTTGCCGTTGGCTTTGAGGGCGCGGTAAATTTTTTCGGAATAGTGTTTGTTTTCAGGGGAATGGGTGGAATAGTAATTGTCGTAACCAATGCCAAAACCTGTAAAATCCGCCAAATGTTCGGCGTGGGTTTTTTCAATCATTTGTTCGGGCGTGATGCCTTGTTTTTGCGCGGCGAGCATAATGGGGGTGCCGTGCGTGTCGTCTGCACAGCAGTAGTAGCATTCGTGTCCGCGTGATTTTTGGAAGCGTACCCAAATATCGGTTTGGATATGCTCCACCATGTGTCCGAGATGGATTGCACCGTTGGCATAAGGCAGCGCGGAAGTAACCAAAATTTTGCGTTGTGTCATGATTTGTTTATCCTAATGATTTTTGAAATTTCGGGGCGGATTATGCCATAAATTCGCACTTTCAGGCTGCCTGAAAATAGACGGCAATTTGTTCAAGCTCAAATATGTAGGGTGCGCCGTGCGCACCAAAATGGCTGAAATCATTCAAATATCACGGCGGATTAGGTGCGCACGGCGCACCCTACTCATTTTTTGTCGCGAACGAAAAGGCAGCCTGAAAACCACTTTTCAGGCTGCCTACATGATTTATTTTCTATTTTAAGCATTTAATGTACGCGCAAACAAAATCTCATTTTCCAATTCAATATGGTCGCGCAAATCACCCACCAATTCCTGCAACTGCGCATACAAACGCTGCCAACTGCCACAGGCTGCTGCGGGGGGCGTAAAATTATCTGTTAATTCAATCAATTGATGAATAACTGTGTCATGGTCATCGTGTTCGTGCATCATCACATTGATGGGCATGGCTGCACCGCGTCCAAGCCCTTGTTTAATCATGGGAAACAGCATACGTTCTTCTTTCATCATGTGGCTACGCAATTCGCCGTCCATGTGCAGCACCAAAGGCAAGAGTTGCGGCGGAAAAGTTTCGGCATGCACCCGCGCTACTTTATCCGCAAGCGGCAAAATTTCGTCTAATTGACGGCGATGGGTTTCATGATAACGCGGCAAAATATGGTCAATAATCGCGTCCAAAGGGGCGTGTTGCCAAATGCTTAAATCGCTCATGGTTTTGTTCCTTATGATTATTTTGGGTTTATGAATCTTCAGGCTGCCTGAAAATAAGCGTATTTTACTTAAAATTCATATTTTATGAAACTTTAAAATCCACACGCCCAAAAATGTTATTTTGTGTTAAAGTTTTCGCTTTCACTATTTACCCAATAAGGACAAAACCATGCAAACTTGGCAACTTCCCGAACACATCGCCGATATTCTTCCTGAACGCGCTCGTCAATTAGAAAGCGTGAAAGAACAAATACTTGCCTTATTTCGTGTGCATGGTTTTGAGCTGGTACACCCGCCATTGATGGAATACAGCGATTCGCTTTTAACCCATATTGACACAGGTTTGTCGCTGAAAACCATTCGCGTGCCAGACCAATTATCGGGGCGACAACTGGGCATACGCGCCGACATCACGCCACAAGTCGCCCGAATTGACGCGCATTTATTGGCACAAAATCAAGGCATTAACCGATTGTGTTATTCAGGCAGCGTATTACACGCCAAACCCGATGGCTTTTTAACCACGCGCGAACCTTACCAAACAGGTGCGGAACTCTATGGTTGCACCGACACCGCCGCCGATATTGAACTGATTGATTTGATGTTGAAAAGTTTAAAAACTGGTGGCATGGCAAACACGATTTTATCGTTGGGGCATATTGGTGTGTTTCGTGCAATTGCGACGGCAGCAAAATTATCGGATTCTCAAAGCAATCAATTGCTTGCCATGATGCAAACGAAAGACCGTGAAGCCGTCCGTGCATTGGCAACAAGCTGGCAATTGGACGATATTTGGACAAACGCGCTTGCCTTGTTGCCCGAATTATACGGCGGTCGTGAGATTTTGCAGGCTGCCAAACAGCGTTTGCCACAATTAAGTTCGGTTACTCAAGCCATTGATGTATTGGAACAAGTTTGCGCGGCATTCCCCGAACAAGCCATTCACATTGATTTGGCGGAAGTGCGCGTGGACAATTACCACACGGGCTTGCTCTACGCCGCCTACGCGCCCGACCACCATGACGCGGTGGCGCGTGGCGGACGTTACGATGGTTTGGGGGCATATTTTGGGCGCAGTCGTCCTGCGACAGGGTTTAGCTTTGATTTGCGCGTGTGTGGCGAATATTTGGCGGCAAGTACGCGCCCCGAAGCGGTGCGCGTGGCGGTGGCGGATTACACCAAAGCGATTGATAAAATTAACGAATTGCGCGGAAATGGGATTTGCGTGGTGGTGGATTATGGCGTGGCGGATAATTCAGGCAGCCTGAAACGCTTGGTTTGGCAAGGGAATAAATGGCTTGTACAATAATTTTTGAAACCGATTAAAGTAAACCATTCATCATTCATTTAGAAAGAGAGTACTATTTTGAGTCATGTTAAACTAGGTATCTATCGTTGTAACGCGTGTAAAACTTGGGGCGAAGCGGTACTACAGGGCGTTCAGACTGCCTGTCATAAATGTGGTGCGACAGTGGCGGTTTACGCGCCTTTGCAGGTGGTGGAGCAATTATCGGCGCGTTACACGGCAGCTTTGCGCGAAATTGACAATTTAAAAAGCCAACTGGACGATACTGAACCAACTGAAACCAATGATAACTCATTGAATAAAATCAATTTAAATGACAGTAATTTACTAGCTACCGAAGAACAACACAAACCTTTAATCAATTGGTTTAAAAAACAACAAATTGTGCCTGAATTTAACTATTCGGCGGTGGACATGAGCGGCTTTTATGACGAAGCGGCGAACAAAATTGGCGAAAAATACACCATTTTTGAGAAAATTTTGGGACAACTGGGCTGGTCGTACCGCAAAAATGTGATGACTTTAAATGTGGATTTGAAAAAATATCCACAAAAAGAACAACAACAAATCAATCAATTATTGCGTGAATTTTACAGTCATACTTTGTTTGCGAACTACCGCTATTTGAAGCAAGATAAAATTGCCAATTTAAAATTGCAAACGGCTGCACCTGTCCGCCAATTTTTTACAGGTGGCTGGTTGGAATGGTTTACATTGAATGCGGTTTTACAAGTGATTCAGCAAAAAAATGTGCGTTTTTCGGTGGCGCGTGGTGCAAAAATTCGCTTTCAAAACGGAGATTTACACGAGCTAGATGTGTTGTTATACACGCCCAATAATACGCCGTTGGTCATTGAATGTAAAACAGGTGAATACAGACGAGACTTAGATAAATATTTGAATTTACGTAAAAGATTAAATATTCCTGCAAGCCATTTTGTGTTATTAGTTTTGGATATTGATGATACGCAAGCCAAATCGTTAAGCGGTATGTATGATTTGACTTTTGTAACACTAAAAACTTTGCAGGCACATATTGAAAAAGTAGTGTAAGCATTGACAGGCAGCCTGAAAAGTAAATTGAATAAAATAAGGTAATCAAATTATGGCAAAATTTCTCAACACCAGCGCAACCACTTATTATTTAGAAGAATTGATTAAAAATGCCCGTGAACGCCTGTTTTTAATCAGCCCTTATTTAAAATTAAACGACCGCATTAAAGAATTGCTGGAAGACAAAAACCGCATGAAAATAGACATTCGCATTGTGTACGGCAAAAGCGAATTGCAACCAGCCGAAGCCAGTTGGTTGAAAACATTGAATTATGTGAGAACCAGTTATTGCCAAAATTTACATGCCAAATGCTACATCAGCGAAAACGAGTGTATTATTACCAGCTTGAATTTATACGAATTCAGCCAAGTCAATAACAATGAAATGGGCATTTTATTGACACGCGATGATGACGGAAAAGTCTATCAAGACGCTTACGAAGAAGCACAACGCATTATCCGTATCAGCGAAGAAGTCAAAATTTCGTTGGACGTGGTAAACAAAGATAACAGTGAAAATACAGAAAATCATCAACAAAATAATGGCTTAACCACCACCAAACTCGCAGAAAAACTCGGCATAGACCGTGCTGAATGCAACAAGCGTTTGTGCGAAGCAGGTTTGCAAGAATTGAACGGCAAAAATTATTTCTTAACCGAAAAAGGCAAACAATCAGGCGCAACTTTGAAAAAAGGGCAATTTGGGTATTTTATTGTTTGGTCGGCGGATTTGGTGGTGTGAATGGGTTTTCAGGCAGCCTGAAAGGGAAAAATGATGACTAACCCCATAGAAATTTACCAGAGCGCGGATGCAACGTGGCGAAGCCAGCGAATTGTTTGCGATTGAACGCGAAGACGGATTGTCGGCGATTTTGGGCAATTTGGCGCAATCGGTTTTTGGCGAAGCCGCGTATCCGAGTATTGAAAGCAAGGCGGCACATTTATTGTATTTTATTTTGAAAAATCATCCGTTTGCCGATGGCAACAAACGAAGTGGCGCGTTTTTGTTTGTGGATTTTTTGCACCGCAATGGGCGTTTGTTTAATCAACACAATCAGCCCATTATCAACGATACAGGTTTGGCGGCTTTGACTTTATTGGTGGCGGAATCTGACCCGAAACAGAAAGATGTTTTGATTAAATTGATTATGCATATGTTGCAGGCAGCCTGAAAATTGCCACTAACCTAACGTAGGATGCGTACCTCGCACCGAATTACTGCAAAATTGGAGCATGGTACACCAATCACACAAATCATATTAATGAGGAAACAATAATGGGCATTAGAGATATAAGAGCCATTAACGGTAATGGTTTGATTTTCTTTGGCGAAAGCGATTTTCAAGATGATGAAACTTATGTATCAACTTGTTTTATCAGCATATTTGGTTTTCCCATTTTACCTGTTTTCAGCGCACGCATTTTGGGGGTAACGGGCGATTTTCACAATGTGAAGTATCAATATGATAAAGTACCGATGAATTGGGCGCAGATTTTGCGGATTTATGGGTATATGTTGCTGTATCCCATAACAATATTTATGATGATTTCGGCGCATGTTGGCACAAAATCCAGCAACATGCTTGTGGTGCGTTTTTTGGGTTGGGTGGCTGTTATTGGTTTACCTATCTTGTTATTTTTATTGCCACACTTATTGAGAATGCGTGCCGCCAAAGCTGCAGGTTTGGATAAAAAACTTACGGTAAGCACAAGCATGAAATGGATCGTGGGCGTTTCACTGACCATTTTAAGTATTTTAATTATGTTATATTGATGATTGAAACGCGTAAACACATTTTCAGGCAGCCTGAAACCAAGTTCAGCGCAGCCAAAATTCCCAATTTCTTATTTTTATTAACCAAAAAGGTCAAACAAAATGACAAAAAACGTGGTCGTAATCGGCGCACAATGGGGCGACGAGGGCAAAGGCAAAATCGTAGATTGGCTCGCAGAGCAAACCACAGGCGTGGTGCGCTTTCAGGGCGGACACAACGCAGGACACACGCTGGTGGTCAATGGCAAAAAAACCATTTTGCGCCTGATTCCAAGCGGCATTTTGCATGAAAACTTGGATTGCTACATCGGTTCAGGCGTGGTGGTGTCGCCCGAAGCCTTGTTGGGCGAAATTGACGAATTGAACGCGGCTGGCGTGAAAAACGTGGAACAACGCCTGAAAATCGCCCCCACCGCACCCCTGATTTTGCCCTACCACATTGCGCTTGACCAAGCCCGCGAAAAATCGCGCGGTGCAGGCAAAATCGGCACAACAGGTCGCGGCATTGGTCCTGCTTACGAAGACAAAGTGGCGCGCCGTTCGGTACGCGCTGGCGATTTGGCAAACCGCGATTTGGTGGCGGAAAAAGTCCGCGCCAATTTGGCTTTGTACAATGTGCAACTGGAACATTTGCATGGCGCAGAGCCTGTGAAATTTGAAGATGTGATGGCGAAAATTGATGCCTTCCGCGAACGCATTTTGCCGATGATTGCCGATGTGTCGCGCACTTTGTACGAGAAAAATCAGCGTGGCGAACGTTTGCTGTTTGAAGGCGCACAAGGCACTTTGCTGGACATTGATTACGGCACTTATCCCTTTGTTACCTCATCAAATTGCATTGCTGGCGCGGCGGCGGCTGGCGCAGGTGTGCCACCGCATATGTTGAACTATGTGTTGGGCATTGTGAAAGCCTACACCACACGCGTGGGTTCAGGGCCTTTCCCAACGGAATTGTTTGACGAAGTGGGCGTAGGCTTGGCAGAACGCGGACATGAATTTGGTTCGGTAACGGGTCGTCCGCGCCGTTGCGGTTGGTTTGACGCGGCTGCCTTAAAACGCTCCATCCAAGTAAACGGCATCACAGGCATGTGCATCACCAAATTGGACGTGATGGACGGCATTGAAAAAATCCAAATTTGCGTGGGCTACACCTTGCCAGACGGTTCCACCACCGACATTTTGCCCTTTGGCGCAGACGCGGTTGCCAACTGCACGCCCATTTACGAAACTTTGGACGGCTGGACGGAATCCACATTTGGCGTGAAATCGTATGACGCGCTGCCAAGCAATGCGAAAAAATATTTGAAATGCATTGAAGAAGTGTGCGGTGCGCCGATTGCGATTGTGTCCACAGGCCCTGACCGTGAAGAGACGATTTTGATTCAACATCCGTTTGAATAATTAAGCGAAAAATGTTTCAGGCTGCCTCCAATCCATTTTTTGGGGGCAGCCTGAATTTTATTTTAATATATAAATATTCTTTACTTATTTAATTCCCATTGTTTATCTTGATAAATTAATTTCATACCAAATTCATCTAATACTTCACCTTTATTATTTTTTATAGAAAAATAACATTGCGCAGTGCCTTTGCTTGACTGACGGCATTCTGTGTAATCAATATGACCCGCAGGATATTGCCCCGTTTTATCGGCGCTGACAATGCGTTTGACATCATCTTGTGTGGGATTGGGTATGGGTGTGCGTACCATAACCCAAAAAATCAATGCAAGCGCAGGAATAAGCACTTTCAGCAAAATGCGAGAATCAAAAAAATCCATCAAAATATTTCCTCCATAAATGGGTTATTAAAATCAGATAGTTTAATATTTCATGACAATTCAGGTCAATAAATATAAAATTCGTTTCTTTTTTAAAGAGGAATAGCCAATGGAAAAAATGTATATTGATACAGATGAAGACTACGTTGATTCAGAAAAAATGTTGGACAACCCCGCCAGCAGACCACCACAAAATGCTTTACTGTGGATGAATATTGCATTTCGTATGCTGATTGAGCGTTGGGGAAGTTGGCTAATTATCAGCGTGTTTATTATTTTTGTTGAGTTTGTGTTGGATTTTGCAGGGGAAATGCTCAAAGTATTGTGGTTTTTCCTCCCGATGGCAACTTTGTTGATGCACTGCGGTATACAATCTGCGGCTTCTGCACAGGAGTACGATGAAGAAGCACCGTCTATTCGCCATTTGTTTGCACCATTAGAAGGCAAAGTGTTTGAATTTATCTTATTTTATGCTTTGTTTCTGGGCGTGGGTTTGTGTGCTTGGTTATTATTTAATGGTTTGGGTAAGCATTTTGGTTTACTTGAGGCTTCCTTATTACAAGCGAATAAGCCTATTACATTGATGTTATGGGCTGCATTCTGTCTATCTTTGCTTGGTTTTGTGTTTTGGTTTGCGCCTGCTTTGGTGTTTTTGCGTAATGAAAATCCGTTTGCTGCGATTGGAATGAGTTTGAAAGCAGGATTTAAAAATATTCTTCCCTTTGTAGTATTTTTTATTGTTCAATATTTACTGATTTTGGCACTTGCTTTTGCTGTAACACGTTCAACTAATATAACCATTATCATCGTAGTAACTACAGTTTTCTTTCTTTTCTATCAAATATTTATTGCTTTATGTTGTTATGCTGCTTACCGCGATATTTGGTTTGAAGAACAATGATAAATGTGCAGGCAGCCTGAAAAATAAGAGAAACCCATTTTCAGGCTGCCTGATTATTTTAAAAATATAAATCAAAACAATCCGCTAATCACACCATTTTCATCTACATCAATTTTCTCGGCGGCTGGCACTTTCGGCAAACCCGGCATTTTCATCATATTGCCACACAACACAACAATAAACCCAGCCCCAGCCGACACCGTCATGCCACGCACCTGAATCGTAAAACCACTCGGGCAACCCAGCAATTTCGCGTTATCGCTCAAAGAATACTGCGTTTTCGCCATGCACACGGGCAATTTATCCAGCCCCAAACGCGTTAAATTCGCCATTTCCGCTTGGGCTTCCGCGCCGAATTCCACACCAGCCGCGCCATAAATTTTCGTGGCAATCGCGGTGATTTTATCGGCAATGCTGTCGTTCACATCGTAGGCAAATTGAAAGCTGTTTTGATTTTTTTCAATGGCTTGCACCACTTTATTCGCCAAATCCACGCCACCTTTGCCGCCTTTTTCCCACACTTCGGTTAAGGCAAAATCTGCGCCATTTGCTTCGCAGGCTGCCTGAATCGTCGCCAATTCCGCGTCGCTGTCCGACACAAAACGGTTAATCGCCACCACCACAGGCAAACCAAACACATTTTTTAAATTGCTGATGTGTTTCAATAAATTGGGTAAACCTTTGCGTACCGCGTCCACATTTTCCGCACCCAAATCGGCTTTTTCCACGCCACCGTTGTATTTCAAAGCGCGAACCGTCGCCACCACCACCGCACAATCAGGCGTAAACCCAGCCAAACGTGATTTAATATCACAGAATTTTTCCGCGCCCAAATCCGCGCCAAAACCTGCTTCGGTAACCGCATAATCGCCCAAATGTTGCGCCAAACGCGTTGCCAACACAGAATTACAACCGTGTGCAATATTCGCAAAGGGTCCACCGTGTACAAAAGCGGGTGAGCCTTCAATGGTTTGCACCAAATTCGGTTTAATCGCGTCTTTTAATAAGGCTGCCATCGCACCATTGGCGTTCAAATCTTTGGCATAAACAGCTTGATTATCAACAGTATATGCCACCAAAATATTGCCCAAACGCTGTTTCAAATCGCCCAAATCTTTCGCCAAGCAGAAAATCGCCATCACTTCGCTCGCCACCGTAATATCAAAACCATCGGGGCGAATCACGCCATCGGTCGGCTTACCCAAACCATTGATAATATTACGCAATTGACGGTCATTCATGTCCACCACGCGCCGCCACAACACGCGTTTGGGGTCAATATTCAGCGCATTGCCTTGATAAATATGGTTATCCAACATCGCCGCCAGCAAATTATTCGCCGCGCTGATGGCGTGGAAATCGCCCGTGAAATGCAAATTAATGTCTTCCATCGGCAAAACTTGCGCATAGCCACCGCCTGCCGCGCCGCCTTTCACGCCGAATACAGGCCCGAGAGACGGTTCGCGCATGGCAACCACCGCTTGTTTGCCGATGTGATTGAGCGCGTCCGTCAAACCGATGGTAACGGTGGTTTTGCCTTCGCCTGCGGGCGTAGGGTTAATCGCGGTTACCAAAATCAATTTGCCTTGTTTTTTGGGCAGGGCAAACGCGTCTGCGGGGTTGATTTTGGCTTTGTATTTGCCATAATGTTCCAATTTATCCGCAGTAATGCCCAATTTTGCACCAATATCGTTAATGTGTTGCATGGTAGCAGCTTGTGCGATTTGAACGTCAGTTTGCATCATCATTCTCCAGAAAAGAGATTAAGGGAATTGTAGTCAGGTGTAATTTTAACGCATTTTGCTGCTTTCAGGCTGCCTGAAAACCAAATATATTCCCCAATTCCACCCAATTATGAACAGTAAAAGTGGGGATAATATTGGTTTCATTCGGTTTATTTGCGCTATTGAGCCAACACGTTGCCATGCCCACACGGTTGCCGCCCAAAATATCCGATGTCAAACTATCGCCCACCATCAACACCGTTTCGGGTGGCGGATTGCCCATTTTTCGCAAAGCACTTTCAAAAATCGCCCTATGCGGTTTCGGGTGCGATTCGTGTTCCGAAATAATCAATAAATCAAAAAATTCAGCAAAACCCGTATATTGCAAACGCGGCTGCTGCAAACTGGCAAAACCATTCGTCATAATCCCCAATTTCACGCCGCGCCCATGCAGCCAAGCCAGCAATTCACGCGCCCCCGCCAAAGGTTCACTCAAACGCGCCATCGTGTGTTGTAATTCTTCATTCAACGCCAAAGCGGGACGATTCAATTGCGCCGCCAAATCCGCAAAACGCGTTTGCGCCAAAGTTGTCATGTCTATCTCGCCCTGCTGATAACGCAACCAAAGTGGCTGATTCACTGCTTGAAATTTCGCATAATCTGCTTCGCCAAACGCCACGCCATACCGCGCCAACATGGTTTGCAAACCCACAAAAGAGTAAAAATGAAACAGCGTTTCATCGGCATCAAATAAAATCCATGGATAATTCATTATGTTTTCCTGTTCAGGCTGCCTGAAAATCAAATAATTGTTTTTATATTTGATTTTATTGTCGTAGAAATGAAAATGCAGTACAAGGCGACAACGCCCGCCGTGCACGAATAGTACATAAGGGCGTTGGCAACGCTGTAATGCTTTTTCAGTTCTGCGACTATAGCACGTTCAGGCAGCCTGAAATGTTGTACGATGTAAACGCTTGGGCAGACTTTATTTGCGCCAGCATATTCATTCCCATAAAAATTATGTAATAATCACAAGGTTTTCATCAATACGAGTGTTCTCAATCATGAGTATTTCATTGTTACAATATTTGTATTATTTTGCCTATTTGTTTTCGGCGATTTTGATGGTGGGTATTTTTGGTTTTGTTTACGAAAAAATCACGCCGCCCAAAGAGTTGCTGTTAATTAAAAATGGCAATTTGGCGTGTGCTTTGTCGTTTGGTGGAGCAATTATTGGTTTTTGCGCGGCTTTGGTGTCGGCGATGACGCACAGTGTGGGGGTGGCGGATTTTATTTTGTGGGGTTTACTGGCGGCTGGCGTGCAAATTGGGCTGTTTTTTGGCGTGATGAAAATTATCCCAGACGCGGTGGCAGAATTGGAAGCGAATAACACGGCGGTGGGAACATTTTTATGTTGCCTGTCCATTGCGATCGGACTGCTGAATGCGGCGTGTTTGGTGGACTAATCTGCCATGTTTTCAGGCTGCCTTTCAGTACACGACAAAAAAAGTACAATAAAAAAAGAAGTCCGCATCAATTCAGTGGTATCGTATTAATTTTCTCACGACTAATCCAATATGACTGAATTGAGCGAACTCACCCATATCGTAACCAAAACTTTCAAATGGCACAAGAGCCACGTTATTGTTTTTGTGTATTTATTGTGTACCATTGCCATGCGGCAGACCTGTAATTTGAGCAAATTGGCAATGTTTTTCCCTGATGCCAAAGCAACAAACGCCTCTTCCTATCGCCGTATCCAACGGTTTTTTAAGGAAGTTGTTTT
>NZ_JQKH01000016.1 GCF_000745955.1 Alysiella crassa DSM 2578 | reverse complement strand
AGTTCGCTCAATTCAGTCATATTGGATTAGTCGTGAGAAAATTAATACGATACCACTGAATTGATGCGGACTTCTTTTTTTATTGTACTTTTTTTGTCGTGTACTGAAAGGCTGCCTGAAAAATCTTTTTTCAAAGCCAGTTCCTTAACCACCTCAAACATAAAATCAAGCACCTGATAATCGGTAAAATAATTTAACACTTCCTGACGAAATTCTTGTTCTGTCGCATTGTCTTTAGCACAAATAAAGGCAAGTGGCAGGACAATCGCATCTTTGACCAAATCGGCAATATCAAACACCAAAGCCCCACGCCGTGTTTTACCGTGCATTAGGGCAAAGCCGTGTGGAATACCAAGCACCCAAGCGGTTGTTGCCCCAAGCCCATAGGCTAAATAATTGCCGTGATTTAAAAAGGCATTGGCTTTATCACTGCTGTCAAAATCACGATGAAATCCAGCATTATTGGTATTTTTAGCGGCGATTTTATAAAACTCTTTGGTCATTCGCCCCTCTAAGGTTAATAATTGAGTATTGTTATTTTGTTTGAGAATTGCTTTTTGATAATGGGATAATAATTCATCAATCTGTTGATGAAATTCATAAGATTTAAATTCTTTGTCTTTATGCCAAATTTTATGGATAAATTCTATGCGTTTAAATTGCAATGTTTTGGCTTGAATAAAGCGTTTTTCATCATCAAACCACCAAGATAACCAGCCCTGCACATATTCGGTTGGGCGATATTCAGATTGGGGCGACAGCCATTCAATTTCACAGGCACTAAAAAGGGGCGTGCCACCGCCCCCACAAAATCCCACCATCACACCTGCACTTGACCTGCACTTGCCAGAAGTCGCATTGCCGCTTGGGTAATGGAAGTGCCTGTACCAAGCAAAATACAAGTGGTATTGGCAATGGGAATATTGTAATAAAGATTTTCGTTTTTGCCTTCGGTTAAATACAAAACCCGACCGTCTTTTTGCATCACTCGGCAATGCTCCAAATAAAACAGATTGGCTCGTTTGGAATGCAAAATAGCTTTGAGTTCGGTGGGTTTGAGGGTATTCATCGTGAAAAACCAAAAAATGTTAAAGATTGTTAAATTTAATCATGGGTAATGATGGCTGTCAAGGCAGTAAATGGAAAAATGAGTGATGTTGAACCCTTTATTTTGAGATAAAATTAAATTTATTTAAAATCAATTAGTTGAAAATAGGCGGAAAAACATGGGTTCACAACACCAAAATGCCGTGAAACACTTGATATGGCTGTATTGAGCCATTATAATTGCCTAGTTCTCGACCGCATAGGTCGCTTAGAAAGATGTACAGCAGCGTACCACACCCACCATTTAGTTCTCGACCGCATAGGTCGCTTAGAAAGTTTAAGTAATAGCGCATATCGTTTTTCGCCGGTTCTCGACCGCATAGGTCGCTTAGAAAATGCCGAAATTTTACCCACAAAACGTGGCGGAGTTCTCGACCGCATAGGTCGCTTAGAAACACTCATACAGCCAAAATTCACCACGCGGCGGGTTCTCGACCGCATAGGTCGCTTAGAAAGTAAAATCCCCACCCCCAGCACGTTCAATTTCGTTCTCGACCGCATAGGTCGCTTAGAAAATGCAAACCGCGCTGAATCTGAACCAACGAGCGTTCTCGACCGCATAGGTCGCTTAGAAAATGTCAGGGTCGTAGTACAGTTCAGCAACGCCGTTCCCGACCGCATAGGTCGCTTAGAAAGCTTTTACCTATTGAAATTGTGCGAAAAATTCCGTTCTCGACCGCATAGGTCGCTTAACAATGTAATTGGTAATTGCAAGCACCCCAAATTCACATCAATAAAATATAAAAGGCAGCCTGAAACGCCTACTCACACAAAAATTTCTCCCGTCCCCTTGAAAAAAATCGCCCCACCCCTATCTAACGCCCATCAAGGGATGAGTATTTTTCAGGCATCCTGAAAATCAGTTCACTTGAAAAAATCCTTTACTCGCCCCACATTTGCATTATCAAATTTTTAAAATTTTTTAGGAGCTAACACAATATGGCAAAAGTAATCGGTATTGACTTGGGTACCACCAACTCATGCGTGGCAATTTCCGAAAACGGACAAACCAAAGTAATTGAAAACGCAGAAGGCGCACGCACCACCCCTTCCATTATCGCGTATTTAGACGGTGGCGAAATTTTGGTGGGTGCGCCCGCCAAACGCCAAGCCGTTACCAACGCAAAAAACACCATTTATGCCGCCAAACGCTTGATTGGTCATAAATTTGAAGACAAAGAAGTACAACGCGACATTGAAACCATGCCCTTTGAAATCATCAAATCGGCAAATGGCGATGCGTGGGTTAAAGCACAAGGCAAAGAATTGTCGCCCCCACAAATTTCCGCCGAAGTGTTGCGCAAAATGAAAGAAGCGGCAGAAGCCTATTTGGGCGAAAAAGTAACCGAAGCCGTGGTAACCGTACCCGCCTACTTCAACGACAGCCAACGCCAAGCCACCAAAGACGCAGGTCGCATTGCAGGCTTGGACGTGAAACGCATCATCAACGAGCCAACCGCAGCCGCACTCGCATTCGGTATGGACAAAGTATCAGGTGGCGACCGCAAAATCGCGGTTTACGACTTGGGCGGTGGCACGTTTGACATTTCCATCATTGAAATTGCCGATATTGATGGCGACAAACAATTTGAAGTTTTGGCAACCAATGGCGACACCTTCTTGGGTGGCGAAGACTTTGACCAACGCATTATTGACCACATCATTGCCGAGTTCAAAAAAGAACAAGGCATTGATTTGAAAAACGATGTAATGGCTTTGCAACGCCTGAAAGAAGCCGCAGAAAAAGCCAAAATTGAATTGTCTAGCGGTCAGCAAACCGAAATCAATTTGCCTTACATCACAATGGACGCAACAGGTCCCAAACACTTGGCAATGAAAATCACCCGCGCCAAGTTTGAGGCTTTGGTAGAAGATTTGGTGGCACGTTCCATTGAGCCTTGCCGCATTGCGTTGAAAGACGCAGGTTTGTCTGCCAGCGAAATTGACGATGTGATTTTGGTGGGCGGTCAAACCCGCATGCCCAAAGTGCAAGAAGCCGTAAAAGAATTTTTCGGCAAAGAACCACGCAAAGACGTGAACCCAGACGAAGCCGTTGCCGTTGGTGCAGCGATTCAGGGCGAAGTGTTGGGTGGTGGTCGCAATGACGTGTTGTTGTTGGACGTTACCCCATTGTCTTTGGGCATTGAAACCATGGGCGGTGTGATGACCAAACTCATCAACAAAAACACCACCATTCCCACCAAAGCATCGCAAGTGTTCTCCACTGCCGAAAACAATCAGGCTGCCGTAACCATTCATGTGTTGCAAGGCGAACGCGAACGCGCCTCGGGCAACAAATCTTTGGGTCAATTCAATTTGGGCGACATTCCGCCAGCACCACGCGGCGTGCCACAAATTGAAGTTACCTTTGACATTGACGCGAACGGCATTTTGCACGTTTCCGCCAAAGACAAAGGCACAGGCAAAGCAGCCAACATCACGATTCAAGGCTCTTCTGGTTTGAGCGAGGAAGAAATTGAACGCATGGTTAAAGACGCAGAAGCCAACGCTGCCGAAGACAAAAAATTGGTGGAATTGGTACAAAGCCGCAACCAAGCAGAAGCCTTGATTCACTCTGTGAAAAAATCTTTGGAAGAACATGGCGACAAATTGTCTGCCGATGAAAAAGCCAATATTGAAGTGGCTTTGAAAGAAGCAGAAGACGCGGTGAAAGAAGACGATAAAGACGCGATTGACGCAAAAGCAGAAGCACTTGGCACAGCCAGCCAAAAATTGGGCGAAATCGTGTACGCACAGGCGCAAGCCGAAGCGGAAGCAGCGCAAAACGGTGCAGGTGCTGGCAACCAATCTGCGAAAAAAGACGATGATGTCGTGGACGCAGAGTTTCAAGAAGTAAAAGATAAAAAAGACTAATTAATTGGTTTTTTTGAATAAAAGGCAGCCTGAAAATCTTAAAATGGGTTTTCAGGCTGCCTTTTTGTTGTAAAAACGTATCATGGTGTAATATTATTTATTTAAATAATCAAATGGTTAGTCTAAATAATTTCATTTGCGTTAATTAAATTGTTGAGAAATACTCTTATTTTTGTATAATAGAGACGTTCAATGAATTTTATTGAGCAGTCATTCCCGTCATTAGAAATGGAAAACGCCCATTTGGTTTTGTGCCAAATGGGTGTTTTTCTTTTTCAGTTCTGCGACTATAGCAAGAGTAGGGTGGGCAACTCGCTGCCCATGCGGTTTGATACACCCCACATTATTTTTTCAGGTAGCCCGAAATCAAATATTTCACATTAAAACATCATTTTATATGTATGCGATTGAACTGCATGGGCAACGAGTTACCCACCCTATGCTTGCTACCCCTACTCCCCAACAATAAAACAGGCAGCCTGAAACCATCTTCAGGCTGCCTGTTTAATATTTTAATCAAATAAATCAATGTTTAGGCTGTTGCACTTTCAGCAAGAACGACACGCCAAACGCTGCAATATAACAAGCCGTAAAGGTCAATACTACAATCTCATAATTTTGTGGGAACATTGCCAACAATGCACCCGCAATCGCAGGCGCAGCAAAGTTAGACAAACCAGCCGACAAAGTGTAAACCGAAATCGCTGCGCCTTTGTGTGTCGGTTCCAATGTGGTGAAAATCGGGGTCATTGGCACAAACGCTGCCACAAACCAACCCAACAAAATCGCTGGAATCCACGCCATCATGAATTCGCCTGTGCCAGCCGTGCCTGTGGGTGCAACCGTGTTGTACCACTCGGGCAAATAGTAAAACACCAATGTGGACAACGCCATACCAATACAACCAAACCAACGAATCGTGCGCACCCAACCGATTTTCTCGCCCACAATACCCCAAAACACGTTGGAAACCAAAGTCGTGGCGAAAAACACCGTCCAAATTTGCAACCATTGCGATGTGGTAAATTCAAAGTTTTTCGTGAAATACATTGGACCAATGACCGCGTAACCAAACAAGGACAAGGTGTTCACAATGCGGATAAAGCTCGCGTACGCGATTTGTGGGTTTTTCAACAAGGTAATCGCGCGGCTCAATTCGCTCAATTTTTCTTGTGTGGACAAACCATCGCCTTTGGCTTTGCCCGTCAAATGACCCAATTTGAACACGGCAACCAAACCACCCAACACCACAAACACCAACGCAAACCACAGCGTACCCATTTCGCCCATCATCGGAATCGTGAAGCTCGGAATAAAGCTACCAAACACGCCAATACCAAACGAATACACCGTCCAGAACCACCCCATAGATGGACCAATTTGTCGCGCTTCCACGTTTTGCACAATCATCACAATAAATGAGTACAAAAACAAGGGGTAAGCCAAACCGCGCAAACCGTAAAACAGTAAAATCATCGCATAATTGGATTGTCCCAAGCCCAAAATCAGTAACAGAACGTGCAACACCGCCCACATCACAAAGCCAATAATCATCGCTTTGCGTGGCGTGATGATTTCCGCCACCACGCCTGACACCCACGCCGCAATCGCCGCCGCAAAGCCGTACACCGCAAAAGCGTTAGACGATTGCGCTTCGGTAAAGCCCAAATCCACAATGTATTTGGATAAAAAGGCTAACTCAAAACCATCGCCCGTCATAAACAAGGCAATGGCGATGTAGCCCCAAATCAATTTAAGTGGCATACCCAACCATTCGCGGGTATCGTGTGCTGTTGGATTGTTCATGATGAAAATCTCCGTTTGGTTATGATTGTTATCGTGATAAAAATGGGTTTTCAGGCTGCCTGAAAACCTTTTTTGGTGCAAAAATGCGACTTTTCACACCAAAAACTGTATGCAGAAAATCAATTATCGGTTTGATTTTTCTACGGAATACAATTTGCGGAATTGCGCGTAACGTGTTGGCAAAAAATCTTTTTTATTTGGATTAAAGATTTGGTTGATTTCAGGTTTGGTGCAAATTTGCGTTTCATCGCCACCGCAAGCCAATGCCGCCAAACGCGCCGCGCCCAATGCGCCACCCGTTTCGCCACCTTTGTGGGTAACAATTTGAATTTGCAAAATATCTGCCAATAATTGCGCCCAATAAGGACTTCTCGCGCCACCGCCCAACAGCGAACATTCGCTGATTTGCGTGCCACTTTCTTGCAAAACACGCACACCGTCCGCCAAACCAAAACTCACGCCTTCCAACACCGCGTAACCGATTTCTGCGCGACCGTGTGCGTGCGTCAAACCGTGCAGGCTGCCTGTGGCAAAAGCGTCATTGTGTGGCGTGCGCTCGCCCGACAAATAGGGCAGGAAAATCGGGGCTTGGGCGCGTTGTTCATCGCTCAAACGCTCAATTTCGGCAAGCAATTCCACTTCTTTCACGCCCACCAGTTTGCAATACCAGCTCAAACACGCGGCTGCCGACAACATCACGCTCATCTGGTGCCAACGGTTTGGCAAAGCATGACAGAAACAATGCACCGCAGATTGTGGCGCAGGACGATAATTTTCGTTTACCACAAACACCACGCCCGAAGTGCCCAACGAAATAAATGCGTCATTTGGATTAACCGCGCCCACGCCCACCGCGCTGGCAGCGTTGTCGCCACCACCGCCCGCCACAATCACGTCAGGCGACAAACCCCATTTTTCCGCCAAATCCGCTTTCAGGCTGCCTGAAACGTGCGAACCTTCCACCAAATCCGCCATAAAACTTCTGTCCATGCCACACGCGGCTAATACTTCGTCCGACCAATCGCGTTTTGCCACGTCCAGCCACAACATGCCTGCCGCGTCCGACATTTCCGATACTTTTTTGCCTGTCAGCAAAAAGCGAATGTAATCTTTGGGCAACAAAACGGTTTTGGTTTGCGCGAAAATATCGGGTTCGTGTTTGCGTACCCACAATAATTTAGGCGCGGTAAAACCTGCCATTGCCAAATTACCCGTAATCGCGTGCAAATCGGGAACGGCTTGTTCCAATTCCGCGCATTCGGCTGATGAACGCGTGTCGTTCCATAAAATCACGGGGCGCAATACATCATTGTTTTCATTTAACAAAACTGCGCCGTGCATTTGACCCGACAAGCCAATGCCACGAATTTGCGCCCATTTGAAATTGCCGACTTTATCGCGCAACTGCAACACCAAATCATTGGTAACGCGCCACCATTCGTCAGCCGATTGTTCCGACCATTGCGGTTGTGGGCGTTGAATACTCAAAGGCAAACCGTGCGTGGCGATGATGTCGCCATTATCGCCCATTAACAGGGCTTTGATTTCCGAAGTGCCGTAGTCTAATCCGAGATACATATTTGATTTTCCATAATAATTTAAATAACGTGGGTGAATCATGGATTGCACCCTACGCATTTTATGGGTAACAAAAAGGCTACCTGAAAAGCTGTTCAACCTTTTCAGACAGCCTTTTAGATATTTTTATCTTAATAAAAACAAACGATTACGCAATCAATTCACGAATATAAGCCACTTGCTCGCGCATCAATTCCACAAATTCAGGTTTGCCCGCCAATTCGCCAAACAAAGCCTTGTCGCTGGCAAACACCGCCACAGGGTCTTCGGACGCATACATCGCGCGAACTGCTGCTTCGTCCAAAATACCGTCTTGGTAAGTGAATGGCAATTTGCCTTCGTTCCAGCGTTCCATAAACACAAAGAATGTCGCTGGCAAACGCGCAGTTTTGGTGGGTGTTGCACCTTGTTTGTAACGCTCAATCAAAGTCGGCTGCATTTGCGCGGGAATTTTGGAGAAACCGTCTGCGGCAACACGCTGATTGGTGTCTTTAATGTGCGGATTGGTAAAGCGTTCCAACACCACATCGCGGTATTTACCCAAATCAATCAAATCGTTACCCAAGCTGGCAATCACGTCTTCGGTAACATAATCGTGCGCTAATTTGTAAGCTTTTTCCAAATTGGTGCTGTCGTGAATGTACAATTCGCCCAACAAAGTCCCCAACCACGCAATCGCCGCATGTGGCACGTTCAACACGCGGATTTTGGCTTCTTCGTAAGGAATCACGCTTTCCACCAATTCCACGCCCACTTTTTCCAAAGCGGGACGGATATTGTCTTTGAAATTGTCTTCAATCACCCATTGAATAAAGGTTTCGCCCATCACTGGGGCTTTGTCGTCAATGCCTGTTTTTTCTTTAATGCGTGCGGGCAAATCTTCGGCTGGACGTGGCACGATTCTGTCCACCATTGTGTTGGGCGTGGTGGCATGGTCTTTGAGCCAATCCACAATATCTTGTTGATTCGTCAGCGTTAAAAATTCCACCAAGCCGTCATGGAAACGCTCGCCATTGTGGCGCACATTGTCGCAATTCAATAAAGTTACGTTGCCGTTTGCCAATTTCATGCGTTCGCGCAAAATTTTCGCCATCACGCCATAAATCGTGTTCAAACCACCTTCCAAATCCGCTTTCAACGCAGGGTCAGATTGCACCAATTTGAATTGACTGTCCAAATAATAGCCCGCTTCGGTAACGGTAAACGCGATGACTTTGGTATTTTCTTCCGCGCCCACCGCAATCAGGGGTTGCAAACCTTCTTCCCACGCAATCGGACGTTTTACCGATTTGATGACTTCGTAAGCGCGTTCATCTTTGGGGCTAACCGTTTCCAAAACGTATTCATTGTTTTGCGCCAACAAACCTTGAATGGTGTGTTCGCTGTCGTTGCGAATGTTGCCAGCCGCGATAGACCAAGTGTCATCGCCTTGTTTCAGCAATTCATTCAAATACCACGCTTGGTGGGCGCGGTGGAAAGAACCAAAACCAATGTGTAACCAAGTGTATTTGCTCATGGCGTAAATCTCCGAATTATTGTTAGGCAGCCTGAACAGATATTTCGCAAAAAATTTCTTTTCCTTTCAAACCAAAAGCGTTATAATTGCGCCCAAATTTTTCAATCCTCAAACGAAAAATGACCCGCGCGGTCATTTTTTTGTTTTTATACTGTATGGAAATTAAATTAAAACATGGATTTACAGCAAATTTTAGAAACCACACTACCTGGTTTGGGCTATGAATTGGTGGACTTTGAATTGACGGCGCAAGGCACTTTGCGCGTGTTTATTGATAATGAAAACGGCATTACAGTGGAAGATTGTGCCACCGTGAGCAACCATTTAAGCCGCCTGTTTATGGTGGAAGACGTGGATTATAAAAACTTGGAAATCTCCAGCCCTGGTCTTGACCGTCCATTGAAAAAAGCGGCGGACTTTGTCCGTTTTGCAGGCAGCCAAATTAAATTGAAAACGCGTTTGCCTGTTGAGGGACAAAAAAATTTCATCGGTAAATTAGACGGTTTTGACGAAACCACGCAAATCATCACAATGTCGTTTGATGGCAAAACGGTGGCGATTGAATTGCCTAATGTGGATAAGGCGCGTATTCGCCCTGAATTTAAGTTTTAATGGTTCAGGCTGCCTGAAACAATATTATTTATATTATGATAATTTGTTTTTCAGGCTGCCTGAATGTTTACAAAAAATAGATTATTAATCATTAGGAAAGCGAAATGAGCCGCGAAATTTTGGATTTGGCAGCAGCCCTTGCCAGCGAGAAAAATGTAGAACCCGATGTGGTGTTTGAAGCCCTTGAAGTGGCTTTGGGCATTGCCGCCAAGAAAAAAGCCGACCGCGAACACATGGATTTGGAAGTCCGCATTCATCGTGAAACGGGCGAATACCATACTGTGCGTAAGTGGTTGATTGTAGAAGATTTGGATTACACTTACCCTGAATTGGAAAAAACGATTGAGCAAATTCAGGAAGAAATCCCTGGAATTGATATTCAAGTGGGCGATTATTACGAAGAAGAAATCCCCAACGAAGCCTTTGGTCGCCAAGCGGCACAAACGGCTAAACAAATTATTTTGCAAAAAATCCGTGATGCGGAACGTGAGCAAATTTTAAATGACTTCTTGGCAACGCGTGAAGAAATTGTGGTGGGTACGGTCAAACGTGTGGAACGTCATGGGATTATCGTGGAAATCGCGCCGAAATTGGACGCGTTGATTAAACGTGAAGATTGTTTGCCACGTGAAAATTATCGTGGTGGCGACAAAATCCGTGCTTTATTTTTGCAAGTGGAAGAATTTAATGGTGGGCGCAAACAGGTTTTGTTGAGCCGTTCTTCGCCTGAATTTTTGCGTAAATTATTTGAACAGGAAGTGCCTGAAATCAAAGATGGTTTATTGGAAATTCGTGAAGTAGCACGCGATGCGGGACAACGCGCCAAAATCGCGGTTTTGACCAATGACCAACGCATTGACCCGCAAGGTACTTGTATTGGTGTACGCGGTTCGCGTGTGAATGCGGTGTCTAATGAGATTGGCGGCGAGCGCATTGACGTGGTGCTGTGGTCTGATGACACGGCGCAATTTATTATTAATGCGCTGTCGCCCGCGCAAGTGAGCCGCATTGTGATTGATGAAGAAAAACATGCGGTTGATGTGATTGTTACCGAAGAGCAATTGGCTTTGGCGATTGGTCGCGGTGGGCAAAATGTGCGTTTGGCGGCGGAATTGACGGGCTGGCAGTTGAACATCATGACGTCGCAAGAAGCGGAAGCGCGTGATGCGGCGGAAGAAGCGGCACTTCGTGAATTATTCGTGTCGCAAATGGGCGTGGACGAAGACATCGCCAATATTTTGGTGGCGGAAGGCTTTACCAGCGTGGAAGAAGTGGCGTATGTGGCGTTGGACGAATTGCAGGAAATTGAAGACTTTTCTGATGAACAGGTGAACGATATTCGTGCCAAAGCGCGTGATGCAGTGTTGAAAGCGGCTTTGGAAGCGGAAGAAAAATTGAGCCATATCGCTGATGATTTGAAAAACTTGGACGGCTTGGACGATGATATGTTGCGCGATTTGGCGGAAGCCAATATTTTGGCGCGTGATGATTTGGCGGAATTGTCGGTTGATGAATTGATTGAAATCACAGGCGTGAGCAAGGAAAAAGCGCAAGAAGTGATTTTGGCAGCGCGCGCGCATTGGTTTGCCGATGACGAAGCCGCAAACGAACAAGCAGCATAAGGATACTTAAATTATGAGTAATACACATTCACGCAATAACAAACCCGCCAGCCCTGTGGTGGAACACAAAAAACGCCGCCACGTTGAAATCCCCAAAGATGAATTGTTGGCAAAATTAAAAGCGGAAGAAGCTGCTCAAACCGCGCAACCCACTTCAGGCAGCCTGAAAACAGAAACCGCTCCCGAAACCGTTGCGCCTACGCCTACTGCGGCGGTTGTGCCATCTGATAATCAGCCAAGCGAAGACGCGGAACGCGCCGCCAAAAAAGCCGCCGCCGAAGCGGAAGCCGCTCGTGTGAAAGCGGCTCGTGCTGCGAAAGCCGCCGCCAAATCATCGGATAATCAAACCGAAAAATCCGATAAAAACAATGGCGAAACGGTTTCAGGCAGCCTGAAAACGGAAAATACGCCTGTGGCAGAAAAAACGGAAGCGGTGGAAAAAGTGGAAAACAAATCTGCTGAAAACCCGACCACTAAACCCGAAACAAACACAGAAGATGGCGAGCCAAAAGAAAAACGCAAGCGTTCACGCGGTGGTCGCAATCGCAATAAGAATAGGGAACAGGGTGCGCCCGAGCCTTTGCCGACACCTGTGGAAGTAGTGAACGCGGAAGAAGCCGCGCGTCGTGCCGCCGAAGCCGAGCAAGAGCGCAAACGCCGTGAAGCGCAAGAAGCCTTGTTGCGCGAAAAACAAGAACGCGCGGAGCGTCAAGCACGCCGTGAAGCAGCGAAATTACAGGCTGCCGAAGAAGCCAAAACCGCCGCTCAAGCGAAAAAAGACGCAGCGCGTACCGCCAAACCCAGCGAAGAAAAACGCAAAGCAGATGAAAATAAAGCCAAATCTGCATCACAAGACAAAACCAAATCTGCCGAAAAACCTGCACCTAAATCTTCAGGCAGCCTGAACGATGAAAACCCCAGCAGCGGCAGCCGCAAAAAAGACGACCGCCGCCACAGCCGCGATGATGACGCGCCAAAAGGCAAAGGCGGCAAAGCGGCAAAAGGCAAAGGCGGTCGCAATGACAGTCGCGGTGGCGATGACGAGCAAGTACGCGGCGGCAAAAAAGGCAAAAAACTGAAATTAGAGCCAAATCAACACGCATTCCAAGCCCCAACCGAACCTGTGGTTCACGAAGTGCTGGTGCCTGAAACCATTACCGTAGCCGATTTGGCGCACAAAATGGCAGTCAAAGGCGTGGAAGTGGTCAAAACGCTGATGAAAATGGGCATGATGGTTACGATTAACCAATCGCTTGACCAAGACACCGCCCTGCTCGTGGTAGAAGAAATGGGACACATCGGCAAACCTGCCGCCATTGACGACCCAGATGCCTTCTTGAATGACGACAGCACCCATGTTGATGCGGAAATGTTGCCACGTCCACCCGTTGTTACCGTGATGGGACACGTTGACCACGGTAAAACTTCGCTGCTTGACCACATTCGCAAAACGCGCGTGGTGTCGGGCGAGGCGGGCGGCATTACGCAACACATTGGCGCGTATCATGTGGACACGCCGCGTGGTGTGGTCACGTTTTTGGATACCCCTGGTCATGAAGCCTTTACCGCCATGCGTGCGCGTGGTGCCAAAGCCACCGACATCGTGATTTTGGTGGTAGCAGCCGATGATGGCGTGATGCCGCAAACCGTTGAAGCCATTGCCCACGCCAAAGCCGCAGGCGTGCCGATTGTGGTTGCCGTGAACAAAATTGACAAAGATTCCGCCAACCCCGAACGCATTCGCCAAGAATTGACCCAACACGAAGTCGTGTGCGATGAATGGGGCGGCGATGTGCAATTTGTGGACGTGTCTGCCAAACACGGCATCAACATTGACAAATTGTTGGAAGCCGTGTTGTTGGAAGCGGAAGTGTTGGAATTGAAAGCCCCAGTCGCAGCACCTGCCAAAGGCTTGATTGTGGAAGCGAAATTGGACAAAGGTCGCGGTGCGGTTGCCACCTTGTTGGTGCAAAGTGGTACTTTGCGTAAAGGCGATATGCTGTTGGCTGGCACCACGTTCGGTAAAATCCGCGCGATGTTGGACGAAAACGGCAAACCGATTGATGAAGCAGGTCCTTCTATTCCCGTAGAAATTTTGGGTTTGTCGGACGTACCCAATGCAGGCGAAGACGCGCTGGTGTTGGCGGACGAGAAAAAAGCGCGTGAAGTTGCCCTGTTCCGTCAAGGCAAATTCCGTGATGTGCGTTTGGCAAAACAACAAGCCGCCAAATTGGAAAACATGTTCAACAACATGGGCGAAAATCAGGCGCAAAACTTGTCTATCATCATCAAAGCAGACGTACAAGGTTCTTACGAAGCTTTGGCAGGCAGCCTGCAAAAATTGTCCACCGATGAAGTGCGCGTACAAGTCTTACACAGTGGCGTGGGTGGCATTTCGGAAAGCGATGTGAACTTGGCGATTGCGTCTGGCGCGTTGATTATTGCGTTTAACGTGCGCGCGGACAATGCTGCGCGTAAATTGGCAGAAACCGAAGACGTGGAAATCCGCTACTACAACATCATTTACGATGCGATTGACGATGTGAAAGCGGCAATGAGCGGCATGTTGTCGCCCGAAGAGAAAGAACAAATCACGGGTACGGTGGAAATCCGCCAAGTCATTACGGTGTCCAAAGTCGGCAATATTGCAGGCTGTATGGTTACGGACGGCTTGGTCAAACGCGACAGCAAAGTGCGCGTGATTCGCAACAATGTGGTGATTCACACGGGCGAATTGTCATCGCTCAAACGCTTTAAAGACGATGTGAAAGAAGTGAAAATGGGCTTTGAATGCGGTTTGATGATTAAAAACTTCAATGAAATCATGGAAGGCGACCAACTGGAATGCTTTGACGTGGTGGAAGTGGCGCGTACTTTGTAATCGCGTTTGAATGAAAAAAGCAGCCTGAAAATGTTTTTCAGGCTGCTTTTTTTGAATAATCAAAACACGGTTCGGATTTTGCCTTTAAGCGGCTTCTTTTTCTTGCACAACAATATAAGCCGCAACCACAGCAAAGCAAGCAAACATCATCTTATTGTTCCAATGATTGAATAAATAGCCCATACCAAGATAAACAAACCACAATATCACAGACACCCAACCCAATAAACGCGAATTGAACCACGATTGTGGCGATTCATTTCGTTTCATCCATAGGCATAAATCACCGAAACGTTTTTTCACTTCTGATAGTCTTTTTTCTCTTAATTGATTAAATTCACGTTTAGCCAACGCGGTCAATGGGCGCAGACAATATAAAATCAGCACAAGCGACAGTGTAATGTGCGTTACCATGCTGATTTTCTGTAACATCATTGATGAAATCAATGCAATCACACCCAAAATACGCATTGTCCATCTTTCAATAGCAATGCCTGAAACCGACAAAAAATGTCGTTTCACATACTGGCGAAATGTTTTCCATTCACGGGCATGATTTAAATTTTTCAATTTATTTTCAGGTTCTTGTTGTGATAATGGATTTTGCAGCGCGGGCACATCGGGCAAACCCAGCATTTTGTTTAAGCCTGCCTGAAAAATGATGTTGTCCAATTCCAATGTTTTTTCAGCAAATATTTTGTCAATGATTTCATTGCAGCGATTGTGATAAGTGATGACTTTTTTAAACTCGCGTTCTGAAAATTCAAAATGCAGCATTTCCAAGAAAAAAACTTCTCTTTTTTCTATCAAATCTTGTTTGTTTTCAGGCAATAAGAGCAAGCATGGCACGTCTTTGATTTCTGTTTCATTTATCCACATGGCTGAACACCATTTTGTATTGGGCAATTTGGTGGCATATTTTTGTTTCACTTGCTCGCGCCCCACGCGAGTGGATTTAAAATACATGCTGTCTTTCCAATAAAAATAAGCCAAGCCGTTGAGTGATGAAAAACGCTGTTCTTCAATCAAATCGCCTTTGGTATGGTTTTCGCCTTTTTCGTAGCGTTGAAATAGTAACTGATTATTTTCAATAGAAAAATTATGAGTTTCTTCGGTTTGAAAAATATAACCCATATAAAATTCTGGGTAATAATGAGCTAATTCTTGCGTCTTTGCCATTTCACGCATCAGGTAATTTAATTGGTCTAAAACAGGTTGGATTGTCATTTGATTTTCCTTGATTTTGTTTTTCAGGCAGCCTGAACGCTCATCGCCGCGCCTGAAAAAAGTTTTGTAATAATTGCCGCGATTCTTGCGCCAACACGCCGCCCAAAACGGCTGTGTGGGCATTCCAATTTTTCATGGCAAATAAATTCAACACGCTGCCTGCTGCCCCTGTTTTCGGCTCTGGGGCGGCGAAAATCAGGCGGCGTATCCGCGCTTGCAAAATGGCGCTGGCACACATGGTACAAGGTTCTAGGGTAACGTACAAATCGCAATCGTTCAGGCGGTAATTTTGTTGCACTTGTCCTGCTTGTGCCAAAGCCAAAATTTCGGCGTGGTGGCTTACATTGTGGTGTGAAACGCATTGATTGTGGGCTTGGGCAATGACTTTGCCTTGATGAACCACCAGCGCACCCACAGGAATTTCCCCCAATTCGGCAGCCTGAACCGCTTGTTGCAAAGCCAAACGCATAAAATGTGTCATTTCTTGTTCGGGGGGAAAGATGGCTACGGGTGGGTAATTACGCAATTTTATTTACCAAAAAGTGCGTTGCTCAGCAGAAAGTTGCTGTGCTGTGCGGTTTTCTGCCACAGCCACCAGCTGCCAAAACACAGATTGGGTTACGCCACCCATGCTCTGTTTCAGCGTGGCAAGGGTTGATTTGGCGCACGTCATAGGCATGGGCAATGCCCAAATTTGCCAATGCTTGCGCAATTTTGGGCGTAAAAGGTGGGGTGCTTAACATGGTTTTCTCAATTTGTGGTTAGTCGGTTTTGGCATTTGTGTGTGGCATGATTTTCAGGCAGCCTTTCACTACCCTACAAAACTGAAATAAGCTGCCTGAAACAGAAAAAACGCCGTCATTCCCGCGCAGGCGGGAATCTATTTTTAACTTTAAGAAACAAAAGTTTGTGTTATTTAACTTTGGATTCCCGCCTACGCGGGAATGACGATGTTTTTGATTTTGTAGGGTAATGAAAGGCAGCCTGAAAAATTCACACCTTCTCCACCCGATACTGCACCGACTGATTGGCAAAATAAACCGTCTGCCCCGTTTGCAAAGGCGTTTCTTGTACACGATTGCTCAATGAATCCACAAACGTGCCATTTTTGCTGCCCACATCAATCAGCCACAACACGCCATTTTCCACGCGCAAATGGGCGTGTTTACGCGACACATATTGGTTGGCAATCACCACATCATTATCACTGGCTTGCCCGATGGCAATGCGCCCCTGCGCTGGCACGGCAATCGGCGGCAAATCCTGTTGCATGGGTTTTAAGTGCCAAGTGTGTGTGGGAATGTGAATCGTGGGCGGCGTGTGTACCACCGTATGCGCGGCGGCAGACATTTCAGGCAGCCTGAAACGGGCAATATTCACATCGCTGGTGAATTGCAAAACATCACCAACCATTAAACGCGTGGCGGCATGAATTTTTGCACCATTCACAAATGTACCATTGCTGCTGTTTAAATCTTGCACCCACACTGCGCCATTGTCTTGCCATAATTTCAGATGTTTTCCTGAAATTTGTGGGTTGGGCAAAACCACATCGCAATCCGCCGCGCGTCCCACCGTAATCACACGGTTACTCGGCACAGCTAAAGCATTCAGGCTGCCTGAAACGCCTTGCAACACAATCGCCAAATGGTCGTAAGACGTTTTCGGCGCGGCAACAGGTGGCGTGGGCGGAACATAAGTCGGCTGAACAGGCGGCGGTGTGTACGCGGCGGCTGGATTTTGTGCAGGCGGATTGGGTGCATAATTGGGTTGTTGAACAGGTGGCGCGACTGGTGCAGGCTGTCTATTGGCAGCCTGCGGCGTACCACGCACCGTTTGACGGCGTTGGCGCAGTGTCCAAGCCAAAGCCTTCCACGCAATCACCGCCGCCACCAGCCCTAATACGCCCAAACCCAACACCGACAACCACCCACGCGGATTGTGTTCCGCCGAACGCAAAACCGCTTCCGCTTTATCTACCGCATTTTCCGCTTTGGCAAGTATATTGCCGCACCGCCCCTGAAAGGTTTGGAATGGAATACTGTGTTTACGCAGCATGGGCAATAATTCGCCTGCGTCAATCGCGGCAAATGCGCCATTCACTTCATTTAATTGATTGGTGCCCAACACTTGCCCACATTGATTGACCAATGCGCCTCCAGTTTGGCTGCCTGAAATGGGCGCGGAATGCAGCCACAAACTCGTTTCTTTTTGCTTTACGCGTTTATCTAATTTGCCTTCGCTGGCAATGGCGGCGGTGTAGTCCACGCGGTCAATCGCACCTTGTTTACCCGAAAGCGGGTCAAACGCCCCTTCCGCGCCCAAAGCAAACACCAAATCCGCCGATTTCGCAAATTGACTGTCTGCCAATTTCAAACCTTTGGTGGGTAAACTTTCCGCATAAATCACCGCCAAATCGGTTTTCACATCGCGGACAATTTGTTTGATGGGGTGCAATTTGAATGCGGACGTGTCGGCAGGTTTCGTCAAAATAAACGCTTCTGCTTTGCCACCATTGTCGCCCATATCACGCAAACCTGTTTCGTCCACAAACACCGCTTGGGTGTCGCCCACATTGTCGGCGAGTTTGGCATTGGTTACCAGATGACCTTTATCTGACACCGCGTATGCCGACCCATTTGCCACCAATAAATAATTTTTGCCATTGTGTTGAAACAACATGCCTTCGCCCGATAAAGGCTTGAGTTTGCCCGATTTTTTATTCAGCAAACTCATGCCTTTGAGCGGCACTTGTTCGGCAAACGCTTGAGTTTGCAGCGATTGAATATGGCTACCATCGGTTTGTTTCACAAAACCTGTGGGCAGGGGAATGCCCAACCAAATGCGGTAAACCGATTGGCTGGCTTGCTGTACATCAGGGAGCGGTGCGGCGGCTAATGGCATGGCGATAAGCGCGAGTGCGATTAGGGTGGAGCGTGGTGGGGTCATGATGATTTTTGTGTGATAAATAATGAAGTGTTGATTATAATAAAATTTGGGTGGGGCGAATCATAAAAGGCGGTCTGAAAGTGGTTTTCAGGCTGCCTTTGGGTGTGCGACAAAACTCATGTAGGGTACGTATTACGCACCAAAATTCCAAATTGTTTGAATGATTTGGTGCGTGGTACGCACCCTACATTTTGGGTTGGTAAAAATTGTCGTGTACAAAACGGCTGCCTGAAATTCAATCACATTTCCGCATAATTCGCGCCGCCGCCACCTTCGGGGCAAACCCATGTGATATTGCCTGTTGGGTCTTTGATGTCGCAGGTTTTGCAATGCACACAGTTGGCGGCATTGATTTGCAAACGTGGTTCGCCGTTTTCCTGCACAATTTCATACACACCAGCAGGGCAATAACGCGTTTCAGGACTGGCGTATTCTGTGAAATTCACATCAATCGCCAAACGCGGATTGTGTAATTGCAAATGCACAGGCTGGTTTTCTTCATGCGACACATTCGCCAAAAACACGCTGCTCAAACGGTCAAATGTGATTTTGCCATCGGGTTTCGGATATTCAATGGGGCGGCATTCGGCGGCTTTTTTCAGGCTGCCTGAATCCGTGCAGTGATGTTTGAATGTCCAAAAACCGCGCCCTTTCAACACATATTGTTCCAAAGCCGTGTATGCCATCGCAGGCAGCAAACCCCATTTAAACGCAGGGCGCACATTACGCACTTCGTGCAATTCCTGATACAACCAACTGTTTTCAAAACGCATTTGGTAACTAGAAGCGGTGGAATTTTGCTCGGGTAGCTCGCCATCGTGTTGCGCCAAAACCGCAAACACCGCTTCCGCCGCCAACATCGCCGATTTCATCGCCGTATGGCTGCCCTTAATGCGCGGCACATTCAGAAAACCCGCACAATCGCCAATCAACACACCGCCCGCAAACGATAATTTCGGCAAACTCTGCAGCCCCCCTTCCACCAGAGCCCGCGCCCCATAAGCAATCCGCCGTCCATTTTCCAACATCGGGCGAATCGCTGGGTGCAATTTAAAGCGTTGAAATTCTTCAAATGGCGACAAATACGGATTTTGATAATCCAGTCCCACCACAAAACCCAATGCCACCTGATTATTGTCCAAATGGTAAACAAATGCGCCGCCGTAAGTATTCATATCCAAAGGATAACCAATGGCATGAATCGCCAAACCTGCTTGCGCGTGTTCGGCAGGAATTTCCCAAATTTCCTTAATCCCCAAACCATAAGTTTGTGGCTGGCTGTCGCGGTCAAGCGCGAATTGTTGGATAATTTGTTTGCTTAATGAGCCGCGCGCGCCTTCGGCAAATAGGGTTTGTTGCGCGTGCAATTCCATGCCTGCTTGAAAATGGGCGGTGGGCTGTCCGTCTTTGCCCACGCCCATATTGCCAGTTGCCACGCCTTTTACGCTGCCATCGGCGTGATACAAAATTTCCGCTGCCGCAAAACCTGCGTAAATCTCCACGCCCAAACCCTCCGCCTGTTCCGCCAACCAACGGCACAACACACCCAAACTGATAATATAATTCCCTTCATTTTGGAAACTCGGTGGCGTGAGTGGCATTTTCCATTTCTTTTCCGTTGTCAAAAACCACACTTCATCGGATGTAACAGAACGCGTGAGTGGCGCACCCAATTCTCGCCAATTTGGGATTAACTCGTTTAAAGCAATCGGGTCAAACACCGCGCCCGCCAAAATATGTGCGCCCACTTCGCTGCCTTTTTCCAACACGCACACGCTGATTTCACGGTTATGCGCCGCCGCCAATTGTTTCAGCCGAATCGCCGCCGACAAACCCGCCACACCAGCCCCGACAATCACCACATCGTATTGCATGCTGTCGCGTTCAATTATTGAATCCATTGTTTGATATTCCTGTGTTTATTTTATGAAATTTTTTCGTGGGCGAATTTTAACATTATTTGCTTTCAGGCTGCCTGAAATGTAAATTTGCTTGAATAAATGGGTGTCATTCTGCATGATGTGTTTTTTGGTTTTGTTTACTGTTTAACCCCCACAAAGGAAATCATCATGTTACACCGTAAATTAATCGCCACATTGATTGCCACTTTATTTGTGGCAGCCTGCGGCTCCGCACAACAAAACGTGTCCAGCAGCAATCAAGCAGCAGAAGCCGCCGCCACTGTAGAATACACTACTGAATACCGCATGGAATCGCGTATGGAAGCACCACTTGCGCCTACACCTGCTATTGCGGAATTTAAACGTGCACGCCCTGCGCCTGCCACCAAGCAAGCTGTGATGTTTGGCTCGCGTGATAGCTATATTGGCGCACACTCCCCAACTGGTCATTTTGGCTCTGTACAAGCTGAAAACACAGAAAAATACGGCAAAATTGACCCCAATCCCGTTAAATCAGTCGCCGAAGAAGCGGTTTCCACTTTTAGTATTGACGTGGACACGGGCAGCTATGCCAATTTGCGCCGTTTTTTAAATTCAGGCAGCCTGCCACCACAGAATGCGGTGCGCATTGAAGAATTGATTAATTATTTTGACTACAACTATGCGCTGCCACGCGATAATCACCCTTTTGCCGTGCATACCGAAGTGGTGGATTCGCCGTTTAAAACGGACGCTAAATTGCTCAAAATTGGCATTCAAGCCAAAGATTTGCAGGTAAAAGAATTGCCCGCCGCCAATTTAGTCTTTTTGGTGGACGTGTCGGGCAGCATGCACGAGCCGAATAAATTGCCATTGGTACAAAAAACCTTGCGGATTTTGACCGAACAATTGCGCCCACAAGACAAAGTTACCCTGATTACCTATGCTGGCGATGAACGCGTGGTATTAGAACCCACTTCAGGCAGCCAAAAAGACGTGATTTTAAAAGCCATTGATAATTTACAAGCGGGTGGCAGCACGGCTGGCGAACAAGGCATACGCCGGGCCTACGCCGAAGCGCAAAAAGCGTTTATCAAAGGCGGTATTAACCGCATTTTGCTGGCGACCGATGGCGATTTTAATGTGGGCATTACCGATTTTGATACGCTGAAAAATCTGATTGAGGAAAAACGCAAAACAGGCATTTCCCTGACCACTTTGGGCTACGGCACAGGCAATTACAATGAGCATTTGATGGAGCAAGCCGCCGACGCGGGCGATGGCAATTACAGCTATATTGACAATGAGCAGGAAGCGAAAAAAGTGCTGCACCGCCAATTGTCCTCCACGCTGGCTACGGTGGCGCAAGACGTGAAAATTCAAGTGGAATTCAATCCAGCTACCGTGCAAGAATACCGTTTGATTGGTTACGAAAATCGCGCTTTGAAACAAGAAGATTTCAATAATGACAAAGTGGACGCTGGCGACATCGGCGCAGGACACAATGTTACCGCCATTTACGAATTTATCCCGACAGGCAAACAAGGTTGGCTGGACAATTCGCGTTACCAAACCGCCAACAAAACTTCAGGCAGCCTGAAAGAATACGCTTTTGTGAAATTGCGTTACAAAAATCCGAATCAAAAACAAAGTATTTTGTTAGAGCAGCCGATTGCGGTGGGCAGCAAATCGCTGAATCAGGCAAATGCAGATACGCGTTGGGCGGTGGCGGTGGCGGCTTATGGGCAGCGTTTGCAGGGCGATAAATACAATGGCAATTTGTCGTGGGACGGTATCGCCCAGTTAGCCCAAAGCGCAGCCAAACCCGATGAATTTGGCGAACGCGCCGAGTTTTTGCAATTATTAAACAAAGCGCGTGAATTAAGCAGCGATGGCAAAAAAGTGATGGAAAGCCGTTGATTTGGTTTGATTTGATGATTTTCAGGCTGCCTGAATATTGAGCCATGTAGGGTGCGCTGTGCGTACCAAATTCGCTACAATATTTAAATTATTCAGCTATTTGGTGCGCACGGCGCACCCTACTGTGATTTTTGTTGTATAGTCGTAGAAATGAAAATGCAGTACAAGGCGACAACGCCCGCCGTGTACGAATAGTACATAAGGGCGTTGTCGCCTTGTACTGCATTTTCAGTTCTGCGACTATATGCCCAAAGGCAGCCTGAAAACTAAATGCTCACATAAAAAATCATGAAAAAACTCATTCCCTTATTATTTATACTCGCCGCGTGCAGCACTGCACCCAAACCCAATCCCCAACCCCTTTCCGATTCACACCACTATCTGATTGAACAAGCCGAGCGCGAAACATCGGGGCGCACCCGCGCCGTACTCGCTCAAGCGCGGCAAATGACTTTGGTGCATGGCGAAATCATCAAAGGCGGCTGTTGGGATTATCTGGACACGGCATGGACACGCGCTGGTGTGCCGCGAAATGCGCGTAAAATTGTGTTTGCCGATAAAATCGGTGGCAACTATGCACCCAGCGACCAGCTTCGCGCGGGCGACTGGATTTATCATGTGAACCACAGCTATCACGGCGTGGAGCATAGTGGTATGTTTATTGGCTGGGTGGACAAATCGCGCCATTTGGGGCTGACTTTGAGTTATGCTGGCGAAAAACGCAAAGAGCCTGCTCGGTATAAAGTGTATGATTTGTCTAGTGTTTATCAGATTATGCGGGCGGAATAATGAGTTTGCCCATTTTCGGGCATATTTTCGGTAAAATAATGCTTTGCCCATTTTTCAGGCAGCCTGAAAAAAATAATCAACCAAATAAATCAAATAAAATCAATATGTTTAAACCCACTCCCCTGATTCCCCCACGCTGGCTACACAATGGACACGCGCAAACCCTTTACGCCAAATCCCTACAAGCCCCACCACCCCACTACCGCCGCGAACTGTTGCCCGACAGCTATGGCGTGGATTTGCTTGCTTATGATTTTGTGGATTCGGCAAACGCGAATGCGCCCGTAGTCGTTTTGTTTCACGGTTTGGAAGGCAGCAGCCGCAGCCATTATGCCGTAGAATTGATGAAAACCGTGCAAGAACGCGGTTGGCACGGCGTGGTGGCGCATTTTCGCACCTGCGGCGGCGTGGCAGCAACACGCGCTTACCATAGCGGCGATACGCGTGAAATTGCCCATATTTTAGGCAGCCTGAAAACGCGTTACCCCACGCAAAAATTGTACGCCATCGGCTTTTCATTGGGCGGCAACGCATTAGCCAAATATTTGGGCGAACAAGGCGATAAAGCTCTGCCCAATGCGGCGGCGGTCGTGTCTGCGCCTGTGAATTTGCACGCGGCGGCGGCGGCTTTGGACGTGGGTTTATCGCGTTTATTTTACACGCCTTATTTTTTGCACACGCTCAACAAAAAAGTGGACAAAATCCCCAATGTGTTTATCAGCAAATTAAGCCAATTTGATGATTTGCACACCGCGCCGCTCAACGGTTTTGCAGGCTGCCACGATTATTATGAGCGCAGCCAATCTTTGCCGTTTTTGCCACACATTACCCGCCCCACTTTATTGTTAAACGCGAAAAACGACCCCTTTCTCCCCAGCCAATTTTTGCCCAATGCCCAGCAAGTGTCGGCGAGCGTAACCCTGTTGCAGCCTGAACATGGTGGACATTGCGGTTTTGTCAGTGGGGCAGGGCGGGGACATTTGCGTTGGTTGCCTGAAACCGTATTGTCGTTTTTTGCGGCACACGGCATGGAAAATGCTTGATTTTGATTGAATGCGCTGACGGGTAGCGATAAAATTTCACAAAATTTAACGGAACATCAAACCATGCATTACGACCACATTTCTTTTCATTTAGACAATTACCCAGCCGAATTCGCCCCGCAACAAGCCGCCCATCACATCGGCTATTACTACGCGTGGGCGGTGTCCCAAAATCTGCACAGCAAAGCGGCGGAAAGTTTGCCCACCTTTGATTTACTGAAAAACGGTTATATTTCAGGCACCACTTTTGTATTGAGCGAATTGGGCGGCGGCATTGACGAAACCTGTTTCAATGAAATCGGCAACCGCTTCACCCAATATTATTACGAAGACGAAGAAGAAGGCTACGGACATTTTATTAACGATTATTTTATGGCTTTGGATTTAGACAGCGAAAGCGGATTTTACCGCACCGAAGACACGCCAGAAAACCAAGCCAAATTGAGCGCAGTGTTTCAGGCTGCCTTTGATAAATGGGCAGCAAGTTTACGCGTGTGAATCAAATCAAAATGGAACATTCTTCTGAAATCAGCGTATTACTCGCCATGCCCGAAGACAGCCAAATGCACCAAGTGATTGCGGAACATTTGCGTTTGGCTGGTTTTCGCGTTTACCTAATCAGCACGAATAATCAAGCCTTTCGCTACCCATCATGGTGGGCATGGGTTTGGGTGAAACTCAAAAAAATTCTGGCGCGTGATGAATTCGCCAAACGTCAACTTATCAGCAAAGTCTTATTAAAACAACATGATAATTTGCCCGATGTGGATTACACCTTGTTTATTCGGGGCGATGTGTTTCATGCCGATTTTATTCGCGCTATCAAACGCAAAACCCGTTATGCGGTGGTGAATTATCAATGGGACGGCATGAATCGTTTTCCCTACATTTGGCAAACTTTGCCGCTTTTTGACCGATGTTACGCCTTTAATCCCGAAGATGTGCGCGAACACGCCAATTTATTGCCTGCCACCAATTTCTATTTTGCCCACCCAAACAGGCAGCCTGAAAACGTGTTGCCCGAATATGATTTTTACTTTCTCGGCGCACATCGTCCCGACCGCATGGAGATTATCAATCAATTCAGCAAATTAGCGCACGAAGCCAATTGGCAGCTACAATTTTTGGTCAGCAGCGATGATGAGCATGTCCGCGCTTTGTATCCGCAGGATAATATTCAAATTATTCATCAAAATATTGATTTTAAAAAGAATTTAGATTATGTGCAACGCAGCCGTGTGTTGGTGGATTTTGTGGTGAACGCGCATAGCGGTTTGTCTTTGCGTACCTTTGACGCATTGGGTTATCGCAAAAAATTGATTACCACCAATGCGACTGTCGCCGAATATGATTTCTATCACCCTGATAATATTTATATTTTTGATGGCAATAATTTTGTGGGCATTGCCGATTTTTTGGCGCGACCGTATCATGAAATTGACCCGAAGATTCGTGAAAAATACAGTTTTTACAATTGGATACGCTATGTGTTCAATATTGAGCCTTATCAAGCCATTACTTTACCTAAATAATTTTTTCCCCGAATTTTGAGTACAGCCCTATGAAAATCTTAATCACAGGTGGCGCAGGCTTTATCGGCTCTGCGCTCATCCGCCACATCATTGACAACACAAACGATTCTGTGATTAATGTGGATAAACTGACCTACGCTGGCAATTTGGACAATCTTGCCAGCGTTTCAGGCAGCGCGCGCTATGCTTTTGAACAAGTGGACATTTGCAATCGCGCTGAATTAGACCGCATTTTTCAACAATATCAACCAACTGCCGTCATGCACCTTGCCGCCGAAAGCCATGTGGACAGAAGCATAGACAGCGCAGGCGAATTCATTCAAACCAACATCATTGGCACATTCACATTGCTGGAAGCGGCACGCGCTTATTTTTTCAGGCTGCCTGAAAATGAAAAAGCCACATTCCGTTTCCACCACATTTCCACCGATGAAGTGTTTGGCGATTTGCACGGTACAGACGATTTGTTCACGGAAACAACACCTTATGCACCGTCCAGTCCCTACTCCGCCAGCAAAGCGTCCAGCGACCATTTGGTACGCGCATGGCACCGAACCTACGGTTTGCCGACCATCATCACCAATTGTTCCAACAATTACGGCTATTATCATTTTCCCGAAAAACTGATTCCGCTCATGATTTTAAATGCGCTGAACGGCAAGCCCTTGCCCGTTTATGGCGATGGCTTGCAAATCCGCGATTGGCTGTTTGTGGAAGACCACGCCCGCGCTTTGTACACGGTCATCACGCGCGGCAAAATTGGAGAAACCTACAATATTGGCGGTTTCAACGAACAAACCAATATTTCAGTCGTCAAAAAAATTTGCGAATTATTAGAAGAACTTGCCTCTGAAAAACCGCAAGGCGTGGCGCATTATGCCGACTTGATTACCCACGTTACCGACCGCGCAGGACACGATGTGCGTTACGCGATTGACGCGCAAAAAATCCAACGCGAATTGGGCTGGACACCGCAAGAAACCTTTGAAACGGGCTTACGCAAAACCGTGCAATGGTATTTGGACAACCGCGCATGGTGCGAACGCGTGTTGAGTGGCGATTATCGTTTGGAACGCTTGGGGTTGGGAAAATAAGATTTCAGGCAGCCTGAAAGGAAAAATCATGCCACAAATCAATCATCAACAAACCATACACGCGCCCATTGATTTGGTTTACGAGATTTCGCAAGATTATTCTGTGCGTTACGATTGGGACGCATTTCCTGATTACATTCGCAATTTGGACGGTGCTGACGGTATGCCGTTTGTGGGGCGTGAAGTGGAAATCCGTTCCAAACTGGGCATGACCATGCGTGTGCGTTTTGTGCAAGTGAAACCGCCTGAATGCGCTGCGGTCAAAATGTTTCAAGCCCCTTTTTTTATTGAACAATTTGCGGGCAGTTGGGTGTTTCAAAAAGCAAATGAAACAGAAACGGTGGCACGGTTTTGTTATTCGCTTTCTGCACCCAAATGGTGTGCGTTTTGGCTTAATCCATTGATGATAAAATATTTTTCATTTGTGGCGGAACGCCGATTATTGGGCTTGAAAAAATATTGTGAACAACGGTTTCAGGCTGCCTGAAAAGCAAAATTCCCATCAAAACAATTTGATAAAACAAGGAGAAAACCCATGAAAGGCATTGTTTTGGCAGGCGGAAGTGGCACACGCCTTTATCCGATTACACGCGGTGTTTCCAAACAGCTTTTGCCTGTTTACGATAAACCCATGATTTATTATCCCCTTTCTGTGCTGATGTTGGCGGGGATACGCGATATTTTGGTCATTACCACGCCCGAAGACCATGCCGCTTTTGTGCGCTTATTGGGCGATGGCGCGGATTTTGGCGTAAACATTCAATACGCCATACAACCCAGTCCTGACGGTTTGGCGCAAGCATTTTTGATTGGCGAAGATTTTATTGGCGATGACAATGTGTGTTTGGTTTTGGGCGATAATATTTTTTATGGTCAATCATTTACGCAAACTTTACAGGCAGCCGCCAGCCGCAAACATGGCGCAACCGTGTTCGCTTATCAAGTGAAAGACCCTGAACGTTTTGGCGTGGTGGAATTTGACAATGAAAACAAAGTTTTATCCATTGAAGAAAAACCCACGCAACCCAAATCCGATTGGGCGGTAACGGGTTTGTATTTTTACGACAATCGCGTGGTGGAATTTGCCAAGCAAGTTAAGCCGTCTGCGCGTGGCGAATTGGAAATTACCGCGTTAAATCAAATGTATTTGGACAATGGCAGCCTGAACGTGCAATTATTGGGGCGCGGTTTTGCGTGGCTGGACACGGGTACGCACGACAGTTTGCATGAAGCCTCGTCTTTTGTGAAAACCATTGAACACGTTCAGAATTTGCAAGTGGCGTGTTTGGAAGAAATTGCGTGGCGCAAGGGTTGGCTCACGTCTGAACAAATCCGCCAAATCGCTAAACCCATGGCGAAAAACGAATATGGGCAGTATTTGTTGCGTTTGGTTGGCAAAAAATCAGCTTAAAAACATATTTTTCAGAGAAAATCATGTATTATCATATCTTATCTTTAATGATTTTAACGATTGGATTGACGGCTTGCACCAGCATAACATCTCAAGCACCCCACTCCACACAAATTACAAATGATTTTACGTTGCCCCCTGATTTGGAAGAGTTCATTCAGCAAGATCAAACTGAACCCAAATTTGATGACAAAGCCCACTTATTACACGGTAAATGGCATTGCGATGTGCCGATTAGGGAAGATTTGCGTTACCATTTTGACGTGAATTATCAAAAAGATGGCACATTAACCCGCAAAGGTGTGATTGTCCGAAATTTAACCCATGACTTGAAATACGAATTTGAACACACACATCAAGCAAAATGGCAAATCCGAAAACGTTTTTATCAAGAAAAAACAATGGGCGAACATCAAGTAACACTGTTGCCAGAAAGCAATCCACACAAACAAATGGCTTTGGCAAAATTGGAAAAACAAGAGCCTGATACTTTGAGCATTAAAAACGAAATGGCGCAAGATTTAAAGCAATATTGGGGCATTTTTGATGCTGTCCCGTTTACCATCAAAGCCTTAGATGAAAAACAATTCCGTTTGGCAATCGGCGGCATGCACGGTATGGTTTTGCCCATTCCTTGTCAAAAAATGCCATAATTTGATTTTCAGGCTGCCTGAAAACATAAATAAGGGGTCAAATGATGGTATTTCAAAAAATGATTTTTTGGGGTGTGCTATCAAGCATATTAATTGCTTGTAGTAGCACACCAATTCCCACAAATCATGATGATAAAAAATTATTGGTAGGACAATGGCGTTGTGAAGCCCAAGATACATTTTCAGAAAATCGCTATTTTTCTCGTGAAACGATATTGGAAAATGGTGTTTGGCACAGTGATGCGCTGATTTTTGTTATAAAAAATGATGTCAATTTATATCGTTATCAAAGTACGGATAGCATAGGAACATGGCGATTAAAGGATAAGCAAATTATCCTTACTCAAACAAAACCGCCTAAAATCAAAATGTTGGTAACATCACGAGAGAAAAATTTATTAGATAAAGCAGAGCCACAAGAATTGAAAGCGTTTCGTCTTGGTTTAGAACAAGCATGGGCGGAACATACTGCCGATGGATTGGTTTTGAAAATCAATAAGTTAAATCAAAATAAATTGGAAACAAGCCTGAAAGTGGGTAATGAAATCATTCATAACAATGTTTGCCAAAAAATTCAAATTTAAAGGATTGAAAAAATGAAATACTTAATCACAGGCGCAAACGGACAAGTCGGCAGCCAACTTGTCGCCCAATTACAAGGCAAAGCCAAAATCTTGGCGACCACCAGCCAAACCCTTGACATCACAAATAAACATGCCGTTTGGCAAACCGTGCGCGATTTCCGCCCCAACATCATCATCAACGCGGCGGCGTACACGGCGGTGGACAAAGCGGAAAGCGAAAGCGATTTGGCGTTTGCCATCAATGAGTTGGGCGCGAAACATTTGGCGCAAGCCGCCAACGAAATCAGGGCAGCCATTTTGCACATTTCCACCGACTATGTCTTTGACGGCAAAGGCGAAACCCCTTACCGCGAAACCGACCCAGTCGCCCCACAAAATGTTTACGGCAAAAGCAAATTGGCTGGCGAAATCGCGGTTCAGGCAGCCTGCCCACGCCACATCATTTTGCGCACCGCATGGGTGTTCAACGAACACGGCAACAATTTTGTCAAAACCATGTTGCGTTTGGGCGCGAGCCGCGACAGCTTGGGCGTGGTTGCCGACCAATTTGGCGCACCCACTTACGCAGGCGATATTGCGGCTGCCTTAATCCACATTGCCGAAAAAATCATTTCAAAACAATCCAATCAATTTGGCGTGTACCATTTTTCAGGCAGCCCTTATGTATCGTGGCACGATTTTGCCAGCGAGATTTTCGCGCAAGCCCACGCGCAAAATGTGTTGGCGCAAATCCCTGTTTTAAATGCGATTACAACTGCGGATTACCCCACGCCAGCGTCTCGCCCAGCCAATTCGCGTTTGGATTGTGGCAAAATTCAGGCGAATTTTGGGATTGAGACGAGCGATTGGCGTAAGGCTTTGTTGGATTTGAAAGATTATGTGTAATGGGGTGCTAAATGGCGACTTTATCTATTATGGATGGCGCGTTATTTGTTGTGATAATTTTGGCGGCAATTTTTGCGCGTTGGTATTTTCATCATCGAGAAAATAATCAAAAAGTTGTTTTATTGTATAAAATTTTGATTATTTTAAGTTATATTCCTGCAACAATATGGTTTATTGTACTGACAATTAACCCATTTACTGCCAGTTCCGCTGATAAATTCTTAATGTGGATGTTAGGTATACTACTTGTGGCACAAATGTTAGCCTATACATTCGTTACGCAACTTTGCCTATTTTTTGCCATTCCCAACCGAGAAATTTTATTGAAGAAAAATCAAGAAATAAATCAATCGCTTGTTAATTGGCGAAAATATTTATTGATTGGTTTATTTGTTTTTCCGCTTGTTTTGGGCATTACTTATTTATTATTTTTTTTCACGATGGAATAATTTCAGGCAGCCTGAAAAATATTTTTTTGAAAATAAGGTTTAAAAAACATGAATATTATTGAAACATCTATCCCCGATGTCAAATTATTGGAACCCAAAGTCTTTGGCGATGAACGCGGCTTTTTTATGGAAACTTTCCGCGATAATTGGTTTCGTGAACACATTGCCGACCGCACTTTTGTGCAAGAAAACCATTCCAAATCCAGCAAAAACGTCTTGCGCGGCTTGCATTATCAAATGGAACACACGCAAGGCAAATTGGTGCGCGTGGTGGCTGGCAGCGTGTTTGATGTGGCGGTGGATTTGCGCCGCTCATCGCCCACTTTTGGCAAATGGTTTGGCGCGATTTTGTCCGCCGAAAACAAATGCCAACTGTGGGTGCCAGAGGGTTTCGCGCACGGCTTCTACACGCTGGCAGACAATACGGAATTTATGTACAAATGCACCGATTATTACCACCCACAATCCGAGCATTCGCTGTTGTGGAACGACCCAACGGTGGGCATAGACTGGGGTTTGATGGGCGAGCCGAGTTTGTCCGCCAAAGATGTGGCGGGGAATACATTGCAAGACACGCCCACTTTCCCATAATCACAGGCTGCCTGAAAACGATTTCAGGCAGCCATTTTTGCGCTAAAATAGCTTATTTTGATGATTCAGGCAGCCTGAAATGTTTAAGAGAAATTCCTATCGCAAGCTGACGGCGGGCGAAATCGCGTTGGCACAATCGGTTTACCAAAACAGTTTGGATTACGACAAAATCCGCATTCATCACGGCAGATTGATTCCGTTTTTTCAGCACGCGAAAACGGCGATGTCGCCCTTTGGCACCATGCACTTTCCCGAACAAACTTATGTGGACGATTTCAGCAGCGCGGACGTGTCCAAGCAGCATTTTTTTATTCACGAAATGGCGCACGTGTGGCAATATCAATTGGGTTTAAGGCTTTGGTTAGATGGGATTATTTTGACGGCAAAGGGCGGCTATAAAGCCAACCAATGTTATGCTTATGAAAAATGGTCGGCAAATTGCGAGCAATTTAATCAATTTAATATGGAGCAACAGGCGGATTTAATCGCCGATTGGTTTATTTTTAAACATACGCAAAATAATCAGAAAATTCAAAATATTATGCGTGAATTTATTGAAAATCCGAATAATGTGGATTTATTGCCCAAACACGCGGAATTTCGCTTTCAGGCTGCCTGAAAAATGTAGGGTATATCGTTATTATGTTAGCTAGCTTGTACATTCCCATATCTCACGAAGAGGAAAGTATTGCATTTATTATTTCTACTCTATCTAAAATGGGCAATATTAACCATCATTATCTTGATATTGATGAAAATTATTTGATTTTTATTGATGGTTATAAAGAATGCATTGTTTCCATTAATCATATTTTAGAATATAAAATTGAGCCTATGCAATTTCCTTTTATGGTTGATTTAAAAGACAATAATGGGGAAGATTTGACTATTTTAATTGCATATTTATTTTGTCATTATTTTGGTTATATTGTTTATAATGATTGTGGTGTACTAGGTAAGCAAGAAAATTATACTTCTTTGGAATTATTGGATTTAATTCAATCATCAAATTATTATGACTTAATACAACAAATGTAGCTGCCGTAGCAAGCAAGCGTAGGGTGGGCAACTCGTTGCCCACGCAGTTCAATTGTATACACTAACATGATGTTTTAATGAGAAATATTTTATTTCAGGCTGCCTGAAAAATACAAAATAATGAAATAAAAGGAAAAAACATGAATACCCCACACCAAACCCGTTGGCGATTAATTCTGGGCGAACCCGCCTCCGAAACTTGTGGCACAAACCTGTCCCCCGAACAAATCCGCATGGATAACGCCCTGTCCGCACTCTACGACCCCAGCGAAAATCGGCGTGGCGGTTTGGGCGCATCTGCCCCGAAAGTCAGCGCGTGGCTGGGCGACATTCGCGAATTTTTCCCACAATCTGTGGTGCAAGTCATGCAAAAAGATGCGGTTAATCGCTTGAATTTGCATTCATTATTAACCGAAAAAGAAATGCTCGCCAACATCACACCCGATGTGCATTTGGTGGCAACTTTGATGAGTTTAAGCCGTGTCATTCCCGAAAAAAATAAGGAATTGGCACGTCAAGTTGTGCGCCAAGTCGTTGAAGAATTGCTGAAAAAATGGTCATCGCCCACCCAACAAGCCATTCAAGGCGCACTCAATCGCGCCACGCGCACACGCAATCCGCGTTTCAAAGAAATTGACTGGCACAGCACCATACGCAAAAATCTGAAAAACTATCAGCCTGATTATCAAACGATTATTCCCGAAACACGCATTGGTTACGGCAAAAAGCGCAAGGCTGTGCGCGACATGATTTTGTGCCTAGACCAAAGTGGTTCTATGGGGACTTCTGTGATTTATTCGGGGATTTTTGGCTCGGTGCTGGCGAGTTTGCCGTCTTTGAATACGCGCATGGTGGTGTTTGACACGGCGGTGGTGGATTTGACGGACGATATGGACGACCCTGTGGATTTACTGTTTGGCGTGCAACTGGGCGGCGGCACGGACATCAATCGTGCCCTGAATTATTGCCAAACGCAAATCACGCGCCCAAATGACACGACTTTGGTTTTGGTAACCGATTTGTATGAAGGCGGCGATGAACGCGCCATGCGTAAACGTATGATGGATTTGGTAAATTCGGGCGTACAACTGATTGTTTTACTGGCATTAAATGACGATGGTGCGCCGTTTTACGACCAACGCAATGCGGAATTTTTGGCGACTTTGGGCGTGCCAGCGTTTGCGTGTACGCCTGATAAATTCCCCGATTTGATGGCGGCGGCGTTGAATAAGCAGGATTTGAGTTTGTGGGCGTCGGAGAATGTGAAGAAATAGATTTCAGGCTGCCTGAAATATTTTGCAGGCTGCCTGTATGATTTATTTAGTAAATTAAATCGCGTTTTTCAATTCATGGATTAACGCGCCGACTGCCGCCGTTTCATTGCCCGTATTATTTTCAATTTCGCGCACAATGCGGCTGCCGACAATCACCGCGTCCGCCACCGCGCCAATTTGCGCCGCACTCGCCGCATCGCTAATGCCAAAACCCACGCCAATCGGAATGCTAATGTATTGACGCAACATTGCAATTTTTTCCGCCACCGCCGCCGTGTCCAATTGCGCCGAACCCGTTACCCCTTTGAGCGAAACATAGTACACAAAACCGCTCGCCCGTTCCGCAATCGCCTGAACGCGGCTTTCGGTGGTGGTGGGCGCAATCAAGAAAATACAATCTACGCCGTGCGATTTTAAGGCTGCCTGAAGCGTGTCTATCGTTTCAATTGGGCTGTCCACCGTCAAAACACCGTCCACGCCAGCTTCTGCCGCCGCTTGCGCGAATGTTTCATAACCCATTTTGTGAATTGGATTCAGATAACCCATTAACACAACAGGTGTTTTTTGATTGGTTTCGCGGAAACGGCGCACCACGTCCAACACATCACGCAGCGACACATTTTGCGCCAATGCCCGTTCTACCGCACGTTGAATCACCGCGCCATCTGCCATCGGGTCGGAAAAGGGGACACCTAATTCCAAAATATCCGCGCCATTGTCTGCCATACTGTGCATAAGCGCGAGCGTGGTTTCCAAATTAGGGTCGCCAACAGTAATGTAAGGAATCAAGGCTTTGCGTTCACCAAGTGCGGCAAAGGTGTGAGTAATACGGCTCATGGGTTTGCTCCTAATAAATTGGGTAAAATGAAATCAAGATTATACGCAAAAAAACGCGCATATCCCGAAAAGATATGCGCCAAAGTTTATTTACAAAGGAGAAATAGAGGAGAAACTATTAATCAGTCATTTTTGACCAATCAATGTTTCAATTCTAGTAGTTTTTATTCTAATGAGCAAGTTATTCTAAATTAATTTACATAATTTAACCCATTCAGGCAGCCTGAAAAATATAAAACCGCTTTACTCCATATTCAGAGTAAAACGGTTTTTTGTTTTAGCAAAAACGCGATTGAGTTTTTGTTAATTATTGTGCAGCAGAAGTGGCAGAAGCAGCAGTTGCAGCTACGTCAGAAGCCACAGCAGCAGCAGTAGAAGCAGCTTCTTGAGCGGCAGAAGCTGCAGAAGCGGCAGTTGCCGCTACTTCAGAAGCTACAGCAGCTACATCAGAAGCCGCAGCACTTACAGCAGAAGCCGCTACTTCAGTTGCAGCAGGTTTTGCTGCTGGAGGAGCTTCTTGTTGACCACAAGCAGCAACCAACAATGACAAGAAAGCAGCAGAAATCAAAGATTTTTTCATTTTTTATACCTTGTAAAAACTAAACGGTGTTGAGTAAATTTAGTCATGCAATGCCCTAAATAGGGGCAATACAAATAACCATCGGAGAAACCGCGCATTCTGCCTGAAATTAAGCGTTTATGCAATTGTTTACACATTTTTTATACGTTTTTTTACACAGGTTTTTAGGGTGATGGGGGCTTGACGTTTAATTTTTTTATATAAAAATTTGATTTTTATAAGTATTTAAGTATTCATATTAGATGAAACTTATGTTTTATACTTTTTTCTTGCTGATGATTGTTGCATTTTATCAACAGAAATTGCCACAATTTTTCAGGCTGCCTGTGTTATACTTGCCATCTTTACATAAGCCCATTCAAGGACACCGCAAATGAGCATTCAAAAAAATTCAGTCGTTACCCTACACTACCAAATGTTTGACAGCAACAATCAATTGATTGACGAAACTGCCGAACCCATCGCCTACTTACATGGCGGCTACGATGGCATTTTCCCATTGGTGGAAGAAGCTTTGCACGAGAAAAACGTGGGCGACGTGGTGGAAGTCGTTATGCAGCCCGATGACGCATTCGGCGAACAAGAACCTGAATTGGTACGCATGGAAGACGCAAATGTATTCCCTGTAGAAGTGGAAGTTGGCATGATGTTTGAAGCGGACGACCCTGAAACTGGCGAAATCATCGTTTACCGCGTAACCGATGTGGCTGATGGCAAAGTAGTCGTGGACGGCAACCACCCATTAGCAGGCATGGTGATTCGCTTCAAAGCCACAGTGGACAGTATTCGCCCCGCAACCGAAGAAGAAATCGCACATGGACACGTTCACGGTGCGCACGGTCATCATCACTAATTGATTGAATTCAAAAATTATCTAATCTACAGGCTGCCTGAAAACAACACGTTCAGGCAGCCTGTTTTATAAAAAACTGAAAAAAAACGCCAATCTCATTATAATTTCACAAAAATTTACAACAGCAAACCCCCACACAAACCCCTTTCAGGCAGCCTGAAAATCAGGAGCAAACTCATGACTTGGAACATACCCATTTTACTCACATGGCTACGCATTGCGCTTATTCCCATATTTGCGCTTGTCCTGTATTTGCCTGAAAGTATGTTAAATTTGCAATTAATCAACTGGTTAGCGGCTGTGATTTTTGCCATTGCGGGTGCGACCGATTGGCTGGATGGCTATTTAGCCCGCAAATGGCAACAAACTTCTGATTTTGGTGCATTTTTAGACCCCATTGCGGATAAACTGATGGTGGCGGTTGCCTTGATTTTATTGGTGGAATTGGAGCGCACGTCTGCGCTGTATGCCATTGTGATTATCAGCCGCGAGATTACCATTTCCGCCCTGCGTGAATGGATGGCGCAAATGGGCAAACGCGGTAGTGTTGCCGTTGCCAGCATAGGCAAATTCAAAACGGCGGCGCAGATGGTGGCGATTATTATGTTATTGATTAATGATGATGATTTTATTGGATTAAATTTACAATTTTGGGGTAATGCCCTGATGTTGATTGCATCTATTTTGACGATTTGGTCTATGTTTTACTATTTAAAAATGGCGTGGAAAGAGTTTCAATAAATTTTCAGGCAGCCTGAACACAAAATCCGACACAAATAAACAATATTTTTTCAACAAAATCAAGGTTGCCATAAAATTAATGATTGACACAGCTTGACAAAAAATGTGCAGGATTTATAATGCCGACTTCTTTGTTGTTAAGACAAGAGAACGCGGGAATAGCTCAGTTGGTAGAGCGCAACCTTGCCAAGGTTGAGGTCGCGAGTTCGAGACTCGTTTCCCGCTCCA
>NZ_JQKH01000015.1 GCF_000745955.1 Alysiella crassa DSM 2578 | reverse complement strand
CCTTAAAAAACCGTTGGATACGGCGATAGGAAGAGGTGCTTGTGGCTTTGGCATCAGGGAAAAACATTGCCAATTTGCTCAAATTACAGGTCTGCCGCATGGCAATGGTACACAATAAATACACAAAAACAATAACGTGGCTCTTGTGCCATTTGAAAGTTTTGGTTACGATATGGGTGAGTTCGCTCAATTCAGTCATATTGGATTAGTCGTGAGAAAATTAATACGATACCACTGAATTGATGCGGACTTCTTTTTTTATTGTACTTTTTTTGTCGTGTACTGAAAGGCAGCCTGAATTTATTCCGCCCAAAAATCATAAAAATTAAACCATTGTAATGGCACGTCTGCCGCGTGTTGCGCCAATTCATCGGCGTAACGCTGGGCGTGGGCGGCGATGGCGGCGGCGCGGTCGGCGCGTTTCACATTTGGCACATCGGCAAAACGGCGCAAAATCAAATGGTATTTACCCTGTTTTTTTAATACAAACAAGGTGTTGGTTTTGGCTTTCAATAATTGTGCCATTAGCCACGCGCCTTGTGGCAATTGTGCGGTGTCGCCGAGAAAGTTTACCGCCACCGTTTTTTCGCCACGAATGGGAATGCGGTCAGCGGTGATTGCCAGCCATTCGCCTGCGTCTAGGCGGTTGGCGAGTTCCAGCATTTTTGCGCCGTCTAATTCGCTGACTTGGATTAAATGGATGTCGCTTGCGCCTGCGTTTTTTAGGGCTTGATTAAAGGCTTGGGCGTGGCGACTGTGTACCAACACATTCATTTTAAAACCAATATGATGGGAAACCAAAGCGCGGCAAATTTCCACATTGCCCAAATGTGAACAGATAAAAATTTGTCCACGCGCCGAGTGGTCGCGGATGTCGGCGTAGAGATCGTCGCGGTCGTCCAGCACCAAATCGGCGTAAGTGATTTTGTGCTGCCACACGGCGAAACGGTCGGTAATCGCTTCGCCAAATGTGGCAAATTGGCGATACACGGCACACGTTTCAGGCAGCCTACAAGTGGGGAAACTGTGTTTTAGGCGCGTTTGGTATTGGTGAATATGGCGGCGTTGTGCGGCAGAAGTTGCGTAAAAATAAGCACATACAATAGCCGTACACAGGCGCATTATCCACACAGGCAAATACTTGACCATTAGCGCGGTGAGTTTGAGAAATAGGGCGTGTCCGCGTTCATGTTGATTTGCCCAATGTTCGGCTGGGGTCATGGTGTTCCTTGTATTTTTTGATTTTTTTATTTTATTGTGGAGTGAGTAGGTTTTCAGGCTGCCTTTCATTTCATTACCCTAAAAATTTTTGTCTACCGCTCATCTGTTCCCTTGTTCCCTCTCCCCAGCCCTCTCCCAAAGGAGAGGGGGTGAGATTGCTGTATCTCAACGATTTCAGGCAGTATTTCATTTTTTGTAGGGTAGCGAAAGGCTGCCTGAAATATTATTTACCTAAACCCACACATCGCCGCAACATTCTAAAAAACAATCTGCTGTGCATTTTGCTAATCAAAACATTGTCTTGCCATGCGCGGAAGTGGGATATGCCGCCATCTTGATAACGTACAGGCGTGTCCACCCACACCAAAGGCACGCCGCGCCAATACAGATGAACCAAAATTTCATTGTCAAAATCCATGCGCTCGCCGATGTATTCGCTGTCTAAAATATTCAATGTGTTTTCAAGTGGATAAATGCGAAAACCGCACATGCCGTCTTTGATTTGGCACGAATGGGTGTGAATGATGTTCCAAAAATCGGTGATTTTGCGCCCATACAATCGCGCTTTGGGGGCGTCATCGCCATAAATCGGGCGACCGCAAATGGCGGCGTGTGGTGTGGCTTGGGCGGCGGCGATGAGTTTGGGAATGTCGTGTAGGGTGTGTTGTGCGTCTGCGTCAATTTGTAGGGCGTGGGTGTAGCCTTGTGCGGCGGCTTGGCGGAAACCGTATTTCATGGCGTGTCCTTTGCCACCGTTTTCAGGCAGCCTGAATAATTGGGCTTCGCAGCAAATCTCTTTTAAATCAGATTGATATGTTTCGCCAGAGCCATCGTCTATCACCATAATCGGCAAATCGTGGGCGCGGAGTGCGGCAATTACGGTGGGTAGGGTGGCGATGTGGCGGTAGTGGGGGATTAGGGCGACGAGTTTCATAAACCTATCTCTTGGAAAATGGGGAGAATATCATCGGGTAATTGTTTCATATACCTGATTAAATTTCGCCGAATATGCGTTTCATTTTGTTGCCCAAACCATTGATTAAATTGTTTGCAAATCACATTTTCAAAAAATTTTTTGCCATGAATATGGTGTTTAAGCAATATTTCAGGCTGCTTGCCTTGTATTTCTGCCAATTTATTAGCGAAAGCCTGTTCAATTTTTTCAGGTTGTAAATAATCATGCCATTCGCGTAATTTGTCATGGATAAATTGTTGATTTTGTGCATTTTCAATGTTCAATAAATCTTCTTTAAACCCTTTGCTCCGTAAGCCTTCCCAAAGTGGATTGATGACAAACCACAGCGCACCATGTCGCACATATTGATTCAAATCACGCAACAAAACGCGTTCACATTCAGCAAAATCGCCAATTTTTGCTTGCTCATTTGGAGATAAACACGCCCAAATTTCATCTGGTACAATCAAATAATTTTCGGCACAATAGCGTGGTAAGGTAAACAAATGGGATATTTCCGTTTGCAGTTCGCGGATTTTTTCAGGCTGCCATTCATCGGTATCAATAATGCCATACCAATTGGTTTGCATTTTTAAAATGGAAACGACTTGTTTTTTATTCCCAGCATAATCAATATGCCAATTGACCGCCCAATTTGCTTGATACAAGGTAAAAAACTTTTCCCACATTGCCACATCGTCTGTACCTTCTACCAAGAAAACCTGTTTATTTGCCGCTTTTTCTTGAATTTTCGATATTCTTTTAGCGGACATTATATTCACCTCCGCTCATATCAATCCGCACACCAAAATTTTCATATCGCCGCCACACATCATCAGAATGCGATGTGATGATTAATTGCGCCCCCAGCCGTTCTGCTTCCAATTCCAGCGTGGACAAAAAACCTGACACCAGCGATGGGTGCAAAAACAAATCGGGTTCGTCAATCAATACAATCCCGCCTTTATTTAACCAACGCAACATCAAAAATAACATAATTAACACTTGGTGTTCGCCTGAACTTAATTCGTCTAGACCAAATGACGTTTTCCCCAATTGCACATCAATGCGATTAGAATATTCAGATAATTTTTTTAATATTTTTTTATCAGATAAAAATTGGTTTAATTTATCTATGGTTACATTGAATTTGTCATTATCTAAAATTTTCAAATTAATCAAAGATGCTTCTAATTGACCACGCCAATCTTTATTGACCAAATATTTAGCTAACCAACGCTGTGAAACCAAATCAGCATAAAATTCGCCAACATTTTCAGTAGGTTTAACCCATCGGCGTTCTTCTGCGTCTAAATACATCATATTGGGTAAACCTTTTATGCTGTCTGAAATCATCAATGCTTTGCGTTTGTGCGACCATGTTTCAAACCAGTTGGCTGTGGGTAGCAGAAAGGATAAGGGATTATCAGATTGACGTTCTTCCCTTGTTTCAACCACACACAAAATAAGGAAATCTTGATATGTTTCCCCAATCCATTCAATATCTATCCTGTTATTCAATTCCGTTTGATGAAACCATTCTTGGTCGCCAAATACCAAGCCGATTTTTTGTTTTGATGTACCCGTAATATCGGTAACATCATCTAAAACAATTGCAATGCTGCAACCCCATTTTTCAAAATAATTCGCACTATGATGATTTTCAGGCAGAATTTTCTTGTGTTCCAACCAATATCCCAACGCCTCCCACATCATCGCAATTGCTCGCAATAATGTAGATTTGCCACAACCATTTACGCCCGTCAGCAGCACCCGATTTTCCACTTCGCCGCGCCAATCGTTCATCAATGATAATTTGCCATTAGGTACTGCGCCCAAATTATGCGTATGAATTTCCACAATTTTCATTTTTACACCTTCAAAATCAACTTACGATACAAAAATTCACCGCCCAGCAGTAAACCCATCAAAATATACGCCACAATGCCCGTATAAATCGCCCACCAATCATGCCACCCCAGCCACGCCAACACCGCCGCCGTGCCACCGTTTAGCACAAAAAACACGCACCAAATCTGCGTAACTTTGCGCGTGTAGGCGACACCGCTTGGCGGCAAATCGGGCGTTTGCAAACGCGCCAGCCGTTCAATCAAACTCTGTTTGGCAAACAAACTGCTGCCAAAGGCGAATAACATCAACACATTCACCGCCACAGGATACCAATACATGCTTTCAGGCTGCCTGAACATCAACACCAACGCAAAAAATACCGCCACCGCCAGCGACACCAACTTTTGTGCCCTATCCCGTTGCGTGGCGGCGCGAATCAGCCACAGCAGCAACATCGCCACCGCCAGCCAGCCAAACCAGCCCTGTTCGCGCCCAAAATACCACAGCAAAGGATACGCCACACTCGCCACGCCCAGCAGTATGCCGAGCAGGATTTTCATGAGTTAGCCTGTTGATTTTGCTTTTTTAATACGGCGGCGACCACATCGTCCACCGTACGCACAGCGCGGAAATCTTCGGCTTGCAATTTGTGTCCTGTTTGACGTTTGATGTGGTCAATTAAGTCAATCGCGTCAATGCTGTCAATTTCCAAATCTTCGTATAAATGGGTGCTGCCTGACACTTGACTGATGTCCACTTCAAATAGACTTTCCAATGCGTCCAATAAAATTTGGCGAATTTCTTGTTCATTCATAAACTTATCCTTTCATTTTGCTGATAAATGCCGCTAAACTGCTGACATTGGCGAAACTGTCGCGCAATTCTTGATTTTCTTTATCCAATTGAAAACCAAAATGTTTTTGTACGGCAAGACCCAGTTCCAGTGCGTCCACGCTGTCCAAACCCAAACCGTCATCGCCAAATAAGGGAGTGTGGTCGTCAATATCGGCGGCAGTTAAGTCTTCTAAACCGAGACTGTTGATGATTAATTCTTTGATTTCTTGATTTAAATTGCTCATTTTTTGCTTTCTCGTTGTGGGTAAAAATTGTGTAGGGTGGGTGTAAACCCACCATTAGTGATTATTAACGATTTCGGTGGGTTTACACCCACCCTACGCCGTATTCAATATTTGGTTGCGTATTGTAAGGCAGCCTGAAAAATGCTAACACTTTGAATGTTGATTAAAATAATCCTGTAAATAATCATTCAGTCGCCGCGCTGCAATGGGAAGCGGTTTTTCTGCCAACCATGTTTGCGGGTCAATATCATCGCCTACGGTAAAATGATACACGGGTTTTTGCAGGGGAATTTTGTACCATGCTTGCCCTTTTTTGTAATTAGGTGGCGACATTTTGACCACTATCGGCGTAATCACCTTTGCGCTGCGTAAACCGATGGACACCGCGCCGCGATGAAATTTCACTTCGCCGTCCCAACCTGTGCGCGTGCCTTCGGGGAAAATCAGCAGGGTTTGATTTTGCAAAATTTCGTGGACTTGTTCTATAAAATCAAGGTCTTCCCGATTGGGCAAATAGCCGCACGCGCGAATTTGGCTATTCATGGCTGGGTTGCATAATAAATCGGTTTTGACAATGCAATTGGCTTCGGGAATACGGCTTAAAATAAACACCACGTCCAGCAATGATGGGTGGTTGGCGAGAATTAATTGTCCGCGCCGTCCAAGTTTGTCAAAGCCGTGAAAATGGGCTTCCACAATCCGCATTTTAATTAAATATTGGGTAAACCAAAACCATGAGCGATTCACCAAACGGCGGGCGGCTAATTGGGTGTTCAGGTTGCCTGAACATGGGGCGTAGCTTTTAGGTTGATAGGGCAACAAGATGAGTTTAAACAATACGCCACATACGCCAAAAATCACAAAACCCAATGCGCTGGCAAACAGTCGCCAATATTGGTTTAGGGTGTAATGTGCCATTGCCACGCGCTCGTTGGGTAGTGTTGAGTGAAATGGTGTTTGGGTAACAGCATGTGTTTTGTCCAATGGAGTGCGCCCCAGTAATCGCCTGTGGTTTGGGTGTGGGGGTGGCGGGTAAGTGTGCAATCATCGCCGTGTTGCAATAGGGCGGCAACTGCATAGGGGAACGGGGCGCGTGTGGCATGAATTTCAGGCTGCCCCAAAGGTTCATCAGCCGCAATGACCAAAACCTGTTTTGCGCCTTCGTGTAACAAGGCGACCGCTTCGGCGATGGCAAGTTCCCAGCCGTCATATTGGGCGGCGAGTGCGGTGTTTTCGCTGGTGTCGCCGCGCAACATGCTCCATTGCCCCACCAGCGCATTATGCACGGATAAACCAAATGATGTGGGCGACACGCTGTTTTCGCGCAACAGGGTTTGCCATAATGCAAGACTGCGGTTTAATTCGCCATCGTGGGAAACGAAAACGGTGGGGCAATGTTGTTCGCCCACCACTTCGTAGGCAGCCTGAAACATCAGCCGTGCGGATAAACTCAAACGGCGGCGTTGCATGGCGGGCAGAAAGGGGAGTTCGGGGGCGGTGTCGGCAAGCGTGTTGGGATTCAGTATGCCGTGCGCCCAGTCGTGCCAATGTTGCGGCGTGTGTAGGCGCGTGGAAACGGTGTGCCATTTGGATAAATGAAAATTCATGTTGTTTTAAGTGAAATGATTTTTTGTGAATTATAACAGGTGTATTTAGAATTTTCAGGCAGCCTGAAACCGCCAATATTCACGCGGATGTTCCGCCGACCACGCCCCCAATCCACGCCATTCAATGAACACATCTGCGTCTTGCCACACCGCAGCTATCACAAACTCGCCCAATTGCCACACAGCACCTTGCCAATTGCCCACCCCATGCGCGTGCAAACACCATTGCCCATCACGCGCCATCACGCCCACATTTGCCAAATCTGCCCATTCGCCATGATTCGCCTTAATCAAACTTTCCTTGAGTGTCCACAGCGCGTAATAATTGATGGGGGAACATGATTGTTGCAAAAAAATCAGTTCATCATCGCTGATAATTTGTTGTTCGTGCCACGTGGCAAATTCGCGGGTTTGCACATATTCCAAATCCACCCCAAAACGCGTTTTCAGGCTGCCTGAAACATCGGAAACCGCATAAAGGGCGTGTCCATGTGAATGGCTGAATACACCGTTTTCTTGTTGCACATAGTTTTGGATTGCCCGACTGGTGCGCCAATCCAAAGATTGTTTCATGCGAACTTGGTCGGCGGCAGACAAACGGTTGGGGTCATACCACACCGCAAAATCGGGCGCGGCGTAATAAATACAAATATTCATGGCTTATCCGTTTGCCCGCACAACAAACCCACCGCCCCCAGCCAGCTCAAGCCCACCCCAATCGCCACGCTCAAACCAAACGAAGCCACCGCAGGCGTGGTACTGAACATCAGTAAAATAAAGGAAATAGACGTGGTTGCCGCCGCCAATGTGATGCCAGCCAATCGCGCCGTTTTGGATTCGGGCGCAGTCAGCGTGTACACCGCATAATCTACCCCAATTGCCGCCGCTAATAATAAGCCAAACATGGCAAACAAGCCCACCGCCACCCCCAGCCAACCCAAAGCACCAATTGTCCCCAATACCGCCGCCACCGCCACCGCCAACATCAAACTGCCACGTCGCCAGCCAAATCGCCACCACAACATCACCCACGCCAAAGCAAACGACAGTATTTTTAACCATGCAGCCTGAAAACGCGTTTCGCTAAATTGCTGATTTAAATGTGCGCGTTTATCTAGCCACATCGCGCCATCGGGCAACGCCACCGCCGCCACATCATCGCCGCCCACGCGTAACACAGACGCAAATTGCCCCGAAATTTCCCCCAAATACAAATCCCGAAACCCTTCCGCTTGTGGCGCAGCCAAACTGTCTGCCAAAGCCACCACAGGCGCACTTGCCGCCTGATTTAAGGCAGCCTGCACCGTTTCGGGTGGCACACCCAAATCCACCAAAGGCGCAAATTGTTCAGGCTGCCTTGCTAATTTTGCCAATTGATTTTTCAACGCCATTTGTTCATCGCTGGGCAAAAGCCATTGGTGTAAAGATTGGGTTTGCGTGAACCCATGCTGGTGTAATTTTTGTTCAACTTGTTGGTTTAATTTTAATAATTTATCGGCAGAATCAGCGCGTAGCAAAATTGTTTTGCTTGCGCCCATGCCGCTGATTTGCGCGATGTGTTGCGCGTCTGCCAATAAATCAGGTGGCAAATTTGCCCATTGGCGAATATCGTCTTGCCATTGCGATTTGCTTGCGCCGATACACAAAAAAATCGCCAAAATAGCCGCCAATAGTCGCCATTGACGCACCACATTATGATTGGACAAATTTGCCCATGAAATCTGCCACGTTTTCGCTTGATAACGCGCAAACAGGGGCGGCAAAAAACACACCGTTGCCGCCACCGCCCCCAATAACGCCGCCGCCGAAAACACCGCCGTTTGTCGCAACACAGGAAGCGGCGTGAACCACAGCAACGCATAGCCCAACACCGTAATTGCCAAACTGATCACAAAACTGGGTAACACGCGGCGCATACTTTCCGCGCCATGCCACGCATTTTCAGGCTGCCTGAACAATGACGGCGCAAGCCAATGCAAGGGAAAATCCACCAATACCCCCACCAAACTCGTTCCCACCACCAAAGTCAGCGTATGGATTTCGCCAAACACCGCTACAGTCGCCACCAAACCCACCAACACCCCCACCGCCAACGGTAAACCCACCGCCAACACCCGCCACGAGCGAAATACCGCCAACAACAACGCAAATGTCAGCGATAAACCCACCGCCGACATCAAGCTGCTTTCACGTTCCGCGTTTTGCTTGGCGTGGGCGGCGAACAGTGCGCCACCTGTGGCAAGTATTTGATAATGTTCGGCTTGTGCTTGAGTTTTGCTTTTGTGTAATAAGTTCAATAGGGCAATATTGGGTGTCGTATTCGGCAAACGCGCCCGCAGCCACACCCATGTTTTGCCATCGCGCTCGGTGTAGAGCATGGCGTGTTCGTTGTGCCATAATAATTGACTAGATGATTGTTTTTGCAAAACAAATCGTGAAAAACCCAACCAATCGTCTTCCAGCGACAACAGGCTGCCTGAAAACGGATTGGCGGCAGCTTCAGCGCGTTCCGTAAAATATTGTTGTGGATTTTCATAGAGTTGATGGACTTGTTCTGCGGGCAAAGTTGCCGCACCCAAGCTGGTCAATGATTGCCGCAACGCCGCCACATCTGGCTCAATTTGACTGTCCACCGCCGCAAACAAGCCGCTTTGTTGCCATCGTTGTGCGACTTGTGCGGCTGATTCAAATGCTTTGTCTGGATTGTCTGCGCCCACCAGCACAATAATTTGCTGATTTAATTGTTTTTCTTGCGCTTGGTCGGCGGCGAGCCACACGGGGTCGCTGGTGTTGTGTTGCGGTAAAAGCGCGGTAAGCTGTGTTTGAATGGGCGTGTGTTGCACAAATTGTGCGCCCAGCCAAACAGCAAGCAATATGCACAATACAGCGTATGATTTGCTTAATAATTTCATGGATTTCATTATCAGAATACCATTCAGATGATTTTCAGGCAGCCTGCAAAACCGCCCGACCAGAAGAACACGCCCGACCCTCTACCATTAAACGAAACGATACTTTGCCCTTGCCCGCGTCCCATTGCAGTGTTAAATCCACCACGTCATTTGGGCGGATAAATTGCTGATATTTCACGTTTTCCATTTGCACCACCGCCGCTTGCCCCCATGCAAATTGTCGCGCCAAATCCATTGCCCATTGCAATTGCACCACGCCAGCCACCAAAGGAAAATCCGCAAAATGCCCCGAAAAATAACGCAAATCCATCGGCACGCAGCCTGAAAAATGCCATTCATTTTCCTGTTCTGCCACCAATTGCCAATCAGGTCGCGTGGGCGATTCGCAAAATGCACGGTTAAATTCGGCGGCTGCCAATTTACCTTGCGAATTTCTGGGCAATGCGTCTGCCGTCAAACGCCAATAACGCGGCAAAGCCACTTTTTCTATAGACAAAACAAGCGATTGTCGCAAAGCTGCCAATGCCGCCACGCGCCCAGATTGCCGTACCGCTGCCACGCCAGCCGCGCTTAATTGCAACCACGCCGCCACGCGATTTTGCCACAGCGCACAAGACACATCTGCCACAAAATCGTGAGCCATCAATGCCATTTCAATTTGGTGTAGTGAAATGCGTTTATCGGCTAATTTGATGATTCGGTCATTTCTTCCATGTAAAATCAATGTGTTGTCTAAAATTTCCGCGCTGTCTGCCGTTACTTGTTCGCCGTCCGACCACGCCGAGCGTACGCACAGGCAACCGTGTTCGTCTAAACGCGCTGCCACATCGGGTAATAATTGATGTTGGCTTGTGCCCCATCGCCGCGCCATCACGCCTGTTTCCGTGCTACCGTAAATGTCTAAAATGGGTAAATTCAGTTGATGTTCAAATAATTCAATGGTTTGTTTAGACAGCATACCGCCCGCACTGATTACGCCCATAAGGTGTTCACGCAAACGCGCCCAATTGCGCTGTTCGCCAAAATGCGATAGCACCGTTGGGCTGCTTAACCACACACAGGTTTGCGTGGATAATCCTGTAAAATCTTCGGGATAGCGGCATTGTTCGCCCGAAATGCGCCAGCCCATTTTCAACGCCACAAAGACGCGAAAAGTTAAACCATACAAATGCTGCGCCGAAATACCTGATAATACAGGGAGATTTTGCCAATGGTTGGGCAATTCACGCGCCACCGCTTCGGCTTCGGCGCACATTTGGGCGCAGGTTTTGCGCACGATTTTGGCTGTGCCTGTTGAACCCGATGTTTGTAAAAAAAGTGTGGATTGTTCAGGCAGCCTGAATGTGAATGGCTGGGTATGTGATGGTAATAATGTATTGAAATTTATCAGTATATTATTTTTGTGTTGAATCGGCGTATCTGACAATAAAATCTCTGCTTGTGCTGCCCAAGTAACCGCTTCCGCTTGTTGGTTGGGCAATAAAAACACATCAGCCCCCACCTGCCACGCCGCCAACAATGCCGCCGTGAAACATACCGTATCATCAAAAAATAAGGCAACTGAACGCGCGCCATTCAGTTGCGCCACCAAAGCCGCCGTTTGTGCTACAAGTGGCTGGTATTTCGGCGGCGGATTGTTGAGTAAATCATTGAGCCACATGATTATTTAAATGCGTTTGTCGCCGCCGCGCTTAAAGGTTGATTGATTTGGGTTTGGGTGAATTTCATCACGGTGCGGTCGCCTTGTTTTTCTCGTAATTCTACTTGGCGCACCACTTGGTCGCCCTGTATCGTGATGTTTTGAAAAACTTGTTTCATGATAGTGGTTTTGGGGCGCAAAGTGAGTGTCCATTGTTTCAGGCTGCCTGAAACGTCTAAATCAAATTGTTTGCTCAATTCCTGCGTGTTGCCGCCCAATACCGCCATAAACAATTTGACTTGTGCCGCTTGACCGCTTTGGCTGCTGTTGCGCCATGTTTTTTTGTCCCATTGTGCGATACCGTTGGGGCGGACACGCAGTTGCACGTCTAATGGTTTTTGCACATGCCAGAATAAACCTATTTGTTTTTGCAAAGCAAATTGCCCTGTGGTTTGCAATGGTTTGGGTAGAGATTTGAGATAACGTTGTTGCACAAATTGCCCTTGTATGGTGTTAGGTTGTTGCAAATGCGTGGTTAATTCGGCTGGGGTCAAAGCCCACGCAGACGCGCTGGCGAACAGGGAAACAGTCAGCAATAATTTTGGGGTAAACATGGTTTGAATCCTTTTGGTTTAAATAATGGGGATATTTTCAGGCTGCCTGAATTGTAATCCGCACCCCCATTAAATCGCGTTAAATTGTGCAAAGCGGCGCACGGCAGCCTGAAAATCATCTGGCGTTTGAAATTGCATTGCGCCATTGCCGATTTGTACCGCCACTTGCGTGGTGCTGGCGCGGGTGAGTTTGGTGCCTGTGGCTAAATCTTTGATGAGATAATCTATTTTCAGGCAGCTTTCAAATTCCACCACCGCCAATTCCACCCGAATTTTTTGTCCAAAGGTGGCAGGTTTGATGTATTTCACGTCTAATTTCACAATCGGGTAAGCAAAACCCGATTCGCGCATGACCGTGTAATCATGCGCAATTTCAGCGAGAAAGGCACATCGCGCCAATTCAAAATATTTCACATAATGCCCGTGCCACACAATAAATAAACTGTCCACATCAAAAAAGGGAATGTCTAAATCTATGTGATGGCGGCAGAAAATGTGTTTTTTCATAATTTAATCCTTTGATTAAATTGGGTAAATTTTATTTACAGGCAGCCTGAAACTTAACACAAGCCCCCATTAATCGCCAATACTTGCCGCGTAATATAACCAGCCTGTTCGCTCATCAAAAAGGAAATGGCGTGCGCGACTTCTTTGGGTGTACCCATGCGTTGTGCTGGAATCATTTTGAGGATTTCGTCCACAGGCACCAATTCGTCCACAATATCCGTATCAATCAAGCCAGGGGCAACGCAATTGACCGTGATTTTGCGTTTTGCCAATTCCACCGCCAACGCTTTCGCCGCACCAATCAAGCCCGCTTTGGACGCGCTGTAATTCACTTGCCCACGATTGCCAATCAAACCCGACACGCTCGCCACGCACACAATGCGCCCAGCCGCTCGCCGCCGAATCATGGGCATGATAATCGGGTGCAACACATTGTAAAAACCGTCCAAATTGGTACGCAATACGCCGTCCCAATCTTCATCGCTCAAGGCGGGAAAAGCATTGTCGCGGGTTAAACCAGCGTTCAATACTACGCCATAATATGCGCCATGCGCTTCCACATCGGCGGTTAAAATTTCCCGACACGCGGCGCGGTCGGATACGTCAAATTGTAAAACGCGGCTGTTGCGCCCTAAATCTTGGATTTGTTGCGCGACTTGTTCCGCTTCATTGCGACCACTGCGGCAATGTACCACCACATCAAAACCATCAGCCGCCAATGCCAAAGCTGCCGCCTTGCCTATGCCACGATTAGAGCCTGTGATTAAAACTTGTTGATTTTTCATATAATGAATTTATTTTAAATAATTAATTTTAAATAATAAATAAAATATTCAGGCAGCCTGAAACAGATTTAACGCCCCAATAATGCCGCCAAATCCCCATCACTGGTGGGGCTGTACACATTCAATGCGCCACTTAACAACACTTCGCCCGAAACCCGTTCACGCAATTCGCAATCAAATACGCCCATGCCTGAATTATCCTGCCAAGATTGTTGAATATAAACCGATAATTGTGTACCAATGGCAATTTCAGGCTGTCTGAAAACCAATTTGCGCGTTCCCAATAAAAAACCCAAACGCACCGTTTCGCCCCTGTCCAAAGCGTGTGCGCCAGCCCATGCCGCCACGCCTTGTGCCATGATTTCCGCACCCAAATAGCTGGGTAAGCCTGTTGCGCCATCGGGTAGCAAAATATGGTTTGCGCCGATTTCTGCTTCTGCAAGCAAACTGGTTTCATTATACGAAACAATACGTTGTAATAAAACCATGCGCCCACTGTGCGGCAGTAAAATTTCAGGCGATACAATTGGACAATCAGGCATCGTCTTCTCCCATTATCAAAACCGCATTATTGCCCCCAAAAGCAAAAGACGCACTCGCGCCCACGCGCCGACCTTCTCTCCAGTAACTATTTGAATCAGTTAAATAAATATTTTCCAATGTGTCATCACGCACGCCATCGCCCAATTGTGGCGGCAATTTGCCTTGCGGATTGAATTGACGCGACACCACGCCCCACAATAACGCCGCTTCCAATGCCCCCGCCGCGCCCAATGTATGCCCTGTCAAGGTTTTGGTGGATGTGCAAGGGGTATTGTTACCAAATACTTGGGCGATGGCGCGGCTTTCCATTTGGTCGTTGTGGCGCGTGCCTGTGCCGTGTAAATTTATCCAGCCAATAGATTGTGCAGATAATTGTGCATGATTTAAGGCAGCCTGAAACGCCGCCACCGCGCCCACGCCATCAGGGTGCGGCGATGACATGTGATACGCATCACTGCTCGCGCCATAACCCAATAGTGGCAAACTGTGTTTCACGCGTTCGCGTGTCAAAACAAACGCCGCCGCCGCTTCGCCAATATTAATCCCATCGCGGTTTGCCGAAAACGGTTGGGCAAGGCAGCCTGAAAGCACTTCCAGCGAATAAAAGCCATTGATGGTTAAAGGCGAAAGCGTGTCCACACCGCCACAAATCACGGCATCACATAGCCCTAAATGCAGCAACCGCGCCGCACTCATCAATGCTCTCGCCCCCGATGTGCAAGCGGTGGATATGCCGTAAGCAATGCCTTGTAAATCATACGCTTGTTTGACAAAATCGGCGGGGTCGGAGTGTAATTGCGTTTGTTGGGCAAAAGGCAGACTGTCCCATGTGCTGCCATTGACAACAGATTGAAATAAAGGGATATTTTCATCTGCGCCGCTTACCGAAGTTCCCATAATCACGCCCACGCGGTCTGCACCAAATTTTGCTTTGGCGGCGTGGATTTGCGGTTCAATTTGTGCCAATGCGTCCCAAAGTAAGTGATTGTTTTGGCTGCGATGTTCGGGCAAAATATGTTCGGCAAAAGGGCGCAATTCGCCGTGTACTGTGCCAAAATACAGCGTTTTGCCGCGCACCCAATCGCTGTTAGGCGTGAGTGGCGTGTGGCTGGGCGGGTTCAGCAGTGCGTGAATATGCGCTTCCATGCCGCGACCGATGGCGGAAGTCAGCGCAGGTTGTTGTAAATACATGGGTTTATTCGCTTTCTGCTTCGGTGTGAATGGGGCTAACGCGCCATATTTGTTCGGGCAACACGATGGTTTCAGGCTGCCTGAAACCGCGTTTGATGTATGGGAATAGGGCGACAAATAATTGTTGCGCGGTGCGATTGGGTGGTGCGAAACCGTCTTGTTGCCAACCTGTTGATTTAGCAAGTAAACGTGCTTGCGGCACACCAAAAATATCGGCTTGTAGCCAACGCGTTGTGCCGTCTGCTTCGCCTTGTACGCTCAATACGCTGGTTTGGGTGGTGTTGCCATCGTTGTCCAGTTTTTCTAATTGAAACCAAAGGGTTTGGTTTTCGGGGAGTGTGGGGGCATCTTGTGGTGCGTAGCTGCTGGCGCAAGCGGCGAGTAGGGCGGTTAAGGTTAAAATAATAAATGGTTTGAACATGATTGTTTAATTAAATAATGAAATGGATTTTTCAGGCAGCCTTATCATACACGACAAAAATAATCGTAGGGTGCGCCGTGCGCACCAAATTCGCCATCAATTGACGACATTATTCAAGCCATTGGTGCGCACGGCGCACCCTACGCAAGTTATTTATTTTCATGATATTTTCAATTTTCTTATCCCAAATAGGTGTTTATAAAAATTGTTGTGTACTATAAAAAAGTAAGCCAATTCATTCACAAAAAAATATTTCAGGCAGCCTGAAAATAAATTAAACCATTAAATCAACGATAAACCGCTTCCCCCACCATTTCCGCCAACGCCGCCAAACGCCGTTCTGATTTCGCCACATAAGGATTGCTCTCGTCCCACGCATAGCCCGCCAAAATCGCGCTAATCATGCGCGTGATGTCGGGCGAACGCTGCTCGGCATAAATCACGTCTTGGAATGAACCATCGTACCAGCCATTCACATAAGTGCGGAAAGTGTCCACGCCCAACATCAATGGTTCGGCAAATTCGGTTTGCCAATCCACATTTTGCCCGCGCAATTGTTTGCTTAACACATCTGTCGCCAATTTCGCCGAGTGCATGGCAATGGTAACGCCCGATGAAAACACGGGGTCTAAAAATTCCGCCGCATTGCCCAGCAGCGCAAAATGTTTGCCATACAAAGATTTCACATTGGCAGAATAACCTGTGATGTAGCGGAAAGGAAATTCATTGTCCCAATTTGCATTTGCCAAAATTCGTGCCAACATGGGTACTTGCAGCGCAAAAGTTTTCAAAATGTGTTCTGAATCATCCAAACCTGCAAAGCGTTCAGGCAGCCCCACCACGCCAATGGAACAACGATTGTCGGCAAATGGAATCAGCCAAAACCACACATCGCGGTGTTTGGGGTGGGTGGAGATGAGAATTTTGTTGCGGTCAAAATCGGGGGCGGTAATATTGTCGTCAATATGCGTGAAATGCGCGGCGCGTGGCGGCAATTGAGACGGCGTTTCCAAATCCAGCAAACGCGGTAATACGCGACCATAACCACTCGCATCTAATACAAATTTGGTTTGTAAAACATAGGGTTCGCCGTTTTCAGGCTGCACGGTTAATTCGGCGGTATCGTCATTGTATGCGCTTACGCTGTCGCCAAATCGTACTGTAATTCCTTGTTTTTGAGCTTCTTTAATCAAAATATCATCAAATAGGGCGCGGCGCACTTGGAAAGTTGTGCCGTGTCCTGCGGTGAATTTGTCAGTAAAATCAATTTCGGTGTAGCGGCTGCCCCATGTGAACGCCGCGCCATTTTTGAATTGAAACGATGGTTCGGCTTGCACGGCGGGCAAAAATCCTGCTGCTTCAATAAATTCCATGCAATGCGGCAGTAAACTCTCGCCAATCACAAAGCGTGGAAAATGCTGTTTTTCCAATACGCAGACTTTGAAACCTTGCTGATTCAGCAAGGAAGCTGCCACCGCCCCCGCAGGTCCTGCGCCGATAATGGCGATGTCAAAATGTTGATGATTCATTTATTTTATCCTTTTGATTTGAGATTAAGTTTTCAGACTGCCTTATTTTTAACGCGAATATTTTTATAGGTAATAAAAGGCAGCCTGAAAAATCACCACCGTTTAAAAATCAACGATGTATTCACGCCACCAAAGGCGAAATTATTGTTCATCACATATTCCGTGTCCAACACGCGCCCACCGCCACGAATATAGTCCACATCGCCACAACGCTCGTCCAAATTATCCAAATTCAGTGTGGGCGCAAACCATTGATGGCGCATCATTTCTATGGCAAACCAGCTTTCCAATGCCCCACACGCGCCCAAAGTATGCCCCAAATAACTTTTCTGTGAACTCAAAGGAATATGTCCAAACACGGCGGCGGTGGCTTGTGTTTCCGCGATGTCGCCTTGCTCGGTGGCGGTGCCGTGTCCGCTCACATAAGCAATGGATTGGGCGGGTAAATTAGCGTCTGCCAATGCCAATTCCATGCAACGCTGCATGGTGGTTTGTTCGGGACGCGTGATGTGGCTGCCATCTGAATTTGCGCCGTAGCCGACAATTTCGGCGATGATGTGTGCGCCACGCGCTTGGGCGTGAGCCAAATCTTCCAAAACCATCATGCACGCGCCTTCGCCAATCACCAAACCATCGCGGTCGCGGTCATAGGGGCGTGGCGTGGTTTCAGGCTGCCCATTGCGGCGACTGGCGGCGTATAAACTGTCAAACACCAAAACTTGAGACGCGCTCAATTCTTCTGCACCGCCAGCTAGCATCATGGGGATTTTGCCATATTTAATCGCTTCATACGCATAACCAATGCCTTGACTGCCCGATGTACACGCGCTGGAAGTCGGAATCACACGCCCTGTTAGCCCGAAAAAAATGCCCACATTGGCGGCGGTGGTGTGTGGCATCATGCGTACATAAGTGTTGGCATTAAACTGATTGGGCAATTTTGATAACAATAAACCCACATCTAAAATATCCGCAGGGCTGCCTGAAGATGAACCTGCTGCCACACCCATTCTGCCATCGCGTATGCTCGGGTCGTCCAGCAAACCTGCTTGTGATAAGGCTTGTTCGGCGGCGTCTACCGTGTATTGCGCGAGTAAACCCATGCTACGCAATTGCTTGCGTGTCCAATGCGCTGGTGGTGTGTAAGGCGTGGCAAGTGGTGCGGCAAGCAAGGCTTCTAATTCAGGAAATTCAGCATATTGTGGCATGGCGCGTACCGCGTTTTGTTGCGCCGCAAAGGCAGCCTGAACGCTCGCCCAATCGCGCCCAAACGCAGAAATTGCGCCTATGCCTGTGATGACTACTCGGTTGGTTTTCATAGAGATTTTTATATGGAAAAAGAAGAGAAAAGGCAGCCTGAAAACCTCTTCAGGCTGCCTGCTAAAATGATTAACGTGCCACGTCGCCGCGCATCACCACACGACCATGGAATGTGCCCACTTCGCACTCATATTGACCGCCACTCAACACATTTTTGTTTAAATAACTTTGGAAACCTGTTACACGGCTGCCACCTAAACCTGCTGCAGTTTCTTGGAATTTTTTCGCCGCATTGATGAATGCACGTTCACAAGTTGCTTCATCTGAATTGCCCACACGGTTGGCGGCTTGACGGGTGGTTAAATTGGCTTTAATCACGCTGCCACCGTTTGCAAAACTGATTTTTGCACCGCGCCCCAAAATAGTTTGCGCTTCAGCAGAATTCAATACCGCATTACCATTGCAGCGATACAAAACATTGCGACCACCAGAACTCGTGTCGCCGCGCACTTGCTGACAAATACCTTTGCTGGTCGCATTTGATGAGCCGCTTGAATGACCTGATGTTGAATTGCTTTGACACGCGCTCAATGCTGCCAATGCGATAACAGATAAAATAATAGAAGTTTTCATTGTGGTCTTTCCTTTGTGAATAATGGTTTAATCAAACACCCAATAATCGTATTATTCTAAAACTATTGCGCCCAGATGACAATACTTGTTCAGGCTGCCCATTCTATAGTCGCAGAAGTGAAAATGTAATACAAGGCGGCAAGGCGAGCCAATGCCGTAGTACTTTTTCAATTCGGCGACTATACTATTCTGATATGAAAGGCAGCCTGAAACTTGAATTTCACACCCAAATCGCTTAAAATAGCTTGCTTTCACGGACAGCGTTCCGCCCAATATTCAGAAAGCACGTTACACAATTTAATCATTAAATTGTGGCACGTGTTTTTTTTTAAGCTTTATTTGGGGTAACGCGTTTTCAGGCAGCTTTACAGTACACAATAATTTTTACAAACGCCTAAAATGTGGGGCGTACCACGCACCAAATCATTCAAATTACTGGATAATTCGGTGCATAATACGCACCCTACATGAGTTTTGTCGTGTACTGAAAGGCAGCCTGAAAAATATTGTCCAAAATTAATTTCTCAAAAATATGTATTATTCAGGAGTTCTTCCAAATGTCTATTCCCGCTCTTCTCGTTCTTGCTGATGGCAGCATTTTTCATGGCACATCAGTTGGTTACAATGGCAGCACTTCAGGTGAAGTCGTGTTCAACACCGCCATGACAGGCTATCAAGAAATCCTGACCGACCCATCGTACACCAAACAAATCGTTACTTTAACCTACCCACACATCGGCAATACAGGTACAAATAGCGAAGACACCGAAAGTCGTGCCGTATATGTCGCAGGTTTGATTATCCGCGATTTGCCCTTATTGCACAGCAATTTCCGCGCCGAAGAAAGTTTGCAAGACTATTTGGTGCGCAACCAAACCGTTGCCATCGCCGATATTGACACCCGCCGCTTAACCCGCATTTTGCGCGATAAAGGCGCGCAAGCAGGTGCTATCTTAACAGGCGACCAAGCCACCATTGAACAAGCCCAACAATTAATCGCCGAATTTGGCAGTATGGCAGGTAAAGATTTAGCCAAAGAAGTAAGCTGCACCAAACCCTACGAATGGAAAGAAGGCGAATGGGTTTTGGGCGAAGGTTTCAGGCAGCCTGAAACGCCGTATCATGTCGCCGTGTATGATTTTGGCGTGAAAAGCAATATTTTGCGGATGTTGGCGCAACGCGGTTGCCGCTTAACCGTGTTCCCCGCACAAACGCCCGCCGCTTATGTATTGGCAAGCAATCCCGATGGCGTATTCCTGTCTAACGGGCCGGGCGACCCCGAACCATGTGATTATGCCATTGAAGCCATTCGGGAAATTTTGGCAACCCAAAAACCTGTGTTCGGCATTTGTTTGGGACACCAATTATTGGGTTTGGCGAGCGGCGCGAAAACGTCCAAAATGCCCTTTGGTCATCACGGCGCAAACCACCCCGTGCAAGACTTGGACAGTGGCAAAGTAATGATTACCAGCCAAAATCATGGTTTCCAAGTAGATGAAAACACGCTGCCTGAAAATGTGCGCGTTACCCATCGTTCCCTGTTTGACCACACCGTGCAGGGGATTGAATTGACCAATCAAAGCGCGTTCAGTTTCCAAGGACACCCCGAAGCCAGCCCCGGTCCACATGATTTAAGCGAATTGTTTGATAAATTCATTGGCGAAATCAAAGCCGCCAAAGCCGCAAATTAACCAAAATATAGTCGTAGAAATGAAAATGCAGTACAAGGCGACAACGCCCGCCATGTACGAATAGTACATAAGGGCGTTGGCAACGCCGTAATGCTTTTTTAGTTCTGCGACTATACATAGATTGAATCAAAACAATAGGCAGCCTGAAAACAACATAAATAGATGTTTTCAGGCTGCCTGTTTATCGCCAACAATGACACGCTGGCAGATTTCCATTAAAATCAGCCGTTATGATTTTCAAACCCAGATAAAAAGGTTTCTTATGAAAAAAATGTTGTTGGCTTTGTCGGTGGCGGCGGTGTTGTCGGGCTGCGCGGCGAATCAAAGCAAAATGAGTCCAGATGAAAAATTAACGCAAGGTTGGACAGCCGAGCAGCTATACAGCGAAGCGCGTAACGAATTGAATTCGGGTAATTATTCACGCGCCGTGTCTTTGTATGACGTGTTACGCGCCCGCCAACCCGATGGTCGCTACGCCGAACAATCGCTATTGGACACCGCATACGCGCATTATAAAGACGAAGAGCCGAAAAAAGCCTTGCTCGCTTTGGCGCGTTTCCAGCACCACTATCCCGCCAGCGTGGACATGGATTATGCTTTATATTTGAAAGGCTTGGTGCTGTTTGCGGAAGACCAATCGTTTTTGAACAAATTGTCTTCGCAAGACTGGTCAGACCGCGACCCCATTGCCAATCGCAAAGCCTATTATGTGTTTGAAGAACTCGTGCGCCGCTTTCCGTCCAGCAAATACGCCGATGACGCAACCAAACGCATGGCGCAATTGGTGGACGCATTGGCAGGACATGAAATCGCCATTGCCCGCTATTATGCCAAACGCGGCGCGTATTTAGCCGCCAATAATCGCGCCCAAAACGTGATTAAAGATTTCCAAAACACCCGTTTTGTAGAAGAATCTTTGGCAATTATGATGTTTACTTACAACAAAATGAATAAACCCACATTGGCAGCAGACGTGCGCCGCGTGTTGGCACACAATTTCAAAAACAGCCCCTATTTACAACACGAATGGCAAGCCGATGACAGACCTTGGTGGCGTTGGTAAACCAATTTAAGTTTCCCAAAATCAGGCAGCCTGAAAACATGATGTGATGATGTTTTCAGGTTGCCTGATTGTTTTTAAAAAAAAAAATCAAATAATTAAATAATTTAACTTTCTGCCATTTTCAACGCTTGCTGAATATCCACCGCCACAATCCGCGACACCCCTTTTTCCTGCATGGTTACGCCAATTAATTGGTCAGCCATTTCCATCGTCAAACGATTGTGCGAAATATACAAAAATTGCGTTTGCGCCGACATCTCTTTGACCAAATTGCAAAAACGGCTGGTATTCGCATCATCAAGTGGCGCATCCACTTCGTCCAGTAAACAAAACGGCGCAGGATTCAAACTAAACAGCGCAAACACCAAACTCATCGCCGTCAAAGCCTTTTCGCCGCCCGACAATAAATGAATCGTGCTGTTTTTCTTACCAGGGGGACGCGCCATAATGGACACCCCAGCCGTCAGCCAATCATCGCCTTCCATGCGCAAACTGGCTTCGCCACCACCAAATAAAGTCGGGAAAAATTCCTGAACTTTTTTCTGAACCAAATCAAAAGTTTCTTTAAAACGAATTTTCGTTTCATCGTCAATTTGCGCGATGGCTTCTTCCAATAAAGCGATGGCAGCCTGCACATCATCGCTTTGCGTGCGGTAATAAGTATCGCGTTCTGCCGCTTCCGCCAATTCTTCTAAAGCCGCCAAATTGACCGCACCCAAAGCCGCAATTTGTTGATTTAATTTCACAATATTGCGCGACATGGTTTCAGGCTGCCCAGCGTGTTGCGCCGATTCTTCCAAAACCAATAAATCCGCGTGCGTGTCCAATAAATGTTGATGAAACTGTTTGGCGTTGATTAAAAATTCCTGTTGTTTCAATAAAGTGGCTTGCACTTCGTCTTGTAAACGCGGCTGTTGGGCTGCCAAACGCTGCTGTTCCGCATACACATTTCGCGCCAATTCCTGCGTTTGCGCTAAACGCGCCACCGCTTCCGCGATTTGCTCTTGCACCGCCGCCGCCATTTCCGTGAGCGTGTCCAATTCCGCGCTGCGCCCATCGTCCGCCGTTTCGTCCGCCAACGCCAAATCCAGTTGCCGCGCCAACCATTCCGATTTTTGCTGTTCCGCAATTGCCAATTGCTGCTGCACATTTTCCAAGCGTTGTTGTTGTTTATGCAAAGCAATTTCCGCCAAACCATATTGCCGATTGCTCTCCAGCAAAGCCAAACGCGCTTGTTTTACCCGATTTTGTTGCTGCTGAAAATCCTGCGCCTGATTGCCCACATCAAAACCCGACACCGCCGCCGCCAAAGTGTCCACATCATCGCTCAAACCATCGCGGCTATAAGTAAAATGTTCAATTTCTTCAGATAATTGCGCCAATTCCTGCTCAATATGAGCGCGGCGCAATTGCCCCTGATTGGTACGCGCAAACAATTCATTTGCCCGATTTTGCGCCGCTTGCAATTGGGCAGCCTGCGTTCGCTGCGCCGTTTGCGTTTCACGAAATTGCGCTTCGTGGCTGTTATTTTCCGTGCGAATGTGCGCCAATTCCGCTTCTGCCAATTGCAAATTGGGGGCTAATTCCGCCAATTCCGCCGTCAAATTGTCCAAACGCATTTTTTGGCTAACTAATTGATTTTTATCAGACTCATTAAACAAAACCACGCTTAATTTGTCCACCCGATGCCCTTCGGGTGTGAGCCATAACTGATTGTTTTGCAATTCATGTTGATTTGCCAGCGCATACGCCAAATTCGGCGCACACAACACCCCGTCCAGCCAATGTTGCAAGGCAGCCTGAAAACGCTTATCTGCTTGAATTTGATTGATTAATGCTTGCGCGGGTTGCGTTTTTGCTTTCAGGCTGCCTGAAACCGTCCACGCGGCACTGCCCTGCGGCAAAACATCAGGTAAAACAAAATCTTCCGCCACCGCCCGCGCCTGCAAACGCTCCGCCAACACCACCCCAAACGCGTGTTGCCAATCCTGCGGCACGACCACGTTTTGCCACAACACAGGCGCGTTGCTGGCAGAAGTGTGCGCCCAAAAATCCTGTTGCGGCTGCTCCGCCAATAATTGCGTCAAAGCCTGATGTTGCGCTTGCGCGGTTAAATAGTGTTGATAAACAGCATGATACGATTCTTGTGCTGCGTGCAAACGCGTTTTCAGGCTGCCTGAATAGGTTTCCTGCTCCTGTAATTGCGTTTCCAAAATGCCATATTTTTCTTTTAATTCATCAACTTGAGCTTGTGCAATGGACAATTCACTGTCATCGGGCAAATTCAATGCCGCCTGTTCACTTTCCAAACGCGCTTGCCGCGCCAAAGCCTGATTTAAACTTTCTTGTGTGTGTTTAAGCTGTTGTTGTTTCAGGGCTAATTCGCGTTTCAAACGGTTTAATTCATCTTGCTGACTTTGGTAAACCAGTTGCGCGGCAGCCTGCGCGTCTTCCAATTCGGGCAATTGCGCTTCGTGTTCCGCCACCAAAACGGCTAATTCACTCAATTCAATTTGTTTTTCCGCCAAATCATTTTCCAGCAAATCCGCTTCACTTTGCAAAACCATTTGTTCTTGCTGAATTTTTTGCAAGGCAGCCTGCGCCGCCAAACGCTCGCGTTCCACGCGCTGTTGCTGATTTTGTTGCGCCCGAATTTGCTCTTCCAAACGCGCCATTTGTTCGCGCAACAAAGAATGTTCTTGATTTAACGCATGATTTTGTTGTTGTTGTGATAATTCCGTTTCGCGGAGCTGTTCTAATTGCGCGGTAAATTCTTGATGTTGTTCCGAAAATTGTTCCAATTGATACTGTGCCGCTTGGTGCGCCGCGCCCGCTTCATCGGCTTGCGCCAAAGAATTGCGCCAATTCACATAATTCAACAAATTTTCCAAACGTGTTAATTCCGCGCTTAATTCCTGATATTGTGCGGCGGTAGCGGCTTGTTTTTCCAGCTTTTCTACTTGTCGCGCCAATTCCGTTTGCAAATCCGCCAAACGCTGCAAATGTTCGCGGGTGTCTTTCAAACGCGTTTCGGTTTCACGGCGGCGTTCTTTGTATTTGGACACGCCAGCCGCTTCTTCAATATAGGCGCGGAGTTCTTCGGGACACGCTTCAATAATCCGCGTAATCATGCCCTGCTCAATCACCGCATAGCCACGTGCCCCCACGCCCGTACCCAAAAACAAATCGGTAATATCGCGGCGGCGAACTGATTGATTATTAATGAAATAACTGGATTCGCCTTGTCGTGTGAGTTGGCGTTTGATGGCGATTTCGCCGTATTGCCCCCATGCGCCTTGCAAACTGTGGTCGCTGTTGTCAAACACCAATTCCACCGAAGCGCGTGGGGCAGGGCGGCGCGTGGCTGCGCCATTGAAAATCACGTCTTGCATGGATTCGCCGCGCAATTGTTTGGCGGACGCTTCGCCCAACACCCAGCGCACTGCGTCTATCACATTGGATTTGCCGCAGCCGTTTGGACCAATCACGGCAACCAATTGGCTAGGCACATGAATGGTGGTGGGGTCGGTAAACGATTTGAAACCTGCTAATTTAATGTGGGTTAGGCGCATAATAAACAGCTATTTTTTCGGGAAAACAAAGCGGTGGATTATAACAAAATTGTTTTCAGGCTGCCTTACGGTACACGACAAAAATTGTTTGGCTGCCTGAAAATTTCACCATAATGAAAATAAGGTTAATCTGTTTCTTATCCCGAGTTCGCGTTAATGAAATAAGATTGAATTTGCTTGTGGATTTTCATCGTTTGCCCATTATTTGTTATAATCGCGCTATTTCATTTTTCTTTTCAGGCAGCCTGAAAACTTTTTTAACGATATTTATACTATGAAAACAAAACTTTCCGTTCTCTTGTTGGCAACTGCGTTTGCCGCACATGCCGCACCCGAGAAAGATAATAAAACCACCGACAAAAAACCATCAGCCGCCCAAAACGCGCCTGTAACTGTGGTTACCGCACCACTCAAAACCAATAGCAAAGCCCCCCTAGAAATTGACGCAACCGCCTACATCGTCAAAGATTTGCATTGACCAACTGATTGAACCTGCGTCCCTAACCAAATTGATGACCGCCTACATCGTGTTCAAAAATTTGAATGAAGGCAAACTCAAACCCGACCAAATGCTCAAAGTGTCCGAAAAAGCATGGAAAGCCGAAGGCTCACGCATGTTTTTGGAAATGAAAAAACCCGTGAGCGTGGGCGATTTGGTCAAAGGCTTAATTGTTCAATCGGGCAATGATGCCGCCATCACACTCGCCGAAAGCGTGGCAGGCAGCGAAGCCAAATTTGTTGAATTGATGAACGCCGAAGCCAAACGCTTGGGCATGAACAAAACCACTTTTGAAAACAGCACAGGTTTACCAGGCAAAAAACACCTGACCACAGTAAACGATTTGGTTACCCTGTCGGACGCGCTGATTAGAGATTTTCCCGATTATTACGCCATTTATTCGCTCAAAGAATTCACCTACAACGGCATTAAACAGCCCAACCGCAATTTACTCCTGTTCCGCGACCCCAGCGTGGACGGCTTGAAAACAGGGCATACCAACAGCGCAGGTTACAATCTGATTGCATCCAGCAAGCGCAATGGTCGCCGCGTGGTGTCGGTCGTGGTTGGCACAAACAGCCAAGAAGCCCGCGCCACCGAAAGCAGCAAATTGCTCAATTACGCGCTGCAAAATTTTGACACACCCAAAATGTATCAAGCGGGGCAAGCCGTTTCCCACATCAAAGTATTCAAAGGCGCATTGCGTGAAGTGCCGATTGGCTTCTTAAACGATGAATACATCACCTTGCCACACGGACACGGACAAGACATCGTGCCCAAATTGGAAACCAATCAACCCGTACTCGCCCCCATTCAAAAAGGCGCAGAAATGGGCGTAATTAAATTTATGCACAAAGACAAAGTATTAGCAGAAAAGAAAGTTTACGCGCTGCAAGACGTGGCTGAAGCAGGCTTTGTCGGAAAATTTTGGGACAGCATAACATTGTGGTTTAATGAAATTTTCGCAGGTTAATGCGTTCAGATTCCCCCATTTATTTTCAGGCAGCCTGAACCGTTTAGTGTGTCGGTTTTCAGGCTGCCTAAAAAATTTTATATTGCAAAACAAAGGTTTTTACCATGATTACTCATCCCAATTTTGACCCTATTGCCGTGCAATTAGGACCGCTCGCTATTCGTTGGTACGCTTTGAGCTATATTGTTGGTTTTGCCCTGTTTATTTGGCTGGGGCGCAAACGCATTGCACAGGGTAACACCTTGTTTACCAAAGAATCATTAGATGATTTACTGACGTGGGGTGTCATCGGTGTGATTTTGGGCGGACGCTTGGGCTATGTGCTGTTTTACAAATTTACCGAATATGCAGCTAACCCTTTGTCTGCACTGAAAATTTGGGAAGGTGGTATGTCGTTTCACGGCGGATTTTTGGGCGTGGTGCTGGCGGTGTATTTGTTTACCCGCAAACACAAATTGAACTTTTTGAAAACATTGGATTTTATTGCCCCATTGGTTGCCACAGGTTTGGCTTCGGGGCGCATTGGTAATTTTATTAATGGCGAGCTATGGGGGCGTGTTACCCAGCCCAACAATTTTTGGGCGATGGGTTTTCCCCAAGCCAAAAATGAAGACCTGCTCGCCGCCAGCCACAATCCCCAATATTTAGAATGGCTTAACCAATACGGCATGTTGCCACGCCACCCATCGCAGCTCTACCAATTTGCGCTGGAAGGCATGTGCTTATTTTTCATCGTGTGGTGGTTTTCCAAAAAATCGCGCCCAACGGGACAAATTACCGCTTTATTTTTAGGTGGTTATGGCTTATTCCGTTTTATTGCCGAATTTGCACGGCAGCCTGATGAACATTTAGGTTTACTCACACTGGGCATGTCTATGGGGCAATGGTTGAGTTTGCCCATGTTTGTGTTGGGCGTGGTTGGATTTATGTATTTTGGTAAACGAAAATCTGCTTTATAATCAGATAAATTTATTTTCAGGCAGCCTGAAACCATTTTCAGGTTGCCTACAATATTCACACCCATCTACAAGGATACCCAAAATGAACAGTCAGCCCGCATTACAAACCGCATTAAATCATCGCTCTATCCGCAAATTCAGCGAACAAGCCATTCCCGAAGAATTGTTTGCCCAACTCATTGCTGCAGGACAAATGGCGTCCACGTCCAGCTATTTACAAAACGTCAGCGTGATTCGCGTGCGCGACCGCGCCAAACGCGCCCAAATCCGCGCCATCTGTGCAGGGCAGGGCGGGGCAGGTCATCATTACGTTGAAAATTGCGCCGAATTTCTCGTATTCTGCATTGACGGCGCGCGCCACAAATATTTTGCCCCAGACGCACAATTGGATTGGACAGAATGCCTGATTACAGGTTCGGTGGACGTAGCCTTGTTTGCCCAAAATCTCTTATTGTGTGCCGAAAGTTGCGGTTTGGGTGGCGTGTATATTGGCAGTATTCGCAATGATATTAATCAGTTAGCTGAAATTTTGCACACGCCTGAATATGTTGTGCCATTGGTGGGGCTGTGTTTGGGATATCCCGCGCAAGAGCCAGCACAACGCCCACGTTTGCCAGCACAAGTCGTTGTTTCTGAAAATGAATATCAAGAAGCAAACGCAGACGAATTGGAAGCGTATAACCAAACAGTAGGGCAATATTACAACGAGCGCGGCAACGCTGATTTGGATTGGCGCAAACAAATTCAGGGCAATTTGTGTACCGAAGTGCGTCCAGAAATTTTGCCATTTTTGCACAAACAGGGTTTCGCCAAACGCTGATTTGCACAATCCAAAAATGCGCCAAACATCAAAAATCCCAAAATAGGGCGGGGATGTTTGGCGATTTTCACGTCAATATTGACATAATTTTACATAATATTGATTATGGGAATTCATATATACGCATGAAACGGGGAATTTCTCGTGCTTTTGTGCTGATTTGCCCAGCTTTCAGGCTGCCTGAAATATGTTAAAATATCGCCTAACAAAGATTACATTTTTCCCCATTAACAAAGGTGCTCCAAATGACGGCTCAATTAATTGACGGTAAAAAAGTTTCCGAAAAATGCTTAAACACCATTCGTGAACGCGTGGCGCAGCGCGTGGCGCAAGGTTTACGCGTACCTGGTTTGGCTGTGATTTTGGTTGGCGATAATCCCGCCAGCGCGGTTTATGTACGCAATAAAAATATGGCGTGTGAAAAAGTGGGTTTTCAATCCTTTTCCTACCATTTGCCTAATGAAACGACTGAAGATGAATTATTGTCTTTAATCAAAAAATTGAATGAGAATGCGGCGGTTGATGGGATTTTGGTGCAACTCCCCCTGCCCCCACATTTGGATAGCCAAAAAATTCTGGAAAAAATCAATCCAGACAAGGATGTAGATGGTTTCCATCCTTATAATATGGGGCGTTTGTCGCAACGTATGCCTTTAATGCGCCCATGTACGCCAAAAGGGATTATGACTTTATTAAAAGAATATAATATTGATGTAAAAGGAAAAAAAGTTACCATTGTGGGCGCGTCTAATATTGTGGGGCGACCTATGGCATTGGAAATGTTGTTGGCGGGGGCAACACCAACGGTTTGCCATCGTTTCACGTATGATTTGGACAAGGAAGTGGCGGCGGCTGATATTGTGGTGGCGGCGGTCGGTAAGCCCAAATTGATTAAGGGCGAATGGTTGAAAGAAGGTGCGATTGTGGTGGACGTGGGCATTAATCGTTTGGAAAATGGCACCTTGTGCGGCGACGTGGATTTTGATGTGGCGGTGGAACGTGCAGCGATGATTACGCCTGTCCCTGGTGGCGTGGGTCCAATGACGATTGCGAGCTTATTGGAAAATACTTTAGAAGCGGCGGAATTACGCGATTAATATTTACAGGCAGCCTGAAAGATTTTTCAGGCTGCCTAAAATTATTTACCGCTTCGTTGATTGCGGTTTTCACGTGCTGTACTGCCTTGTTCAATCAATAATTGGCGTAATTGTTTTTCATTGAGAATTTTATTGTTGGCGCAAATCACTTCGTACAACACACGGCGTACGGGGTCGGCGGCATTGCGTTTGCTGCCAATGACGCGCCATTTGGCGTTTCGGGCAATAATCCAACGTTGATTGTCCAAATCGGCGTAGGCGAAGGTTTTGTGCAATGCGCCATCGCTGTTGAAAATGCCTTCGGCGCACACCAAACCTTCGGCGGTAACATTGTCATAGCCGCTCGCGGAACGGCTGTTAAACAAATAACGCACACTTCGGTCAGGTAAAATATGCAGGCTGTCCAATAAGATACGCGGTTTACCTGTGTGGGTTTCGTTCACATACAAATCCAACCATTCGCCCTGATTGGGGTTGGGGACGGCGGGCAATTCATTGGCGGTTTCGGCAAATTCGCTGTTTTTCGGCATATCGGGCAATTTTGCCAAACCAAAATCGCGCGGCTCGGCATAAGCCAAACTGCTGCATAAAGCAAGTAAAATAAATAATTTATTTTTCATGATAATTAAATTTCCATTAATCAGAAGGCAGCCTGAAAATACGTTTCAGGCTGCCTGAATATTATTTGCCCAATGCGGACAATACTTCTTGTTTTACCACGTCCACATTTTGCGTGCCATCAACTTTGATGTATTTTGGCGCGTCATCGCCCGACATTTGGCTGTAGAAACCCACCAAAACCGCCGTTTGCTCATGATAAACCTGTAAACGTTTTTGTACGGTTTCCGCTTTATCATCATCACGTTGAATCAAATCTTCGCCCGTAACATCGTCTTTACCAGCCACTTTAGGCGGATTATTCATGATGTGATAAGTGCGCCCCGAAGCCAAATGCACACGGCGACCGCTCATGCGTTCCACAATCACGCTGTCAGGCACATCAATTTCCACCACCGCGTCCAACACCACGCCCGCATCGCGCATGGCTTCCGCTTGCGCCAAAGTGCGTGGGAAACCGTCAAACAGGAAACCATTGGCGCAATCCGCTTGGGCAATGCGCTCTTTGACCATGCCGATAATGATGTCATCGCGCACCAAACCGCCTTCGTCCATGATTTTTTTCGCTTCCAAACCAAGCGGCGTTTGCGCTTTAATGGCAGCGCGTAGCATATCGCCTGTGGAAATTTGTGGAATTTGAAAGGCTTGCGTGATAAATTGCGCTTGAGTGCCTTTGCCCGCCCCTGGTGCGCCGAGTAAAAGTGCTTTCATGTTTTGCGTTCCTATTTTGTTTTTGTAAACGTGATGGTTATAAAAAATGAGTTTTCAGGCTGCCTTTCAGTACACGACAATTTTTTGAAATAACCACAAACCTATCCCCTCCCCCGTCTCCAACGGGGGAGGGCTAGGGTGGGGGAAAATTTGTGGAATAAATTAATTGTCTTGAAAATCAACGAACCCCCACCCTAACCCTCCCCCGCAAGCGGGAGAGGGGACAGGTTACAGGCAGCCTGAAAGATTTTTGTCGTGTACTGAGTGGATTGATGCCCACCCTACTCCATTTATTTTTCAATTATTTTTTATTTTCTTTACCGCCTTGTGGCACTTTAACGACTTGGTCTTTTACCACGCCTTTTTCCACTTTCACGATTTTCATGTCAAACACCAAAACCGAGTTGGCAGGAATTTTCGGACTCGGCGACATCGTGCCGTACGCCAATTTCGCTGGTACATACAAAGTGTATTCGCCACCTTCTTTCATCAATTGCAAGCCTTCTGTCCAACCTGGAATCACCGAATTGCCCGTCAAAGGCACGGCAAGTGGTTCGCCACCTTGTTGTTTGGTGCTGTCAAATTCTGTGCCGTCAATTAATTTGCCTGTGTATTCCACCATCACGCCATCGCCCAATGCGGGAGACGCGCCTGTACCTTCTTTGTTCACTTTGTATTGTAAACCCGAAGCGGTGGTTTTTACGCCTTCTTTGCTTTTGTTTTCCGTCAAGAATTTGTCGCCAGCAGCTTGTGATTCTTCGGCTTTTTTCTTGGCTTTTTCGGTCATGGTTTCCATAAAGGCTTTCATGGCGACTTCAGTTTGCGCTTCGGTCATTTTGCTGGGTTTGCCATCTAATTTGTCTTGAATGCCTTCTGCTAATACTTTTACGTCAATTTCGCCGCCATTGTTTTTCAATTGCAATAATTGTTCGCCCATTTGTTGACCAAGTGTGTAGCTCACTTGCTTGGTTTGCGTTTCCAAACCCGCAGGTACGGCACCCGAAGCAGCAGCCGCTGCGCCTGAAGCCGCGCTGTTTGTCGTGGCTTGTTGGCAAGCCGCCAAAGTGAAGATACTTGCTGCTAAAATGGTCAAAGATAATTTTTTCATGGTAATTCCTGTTGTGAAGTTTAAAACATATTTTCAGGCTGCCTTACAGTACACGACAATTTTTTTAATTTTACCAACCATCTGTCCCCTCCCCCGCCAGTGTGGGAGGGAACAGGTTGCAGGCAGCCTGAAAGATTTTTGTCGTGTACTGTAAGGCTGCCTGAAAACCAAATTGGCATTATAACCAATTTTCGGGTTTTGCCCAATTTCACACATGATGCACAATCAATTTTTTGCCCTTGTAATCCAAAATGTCCACGTCCATATCAAACAAAGTTTTGATGTTTTCTACGGTAAACACTTCTTCGGGCGAGCCTTGAAATTTCACTTCGCCTTTTTGCATGGCAACAATGTGGTCGGCGTAGGCGGCGGCTTGGTTGATGTCGTGCAACACCACCACCGTTGTGCGATTGTGGTCATGAGTGATGTGGCGCAAAAGTTGCATTAAATTACGCGCGTAATACATATCCAAATTATTAAGCGGTTCATCTAACAACACAAATTCGGTGGATTGGCAAAACACCATTGCAATCAGAGCGCGTTGGCGTTGTCCACCCGACAATTCTGTAAGATAACGGTTGGCAAACGCTTCAAGCTGAAATTGCATAATCGCTTTTTCCACCAATTCTTTATCGTGTTCGGTCGGGCGCCCTTGATGATGTGGGTAACGCCCGAACATCAGCAAATCGCGCACGGAAATGCGGCTGTGTATGCTATTTTCCTGTGTCAAAATGGACAGGATTTTGGCGACTTCGGTGGTGGGCGTGCTGGCTAAATCGCGCCCGTTGTAGGCAATGCTGCCTGAAACAAGCGGTTGCAAGCGCGCCATAAACGACAGCAACGTGGATTTTCCTGCGCCGTTTGCGCCGATGAGTGCGGTAATGCCGCCTTGTGGAATGTTCAGCGAGACATTATTTAAAATGGTTTGTTCGCCAATTTTGTGGGAGATGTTTTTGATTTCTATCATTTTATTTTTTTTCCAATTTCATTTATTCAGGCTGCCTGAAACATCTTGTTCGCAATATGTTTGGATTTGTTGTAAGTAATTTTGTTTGACTTCGGCATTTCGCTCATCGCTGTGCGCGGTGGAATTATCCCAAACCAATTCATGTTTGGCATACGATTTTTGTATGGCACAAGCGAGTTTTTGTCGTTGTTGTTTTAAATCAATCGCATACTCGCCCAATTCGGGATATTCAATTTGCGAAAAAGCCGTTTCATGCGCTTGAAGTAGAGCGAAATTTTGGCTGATTTCCCTGTCCAAAAGTGGCAAAAGTGCGTCTGCCTTGTTTTCAATCGCCATGTTTCGCAGATGAATATTGTTCGCTAAACGGTTGATGTGTTCCACTTTTAATTGGCTCAATAAGGCTGCATTGTTGTTGGGCGCGGTATTTGGGCAGGCAGTCAATAGGCTTATCAATAAAATAGGTAAAAATTTGATTTTCATGTATTTTCCTTTTTCAGGCAGCCTGAAAAATCACAACACCTTGCGTTTCCCCAACACCAACCACAAAAACACCAAGCCGCCCGCAAATTCCACCACCACGCTCAACACGGCTTTCATGCCCAGCGCGTGTTCAAAAATGGCTTGACCGCCCACCAGCATAATCGCTGCCAGCAAAAACACCATCGGCAAACGCACCGAATGTTTCAGGCTGCCTGAAACGTAATTTGCCAGCGCGCAAACCAATAATCCGAAAAAACTGACAGGTCCAACGGCAGCAGTTGCCGTCGCCACCAATGCGGAAATCCACAATAAAATCAGCAAAGTGTGTCTGGAATAATCAATGCCCAAATTGATGACTTGGTCGCGTCCCAGCAAATGCACGTCCAAACGGTGTCGCTCTCGCCACAAAAATGTGCCACTCAACGCCACCAATGCGCCACTCACCAGCAGCAAATTGGTGTTCACGGTGTTGAAACTGGCGAATGTGTTGGCTTGGGCAACGGCAAATTCTTCGGGGTCAATCATGCGCTGCAACAGGCTGGACACGCTGCGAAACAGTACGCCAAAAATCACGCCAATCAAAATCATGCGTGTCAAATCGCGTCCACCTTGCCGCAGCAGCATTTGAAACAGCAGCACCGAAGCCCCCATCATCACCGCCAATTCCAAGAAAAATTTGCCCGTCAAAGGCAGTTGCGTGTAGCCCACACTACCGAGCAGCACCACCAGCAGCGTTTGCAAAAAAATGTACAGCGTGTCAAAGCCCAACACGGACGGCGTGAGTATGGGATTGTTGGTCAAAGTCTGAAACAGCAGCGTGGACACGCCCACCGAATACGCCACCAGCAGCAAAGCCCCCAGTTTTTTTGCGCGAAGTGGCAGAACAAAATCCCAGTTGCCCTGTGCGTTCCACACCAAAAAGGCGGCGCAGGAAATCAGCAGCAAAAGGGTTAAAATGATGATTTTTTTGATGTCTGTTGTCATAATTTTTCTTTCAGGCTGCCTGAAAACATTTATTCGCGATCCAATTTCAATAAAAAATCGCGCAAACTCAAACAGTTAATGCCTTGAAACGTGTTGCCGTCAAATTCGTCCATTGTTACCACATATTTTGGATAATTATCTTGAATTTTCAATAAATTACCAAATTCACGTTCCAGCGTTTTTTCTTCGTTAATCGTGAGTGTGGCTTGCACATAAATGCGTTCGCCATTTTTTTCTGCTACAAAATCAATTTCTTGGCTATTTAATCCGCCAATTTTGACATCGTATCCTGCGATTTGCAGATGATTGAAAATGGCGTTTTCCAATAATTTGCCGCGGTCTTGGGCGCGGTAGCCGATGAGCGCGTTGCGCAAACCCAAATCTTCAAAATAATATTTTTCGCCAATTTCAAAAATTCGTTTTCCTTCAATATCATACCGCTTTACTTTGTAAATCAAAAAGGCGTTTTCCAAATATTCGGCGTAGTTTTGCACTTGCGTGGTGCTGGCGGAAATGCGTTGTGATTTCAGGAAGTCGCTGATTTTTTTGGCGGAAAATAAATTGCCAATATTGCTGGCTAAAAATTGCGTTAATTGCTCCAAAAATTGCACGTTGCGTAAGGCGTAGCGGTGGACGATGTCGCGCACGGCAATGGTTGAATAAATATTGCGTAAATATTCAAACACAATATCATCTTGTTTTGGCAAGTCTTTTAGATAGGGCAAACCGCCATATTTTAAAAATTGCGCCATGGCTTTGTCGCTGTCGTCTTGCTGCATAAATTGCAAAAATTCAGCGTAAGACAATGAATGCACATGAATTTCTATCGCACGACCGCTCAACGCACCCGCGATGTCGCGTGAGAGTAAATGCGCGTTGCTGCCTGTACAGTACAAATCCAATTCTTCGTCCAAGAGCAGCGAGCGCAAGGCAATTTCAAATTCGCCAATTTCTTGAATTTCATCAATAAAAACATAATTGATTTGCCCCGCTTTTTTGTTTGCCAAGACATATTCGGCTAATTCTGGCGCGGTTTTGATGTGGGAAAATGCCAAATCTTCTTTGTTGATGTAGATGATGTTGGCTTGTGGGTTATCCAGTTGAATTTCTTTCATAATTTGAAAGAGCAAATAGCTTTTTCCCACGCGGCGTTGTCCTGTAAACACTTTAATCAGTGCTTTGCCAATAAAGGGGCGGACGCGCTCTAAATAGCGTTGGCGGTAAATGATGTCTTCTTTCATAATGAAAATTTTTTGGATAATTTGGAAAAGTTTTCATTATACTTGAAACTTTTTTCATTTTTTGAATTTATTTTGCGTATGGATTTTCAGGCTGCCTGAAATTTACCCACGCGCAGGCTGCCTGAACAATAAAAACAAAAACAATGCCGTCCCCAATACCCCAAACACGGTAGAAACGGGAATTTCAAACGGAAACACAATCACACGCCCAATCACATCGCACAGCAACACCAAACTCGCGCCCAACAACGCCACCGCAGGCAAACTCGCGCGCAATTTGTCGCCCAGCAAACGGCTCACAATATTCGGCACGACCAAGCCAATAAACGGAATATTGCCCACCGTTACCACCACCAAAGACGTAATCAGCGCGACAATGGTCAGCCCAATCCACAAAATCGCGTTGCGGTTCAAGCCCAAATTTGCCGCCACCGAATCGCCCAAACCGACAATCGTCAGTTGGTCGGCAATCACATACGCGACAATCGCCATGATGCCCGTCAGCCACAACAATTCGTATCGCCCCAACAAAACGCCCGAAAAATCGCCGCTCTGCCAAACGCTCAACAGTTGCAGCATTTCAAATTCGTAGGCGATAAACATCGCCACGCTCTCAATCACGCCACCAAAAATAATCCCGACCAAAGGCACAAGCAGTTGTGCGGTCGGCGGCAGTTTGCGCGTCAAAGCCATGAAAATCAGCATGCCGACCATTGCCGCCACCGCCGCCACAGTCATTTTCAACATCAAAGCCGCGCTGGGCGCAAGCAACGCCATCAGCAACAAACCCAAAGCCGCGCTTTGGCTCGCGCCCACCATGGACGGCTCCACAAATCGGTTTTTCAACAAAATTTGCATAATCATGCCCGCCACCGCCATGGACGCGCCCGTCAGCACAATGGCAAAGGTGCGCGGCAAGCGGCTAATCAGCATGACTTGCGAACTGTCGTTCAGGCTGCCTGAAAATAGTTGCGCCCACGAAAAACTCGCCACGCCCACCGATAAACTGGCGATAAACAAAATGGCGGTAAGCAGGAAAGCGATAAGGTATAAGGTTTTTTGCGACATTTTGATTCAATTAAATTAAGGTTTTATTTTTCAGGCAGCCTGAATGCGTTTTTGTATGATGTGTATGGTTTCATCTTGCGCTGGTTTGCTTAATAAAAACAGGGCGAGCTTTCTAGTTTTCCGTCTACTATTTTGCAAAAAATACATTCAGGCAGCCTGAAACCCATTTTCAGGCTGCCTTTCAGTACACGACAAAAAAAGTACAATAAAAAAAGAAGTCCGCATCAATTCAGTGGTATCGTATTAATTTTCTCACGACTAATCCAATATGACTGAATTGAGCGAACTTACCCATATCGTAACCAAAACTTTCAAATGGCACAAGAGCCACGTTATTGTTTTTGTGTATTTATTGTGCACCATTGCCATGCGGCAGACCTGTAATTTGAGCAAATTGGCAATGTTTTTCCCTGATGCCAAAGCAACAAACGCCTCTTCCTATCGCCGTATCCAACGGTTTTTTAAGGAAGT
>NZ_JQKH01000014.1 GCF_000745955.1 Alysiella crassa DSM 2578 | reverse complement strand
CTTTCAGTACACGACAATTTTTTGAAATAACCACAAACCTGTCCCCTCCCCCGCAAGCGGGAGAGGGGACAGGTTACAGGCAGCCTGAAAGATTTTTGTCGTGTACTGAAAGGCTGTCTGAATATTAATTTATCAATAGGAAACAAAAATGTCTCAACAAGTGCAATATCAACAAGAACTTAACCGCATTCAAGCCATTTACCGCGAATGGACACAATTGTTCCCCGAATTGGAAGCGGACGCGGCGCGTTGGCAAAAAGCGGTGGATTTGATTGGGCAAATGGACGAATTTTACAGCAATGGCACATACCGCGAATTATACGAAGCCGCCGAAAACGGCATGGCTTTGGACACGCGCACGGCTGGCGAATACAGCGTTTTGAGCGAAGACGCGATTTGGGACGCGCTGCACGATTTCCGTCAATTGACCATTCAACGGCTGAAAAGCGCGGTCAGCGTGTTGGAAAATGAATCTTAATTTTCAGGCAGCCTGAAACCATGCAATTAGATAAATTGGCTGAACAAGACAGTTCATTGCGTAACTTATTACAAAAATCGTATTATTTTCAACGATTAGACACGCAAGTCAAACATTTATTGCCGCCCAATCTTGCGCCGCATTTTCGGGTGGCGTGTGTGCGTGATGGCGTGTTGATGATTCATGTGTCGGGCAGCATGGCGGCTTCGCGGCTGAAAATGTTGCTGCCTGCCTTGTTGTCGCGCATTCAGGCTTTGGACGCGCAAATTGAGTCGGTGAAAATCAGCGTGTTGCCGCAAAGTCCTGATAGTCCAAAGGAAAAAAATTTTGAAATCAGCCAAGCGGCGGTGGAAATGTTTGCCGAAACCGCCGAGCGTGTGCGCCATCATGCGGATTTGTATGAGAGTTTGCAAAACTTGGTGCGCCATCATCAAGCCAAAGAATAGGCGGTTTGGCTTTTCAGGCTGCCTGCAAAGTAAAAAACTTGATTTTAAAATCAAAAGGAGTATTATTGCAGAATGTTATTAAATTTCATCTGTCAATTTCTTAACCCGTTTATTTGTAAAGGATAAAGTATGAAAACTTATTTGGCTCTGATTGCTGCTACTGCTTTGGTATTGTCTGCGTGTGGTGGCGAAAAACCTGCTGAACCTGCGAAACCTGCCGCAGAAGCAAGTGCCAACACCGCCACAGCAACCGCTACTGCTAGCGCATCTGACGCAGCACCTGCGGCAGCAGCTTCAGGCAACACCGCTACTGCGGGCGGCGAATGCGCCGTAACCGTGAACAGCGATGACAAAATGACCTTTGACACCAAAGAAATCAATGTAAAATCAAGCTGCAAAGATTTCACCATCACTTTGAAACACACAGGCACCATGCCCAAAGCAGGCATGGGTCATAATATGGTTATTACCAAAGCCAGCGACAAAGATGGCGTGATGGCTGACGGTAGTGCGGCGGGCGCAGAAAAAGATTATTTGAAACCCGATGACGCGCGTGTGATTGCCACCACCAAATTGATTGGCGGCGGCGAAAGCGACACCATCACATTCCCTGTGAGCAAATTGGCAAAAGGCGAAAGCTATGCGTTTTTCTGCTCTTTCCCAGGTCATGCATCTTTGATGACGGGCAAAGTAAATTTGGTTGATTAATCTTTGGTTTTTCCCAAAAATCATCAGGCAGCCTGAAAATCGTGTTCAGGCTGCCTGATGATTTTTTTTATAGTGAATTCAATTTAAGCCAGTACAGCGTTGTCAGCTCCCTTATGTACTTGGTTGTACACGGCGGTCGCTGTCGCCTTGTCCCGATTTAAATTGAATCCACTATAAATTAGAAATTACGCTTGTGAATCAAAACGACGTTGTGCTTCGTCCCAGTTCACCACGTTCCAGAATGCTTTGATGTAGTCGGGGCGGCGGTTTTGGAATTTCAAATAGTAGGCGTGTTCCCACACGTCCAAGCCGATAATCGGGAAACCTGAACAGCCAGCCACCGTTTGACCCATCAATGGGCTGTCTTGGTTGGCGGTGGAAACCACTTTCAATTTGCCGCCTTCAATTACCAACCACGCCCAGCCAGAGCCAAAACGCGTTTGCGCTGCTTTTTCAAATTCCGCTTGGAAATTTTCCACGCTGCCGAAATCGCGTTCAATTGCGGCTTTCAGGCTGCCTGAAAGCGTTGTGCCTGTTTTCAAGATTGTCCAAAACAAGCTGTGGTTGGCATGACCGCCTGCGTTGTTACGCAAAACCGTTTGTTTGTCGGCTGGCAATTCTGCCAAACGCGCAATCAATTCTTCCGCGCTCAAATTTTGGAAATCAGGCAAACTTTCCAATGCGGCATTGGCATTGTTTACATAAGCTTGATGGTGTTTGCTGTGATGGATTTCCATCGTTTCTTTGTCAAAATGTGGCTCCAAAGCATCGTATGCGTAGCCCAATTCTGGTAATGTGTAAGCCATTTTTTAGCCCTTTTCAGTAGTGTGTTGTGAAACGTAACATGATAGCGGTACTTGTTTCATCATGCAAGCCGTAATCCAATGTAATTTTTGGACGAGATTTTTTTATTTTGCGCCAATTAGTTCACAAAATATGTAAATGAATTGTGTAAAACGGCTTTATTTCCGCTAAAATTTTGGTTTATAATGTGAATAATCTTGCAAAAACTACAACCAATTACACAAAAGGAATAATTATGGCACTCGTATCCATGCGCCAACTGTTAGACCACGCAGCCGAACACAGCTACGGCTTACCCGCCTTTAACGTCAATAACTTGGAACAAATGCGCGCCATCATGGAAGCGGCAAATCAAGTGAATGCCCCCGTGATTGTGCAAGCCAGCGCAGGCGCACGCAAATATGCAGGTGCGCCCTTTTTGCGCCATTTGATTTTGGCGGCGGTGGAAGAGTTCCCCCACATTCCCGTTGTCATGCACCAAGACCATGGCGCATCGCCCGATGTGTGCCAACGCGCCATTCAGCTCGGTTTCAGCTCTGTGATGATGGACGGCTCTTTGTTGGAAGATGGCAAAACGCCTTCTACTTATGAATACAATGTGGACGTTACGCGCAAAACGGTGGCATTTGCCCACGCTTGTGGCGTGTCGGTGGAGGGCGAAATTGGCGTTTTGGGCAATTTGGAAACGGGCGAGGCTGGCGAAGAAGATGGCGTGGGCGCGGTTGGCAAATTGTCGCACGACCAAATGCTGACCAGCGTGGAAGACGCAAGACGTTTTGTGCAAGACACAGGCGTGGACGCTTTGGCGATTGCGATTGGCACCAGTCATGGCGCGTACAAATTCACACGTCCGCCCACAGGCGAAGTGTTGCGCATTGACCGCATTAAGGAAATTCACGCTGCCTTGCCCAACACGCACATTGTGATGCACGGTTCCAGCTCTGTGCCGCAAGAATGGTTGAAAATCATCAACGAATTTGGCGGCAACATTGGCGAAACCTATGGCGTGCCAGTAGAAGAAATCGTGGAAGGCATCAAGCATGGCGTGCGTAAAGTGAACATTGACACGGACTTACGCCTTGCCAGCACGGGTGCAATCCGCAAATTCATGGCGGAAAACCCTGCCGAATTTGACCCACGCAAATATTTGGGCAAAACGGTGGAGGCGATGAAACAGATTTGCATTGACCGTTATTTGGCTTTTGGCTGCGAGGGCATGGCGGACAAAATCAAGCCCATTTCGCTGGAAAAAATGGCAACGCGCTATGCCAATGGCGAGTTAAATCAGATTATTAAATAAATATAGTGAATTCACTTTAAACCAGTACCGTGTTGCCAGCTCCCTTATGTACTCGGTGTACACGGCGGTCGCTGTCGCCTTGTCCTGATTTAAATTGAATCCACTATAAAAAATAAATTCAGGCAGCCTGAAACGCGAAAAATACGCTTTCAGGCTGCCTGAATTTATTGTTGTGCCGACACAAAACTAAAATCGCGCCAATTCGCCGCCAACATAAATTGCCCCTGCGTATTGGATAGGAAATAATCACAGGGTTTCGCTTTTTGAAACAAGGGGATAATATCTAATGCGTTCAGCAGGACAAACACATAAGTCCATGGTTTTTCGCCAATATGGTTAAACAGGCACAAGGGCTGTTGGCTTTGGCTAATGTCCATCAGAATGGAAACGAGTTTTCCATTATTATCAAAAGTATAGCTTTCTGATTCGCGCTCATTGGCATAACAAAATCCCACTTCTGGGCGCATGCTCATGCCAAATTCAAACAATTCGGTTAAGCTGGCGATGTATTGTTTGCCGTTTTCGGAACTGGTTACGCTGAATTCCAGTCCAAGCTGTTGCGCCACCGTAATCAAATGTCCAATCAGGCTGTCTTTACCGACTAGGTTTTGTATGTTTTTAATCATCATAGTACTGAATTTATGGGAAAATTTACTTTTCAGGCAGCCTGAAACATCACGACCACTCTCTATCTAATTGCCTGATTTGTTCCGCAATTTCGCTGCCATTGGGCAATTCATTTACTTGCCAACGCAACATGGAAATCCCCGCCGCCACCGTTGCCAAATCCTTGCGCGTATCCGCTTGCTGGCGGGCGGCGATTTCGTGGGTTGCGTCATCAATTTCAATGGCGACAATCGGCGTACCATCGGGGCGACAAATCACAAAATCATAACTTAAGCGATTGATAAAATTGAACCAATATAAATTTTTCTCTTGCGGCGACTCAATCACGCGCGAAACTTGCACTTGTGGAAAAATCATGTAATTGGGCAAATTTTCCAATAATAAATCATAAACTTGCAATTCGGTTGCCGTCATAATCGGGCGGCGCGTGTAGGGCAATTCGGTTTTGCCATCAAAGGGGTTGGGTTTTTCGGCGGATTTTTTGGCTTGTTTATCAAAATGTTGTGAAACCCAATACAGCGCAATCAACACCACCAAAATAGCAATTAAGGCGAACATTCCTTACTCTCTTCGGTGGATTTACGATACACCCCTGGCGGCATACCATATTGTTTTTTAAATACTTTACCAAAATGCGTTTCCGATTGAAAACCGACCGACAGCGCAATTTGCAAGACAGAATCGGCGGTGGTACGCAATAATTGTGCGGCAACTTGCAAACGAATGTGATTGACAAATGCGTGTGGACTCATGCCAATATGCTGTTTAAACAAGCGCATCAGTTGGGCGCGAGACAAATGAGCTTGCTCGGACATATGTTCCACCGACCACTCTTTTGCAGGCTGCGCCAACACAGCCGATACAACACCACGCAAACGCTTGTCTTGCAAACCATTGAGTACGCCCGATAAATGTGCTTGGGGTTGATTGAAATAATGGCGCAAAATATGAATCAGCAAAATTTGTAGTAAGGAATTGAGTATATGTTCAGAAGCAGCGCGATTTTCCAGTGCTTCATGTTTTAATAGCGAAATAATATGCTGAAATTCTTCTGATTGCCCATCTAAATACAGCACTTCAGGTAGCCCATTGAATAAATCGGTGTGGGGTTCGTAAGCAAAATTGGCACAAAACAGGTTTAGTTCTTGACTGCCGTGATGGGTGCTTTTGATGGTAAACGCGCCTTGTTGGTGGCTATCAATATGAGCATGGGTATTGTTGCATAGGCTGTCGCTGCTCAAAATGTGTTCAATGGAACGTGGCAGTACGATTAAATCGCCTGTTTTCAGCATTTGTGGGACTTGTTTGTCAATTTGCAGCCAGCCTTCGCCATTTGTTACAAAGTGAATCATGCCGTGCGTACGTTTGTGTGTGTGATGAACAAACCATTCACCTTTAAATTGACATAAGGTATTGATACTTCCTGTGATTTGTGCAAGTTGTATGAGTTTTGCCAAGCTGTCCATGATGAAGTCAAAATGTGGGTTAGTGTTGCTTTGATTATAATGGGTTTATGGATTTTCAGGCAGCCTGTTTGCATGAAAAGATGGGTAAATTTAGCCAAAATGTCTCATTATCAGGCAGCCTGAAAATCGGTTTTCTTAACCTTTTTTTGCACAAGTTTAGTGCATTCAGGCGAGTAACTGCGATGATTTTGCCAATCTGTGCCTGTGATTTATGCCATAATTTCCACTTAAATAGATATTTTTCAATCAGTAGAATGGAGTTTTTATCATGAAAACAGCGTTATACCAAACATTGGGCGCAATGCTTGCGATGTTTGGTTTGGCAAGTGGCGCGGCGGCGAATAATCTGAATTCCGATGAATTATTGCCGCCAGAACAAGCATTTATTCCCAGCGTGGAAGTGGGTGCAGATGGGTCTATTAAAACCACATTTAAGGTGGCAGACGGCTATTATTTGTATCAAAGCAAAATCTCCGCCCAAGCCAATGAACAAACCTTAACCGAACCCCAATTCAGCGCAGGCAAGGAAAAGGAAGACGAATTTTTCGGCAAACAAACGGTTTATTATCAAAACGCGCAAGTTTCATGGCAACATGCCAACACCCAGCCGTATAAATTAACTCTCCATTATCAAGGCTGTGCCGATGCGGGTGTATGCTATCCACCTGTGGCAACGAATTTTGATATTCAGGGCGAGGGTGTATATCAAACTGAAGTGGCGCAAGCCGATAATCCTGTGGCGGCTTTTGTAAAAAAGCCACAGGGCGCGACGGATTCGTTGGGCAACCAAACGGTTGCTCCCCATTCGTCCGCGCCTGCTAATAAGCAATTTTCTTTATCACGTGATACTTTATTCCTGAATTTGTTTTGGTTTTTTGTGGCGGGTTTGGGTTTGAGTTTTACCGCGTGTATGTATCCCTTGTTGCCCATTGTGTCGTCCATTATTGTGGGGGATAAGTCGGGCAGCAAAAAGCGTGCGTTTGTTTTATCTTTCGTTTATGTTCAAGGGCTTGCGCTGACATATACGCTGGTGGGCGTGTTGGCGGGCATGACGGGGGCTTTGCTGACGGTGTGGCTGCAACAGGCGTGGGTGGTGTTGTCGGCTTCGGCTTTGATGGTGGTGTTGGCGTTGTCCATGTTTGGTTTGTTTAATATTCAATTGCCTGCGGCGGTGCAATCGTATTTTCAAAATCAAAGCAATCAGTTATCGGGCGGTAAGGTGGTGTCGGTGTTTGTGATGGGCATGTTGTCGGCGTTGATTGTCGGGCCCTGCGTTGCGCCACCATTGGCGTTTGCTTTGGGCTATATTGGGCAAACGGGCGATGCGCTACTGGGCGGCATGGCTTTATACGCTTTGGCAATTGGTACGGGTGTACCATTGATGGTGATTGGCACGTTTGGCGGACACGTTTTGCCCCGCGCTGGCGATTGGATGAACGGCATTAAATACGCGTTTGGTGTGATTTTATTGGCGGTGGCGGTGTATTTGGCGACTCCATTTATTGGCTATGCGTGGGCGGCGGGTTTGTACACTGCTTTGTTGATTTTGCCTGCGCTGTATATGGCGTGGCGTTTGAAACATTTTTCAGGCAGCCTGAAAGCGATAACGGCGTGTTTGGCAGCATTGTTGGCGATGGGTGGTGTGTGGTTTGGCGTGCAGAGTGCGCGTGGGCAGGAAACGGGATTGCATAGCTTTTTGACTTTGCACCCGCCCATGCACGGCGCGACACACGGCGAGCGTTTTACCGATGTGGCAAAACTCAAATCTGCCATGCAAGCTGCTTTGCAAGCTGATCCGAATACACCGATTTTGCTGGATTTTTATGCCGATTGGTGCGTGTCGTGTAAAGAGATGGAAGCCAAAACCTTTAATCGCCCTGAAGTTCAGGCTGCCGTGCCGATGGCGCGTATGTTTCAAATTGACGTAACGGCAAACACGGCGGAACATCAGGCTTTGTTAAAAGAATACGGTTTGTTTGGTCCACCCGCTTTATTTGTTTTGAAATCAGATGGTTCACGCAGCGATGGTTTACTGGGCTATTTGGCGGCAGATGAATTTGTGGCGTGGTATCGGCAGCGTCAATAATTGAGTTTGAAATAATCAGGCAGCCTGAAACATATTTTCAGGCTGCCTTTTGTTTTATAATCACTTTTTTCTGAATTGAATAGTTTAAAATGACCCGATTCCGCACCGACAAATCCCTAGAACACGCCGAGCGCATTATGCTCGTATCTGTATTATTATCAGACAGTTATACAGGCAGCAATGAAAGCCGTGAACGCCAATTCCAAGCCGCCTGCGCCGAAGCCGCCGAACTTGTCCGCGCCACAGGCGGTGATTTGGTCTGCACGGAAACCGCCAAACGCGACAAAGCCCACACCGCCCTGTTTGTCGGCACGGGCAAGGCGGAAGAGTTGGCGGATTTGGTTGCCCAAAATCAAATTGAACTGGTTGTATTCAATCACGAATTGTCGCCTACGCAAGAGCGCAATTTGGAAAAAGTGTTGCAATGCCGTGTGCTTGACCGCGTGGGTTTGATTTTGGCGATTTTCGCCCAACGCGCCCAATCGCAAGAAGGCAAATTGCAAGTGGAACTCGCCCAATTGTCGCATTTGTCTAGCCGATTGGTGCGTGGATACAAGCACTTGCAAAGTCAAAAAGGCGGCATAGGTCTCAAAGGTCCGGGCGAAACGCAATTGGAAACTGACCGCCGCCTTATCCAAACCAAAATTACGCAATTGCGCCGCCAATTGGAGCAAGTGAAAAAACAACGCGAAACGCGCCGCAAAGCACGGCTTTCAGGCAGCCTGAAGACTTTTGCGATTGTGGGTTACACGAATGCGGGAAAATCCACTTTATTCAATCGCTTAAGCAAAGCCGATGTGTTGGCGAAAGACCAATTATTCGCCACGCTGGACACGACCGCACGGCGATTGTATTTGTCGCCCGAAGCCAGCGTGATTTTGACGGATACGGTTGGTTTTGTTCAAGATTTACCGCATAAATTGGTGTCGGCGTTTTCGGCGACTTTGGAAGAAACGGCGTTGGCAGATGTGTTGCTGCACATTGTGGACGCGGCTGACCCTGAATTGGAACGCAAAATTCAGGACGTGAACGATGTGTTAGCCGAAATCAAGGCGGATAAAATTCCGCAAATGATTGTTTATAATAAAATTGATTTGCTCCCCGAAGCGGAACAAAATTCAGGCAGCCTGAAAACCGTAGGTTTCAGCGTAGCTAAAAATAATGTGGGCGAAACGGTGGCGGTGCGTGTGTCGGCGGTGAGTGGGGCGGGTTTAGACGATTTACGCGCGGCGATGATTGAGTGGGCGTGATTTCAGGCTGCCTGAAAATCGCAAAATCGCATATAATCGCGTTTTCCCCAATTTTTCAAAACCAAAGGACAAGCAAATGGCAGATTTTAACCAAATTTTAGACGCAGGCGATGTGGACAACGGCATTATCAATGTCGTGGTGGAAATCCCCGAAGGCAGCACCCATAAAATTGAGTGGGACAGAAAACACGCTGTGATGAAATTAGACCGCGTTGAGCCACAAATTTTCGCTAAACCAACTAATTACGGTTTTATTCCGCAAACGTTGGACGAAGATGGCGATGAGTTGGACACTTTGATTATCACACGAAATCCTTTGCCAACAGGGATTTATATGGAAGCGCGTGTGATTGGCATCATGAAATTTGTGGACGATGGCGAAGTGGACGATAAAGTCGTGGTGGTGCCAGCCGATGACCGCGATGCTGGTAATGAAATCAAAACGTTGGCGGATTTGCCCGCGCAATTAATCAAGCAAATTGAATTCCATTTCAATAACTACAAAGCCTTGAAAAAACCAGGCGCGACCAAAGTAGAGCATTGGGGCGATGTGGAAGAAGCGAAACAGGTGATTCGTGAATGCCAAGCACGTTGGAAAAATAAATAATTGATTATTTAAATAATTCAGGCAGCCTGAAACGTAAATTTGGTTTCAGGCTGCCTGAATATATTTGGAAAACTTGAAAGCAGTAACATGAACGAAAAACCCAAAAAACGCGCCCTAAACGGCGTTTTATTATTAGACAAACCCGTTGGTATCAGCAGCAACACGGCTTTGCAACAAGCACGGCGACTGTTTCGCGCCGAAAAAGCAGGGCATACGGGCGTGTTAGACCCATTGGCGAGCGGCTTGTTGCCCGTGTGTTTTGGCGAAGCGACCAAATTCGCGCAGTATTTATTGGACGCGGACAAAGCTTACACCGCCACGCTGAAATTGGGCGAAGCCACCACCACAGGCGACGCGGAAGGCGAAATCATAGACACCGCGCGCGCCGATATTTCGCGCGATGAATTTCAGGCAGCCTGCGCCGCGCTGACGGGAAATATTCGCCAAGTACCGCCCATGTTTTCCGCGCTGAAACACGAAGGCAAACCGCTTTATGAATACGCCCGCAAGGGAATCGTGATTGAACGCAAAGCGCGTGAAATTACCATTTATCATATTGAAATAAAAGAATTTTCTGTGCCAGAAGCGGTGATAGACGTGCGTTGTAGCAAGGGAACGTATATCCGCACTTTAAGCGAAGACATCGCCAAACACATCGGCACATTCGCGCATTTAACCGCTCTGCGGCGCACCGAAACGGCGGGTTTTCGCATTGAACAAACACACACTTTGGACACGTTGGCGGCGTTGTCGGAAAGTGAACGCGATGGTGTGTTGTTGCCTTGCGATGTGCTGGTGCAGCATTTGCCGCGTGTGGATTTGGACGATGAAACTGCACGAAAATTGCGTTTTGGGCAAGCGGCGGCGTTTCACGATGTTTCAGGCAGCCTGAAAAGCAATGCGCCGCTTCGGGCGTATGATTTGAGGGGGGAATTTGTGGGTTTGGTGGAATATTTTAGCCACCATCAGTGTTTGAAAGCCTTGCGTTTGATGAATACGAGTGGGAAATAAGTTTCAGGCAGCCTAAATCCGTAGGGTGCGCCGTGCGCACCAAATTGTCCATGATTTGAATGATTTGGTGCGTGGTACGCACCCTACAAATTCAGGCAGCCTGAAATTTATTTCCGCTTTTTGTGTGATTTTTGTTTGATTTTGGCTTTTGCTTTGGCGACTTCTGGGTGGTTTTCGGGATAAAGTTGCACAAAAACATCGCGTTGTTTTAACAAAAATTGCGCGGCAGCCTGCACATCTTGCGCCGTTACTTCGTCTAAACGGCGGCGAATTTCCGCTTCATCATCGTGATGAAACCCATTAATTTCCAAAGTGCCGATTAAACTTGCCTGTGCCGCCATGCTGTCGCGGCTGTAAATTTCATTTGCTTTTTCAATGGCTTTGGCGCGATTTAATTCTTCTTCGCTCACGCCATCACGCGCAATCAGCGCGATTTCTGCTTCCACGCCTTTGCGTAACAAAGTCAAATTGCCACGCTCGCTGGGCATGCCCGACACGCTGAACAATTGCGCTTGGCGGTCAATCATCGTGTAGCCCACGTCCAAGCCCAAAGCCAACGCCATGCCGCGCACAAATTTCTTGTCCAAACGCGCCGCCGAATGCCCATTCAAAATATTGGCAAGCATATCCAAAGCATAGGGCATTTTATCGTCCAGTTTTTGCAAAGTCGGCACGCGATAAGCCAATAAAAACATGGGTTGTTTCGTGTTGCCGCCCATAATCACTTCTGCGCCTTTTTGTTGCGTATTGGTTTCGCTGGAATCATTGCGTTTGGGCAATTTTTTGGCGGGCAAATGCCCAAAAGTTTGCTTAACTAAATCAATAGTTTGCTGTGCATTCACATCGCCAACAATGACCACAGTTGCATTATTGGGCGCATACCATTTTTTGTACCAATCGCGCAAATCATGGGCTTTTAATTTAAATAAATCAGTCATATGCCCAATCACGGCGGTCTGATTGGCAGGTTTGTCATACGCCAATTTTAACATTTGCTCATACATATTGCCTGATGGATTGTCATCAATATTTTGGCGGCGTTCTTCGCGTATCACTTTCATTTCGTTGATAAAATCTTTATCGCTGAAATTGAGATTTGCCATGCGGTCGGCTTCCATTTTCAGGATTTCGGGCAAATGTTGTTTGGCGATGTTTTCGTGATACACGGTTTCGGTTGCGCTGGTGTAGGCGTTCAGGCTGCCGCCGAGTGCGGAAATGCGGCGGTTAAATTCGCCCGATGGCACGGTGGGCGTGCCTTTAAACATCATGTGTTCCAGCGCATGACTTAAGCCGCTTTTGCCCACTTTTTCGTCCATGCTGCCGATTTTGTACCAGATTTGGGACATGACCACAGGGGCGCGGCGGTCTTCGCGCACAATCACGGTTAAACCATTGTCTAATTTGGCTTTTAGGGTTTCTGCCCAAGTGGGTGTAATCAGGGTCAATAGGGTAAGGGCGAGTAAAGTATGTTTCATGAATTTTTCCTTGTTGGTTAAATATTTGTTGATTTTCAGGCTGCCTTTCGGTGCATGACAATTTTTCAGCAAGCAAAATGTAGGGTGCGTACCACGCACCAAATCACTTAAAATCATATCATCATAAGCCAAAAATCATTTTCAGGCAGCCTGAAACACAAATTTTTCCGCCAAAAAGTAGGCATAAAAAGTAAATTCCAGTAAGATAACGCCTATTTTTCGCCTGAAATTTCAATTAACAAAACCTTTCAGGCAGCCTGAATCTTATCACGAGCCCAATATGAAATTCACAAACAAATTGTTCCCCCTGATGTTATGGGTGGCTGTCAGCGCGTGTTCGCAAGAAGCGGCGGTGCAGCCAGCTCCGCAAAGTGCCAGCGAAATCAAACCGCTAGCCGCCAGCCACGCCGCATGGACGCCCCCACCAAAAGCCGAAACCCCCGCCGCCCAAGCACAACAATTGCGCGATTTAATGGCACAATTCCAAAATGAAGCGGCAGAACGTATGGTTCAGCAACGCCAAAAAAATATGCAGCCCAGCCAAGCGGAAAGCGTGGATTTGGTTCGTCGTGAAGCCGCCGCGATTCGCCAAGACGCGCAGCGTTTGCAGCAGCTTGATTTGTCCGATACGGAAGTGAATACGGCGCGAGATTTATTGGCAAAAAATATGCTTGCCTTTGCACAAACGGCTGATTTACAAGTGCAATCTGCCGAATTATTGGCGCAAAACAAGCAAGCGGAAGCTGAAGCAGTCAATAAACAATTAGGCGAATTGATGAACGGCATTCAAGCAGGGCAGCAACAAGCCGATGAAGCATTTAATGCCTTGTTAAAAAAACATAAAATTGAACGATAAAGTTTTTCAGGCTGCCTGAAAACTGATTTCCCATCTTTTTACAAACCTTTTAATTAACGAAACCAAAATAATATGAACACCAATGAACTCCGCCAAAAATTCCTGCAATTTTTTGAATCCAAAGGACACCAAATCGTTTCATCGTCCAGCCTTGTGCCGCACGATGACCCCACCTTGCTGTTTACCAACGCAGGCATGAACCAATTTAAAGACGTGTTTCTCGGCTTTGACAAACGCGATTACAACCGCGCCACCACCGCCCAAAAATGCGTACGCGCAGGCGGCAAACACAACGATTTGGAAAACGTGGGCTACACCGCGCGCCACCACACCTTTTTTGAAATGTTGGGCAATTTCTCGTTTGGCGATTATTTTAAACAACAAGCCATTCATTTTGCTTGGGAATTTCTCACTTCGCCCGAATGGTTGAATCTGCCCAAAGAAAAATTGCTCGCCACCGTGTATGCCGAAGACGATGAAGCCTACAACATTTGGCACAATGAAATCGGCTTGCCTGCCGAAAAAATCATCAGAATTGGCGACAACAAAGGCGGTCGCTACGCATCAGACAATTTCTGGCAAATGGGCGACACAGGTCCTTGCGGTCCTTGCACCGAAATTTTCTACGACCATGGCGAACACATTTGGGGCGGCGTACCCGGTAGCGCGGAAGAAGATGGCGACCGCTACATTGAAATTTGGAACAATGTGTTCATGCAATTCAACCGCGATGAACAGGGCAATATGCACCCCTTGCCCAAACCCAGCGTGGACACAGGCATGGGCTTGGAGCGCATGGCGGCGGTGTTGCAACACGTTCACAGCAATTATGAGATTGATTTATTTAAAAATTTGCTCAAAGCAGTGGCGCGTGAAACCCACACCCCATTCAGCATGGACGTACCCAGCCTGAAAGTGATTGCCGACCACATTCGCTCTTGCTCATTTTTGATTGCCGATGGCGTGTTGCCCAGCAATGAAGGGCGTGGCTATGTGTTGCGCCGCATCATTCGCCGTGCCGTGCGACACGGTTACAAATTGGGTCAAAAACAGCCGTTTTTCTACAAACTTGTCCCTGATTTGGTTCAAGAAATGGGCGATGCCTACCCCGAATTGCGCGAAAAACAAACGCAAATCATGGACGCTTTGCGTGGCGAAGAAACCCGTTTTGGCGAAACATTGGAAAAAGGCATGGGTTTGTTGGAAAACACGCTTTCAGGCAGCCTGAAACGTTTGGACGGCGAAATTATCTTTAAATTGTACGATACCTACGGCTTTCCCTATGATTTAACAGCCGATATTTGCCGCGAACGCGACATTGAAATGGACGAAGACGGTTTCAACCGCGAAATGGAAGCCCAACGCGCCCGCGCCCGTGCCGCCCAAAACTTCAAAGCCAACGTGCAGTTGCACTACGATGGCGCGGAAACCCAATTCACAGGCTACACCGAACGCGAAGGACAAGCCACCGTTTTGGCGATTTTCAAAGACAACGAAAGCGTGAACGAATTGCGCGATGGCGAAAACGGCATCATCGTGTTGGACAAAACGCCATTTTATGCCGAAAGTGGCGGTCAAGTGGGCGATGTGGGCAATTTAATTGCCAATAATGTGCAATTTGAAGTTAAAGATACCCAAAAAATCAAAGCCAGCGTGTTTGGACACATTGGCACATTGGTTTCAGGCAGCCTGAAAGTGGGCGACACCATTACCGCACAAGTGAACAACGCCATTCGTGAACAAATCACGAAAAATCACAGCGTTACCCACTTAATGCACCAAGCTTTGCGCGAAGTGTTGGGCAATCATGTTGAACAAAAAGGTTCTTTGCAAAATGCCGATTTAACGCGCTTTGACATTTCACACAACCAAGCGATGACCGCAGAGCAAATCATTGAAGTTGAAAGAAAAGTCAATTTTGCCATTATGCAAAACGTGCCTGTGAAAGTGGAAACCATGTCGTTGGAAGACGCACAAAAAACAGGCGCAATGATGTTGTTTGGCGAAAAATATGGCGAATTTGTGCGCGTGGTGATGATGGACGAATTTTCCACCGAATTGTGTGGCGGCACGCATGTTGCACGGACGGGCGAAATCGGCTTGTTCAAAATCATCAGCGAAAGCGGCATTGCGGCAGGCGTGCGCCGTGTTGAAGCCATTACAGGCATGAAAGCGGTGGAATTTGTGCAAAATCAAGAAGTTTTGCTGAAAAACATTTATGCCGAAGTGAAAGCACAAGGCGAGAAAGACGTGTTGAGCAAAATCCAAGCCAATGCCAAAACCTTGAAAGATTTGGAAAAATCTTTACAGGCAGCCAAAACCGAATTGGCGGTACACGCAGGCGCGAAATTGCTGGACAAAGCGCAAGATTTGGGCACAGCACGTTTGGTGGTGGCGCAAATTGACGCGGATGCAGGTGCATTGCGCGACATCGTGGGCGATTTGACGGGCAAAGGCGACAATATTGTCGTGTTGCTGGCAAGCGCGAACGATGACAAAGTGGCATTGTGCGCGGGCGTATCCAAACCTTTGACACAAAAGGTAAAAGCAGGCGATTTGGTGAAATTTGTCGCGGAACAAGTGGGCGGCAAAGGTGGCGGTCGTCCTGATTTGGCACAGGCTGGTGGTTCGGACGTGGCGAAACTGGCTGGGGCGTTGGCGAGTGTTGAGGGTTGGGTTAAATCGTTGATTTAATTTGATTTGAAAATTCAGGCTGCCTGAAAAGTTGTGAAAGGCTTTTTAGGTAGCCTTGTTGTATTTGAATTGAAAAGTTTATGCCATTAAATTATATAGATTTATTTTCAGGGGCGGGTGGACTGTCTTTAGGCTTTGAGCAAGCTGGTTTTCAGCAAATTCTTTCGGTAGAAATTGAGCCCAGTTATTGTGAAACTTATTGTCATAATTTCCCACATCATACTGTTTTACAAAAAGATTTAACCAAATTAAGTGATGATGATTTACTTGATGAATTGAAAGGGCAAAAAGCAGATGTTGTGATTGGAGGACCGCCGTGCCAAGGTTTTTCTATGGCAGGAAATATTGGGCGGACTTTTGCTGATGACCCACGCAATCATTTATTCAAAGAATTTGTGCGAGTGGTTAAATTAACCAAGCCAAAATTTTTTGTGATGGAAAATGTGGCAAGGCTTTACACGCACAAGTCTGGAAAAACCAGACAAGAAATTATTGAATATTTTCAATATATTGGGTATCAAGTAGAATGTCAAGTTTTGAATGCTGTTGATTTTGGTGTTCCGCAAAATCGCAGTCGTGTGGTATTTATTGGACGGAAAAATCAAGGCAATATTATTTTTCCAAAACCATTGAAGGTAGCCTGTAAAACGGTTTTTGAGGCAATTGGTCATTTTCCAAAATTATTGGCTGGTGAAAGTTGCCCTCAACTTCCCAATCACGCAGCAATGAACCATACGCCCCAAATGCTTGAAAAAATGGCATTTGTTAAAAATGGGGGCGACAGGGGCGATATTCCCAAAAATTTGCGACCCACATCGGGCGATGTGCGAAAATACATTCGTTATGACAGCAACAAGCCAGCAGTATGTATTACAGGTGATATGCGAAAAGTGTTTCATTATGAGCAAAATCGTGCTTTGACTGTGCGAGAGTTGGCAGCACTACAATCATTTCCTGACGATTTTGTATTTTGTGGCACAAAAATCGCCCAGCAACAACAAGTTGGCAATGCCGTCCCCCCGTTATTGGCAAAAGTGATTGCCGAATGTATTTTAAAAATGAACGAAAATGAATAAACCAAAATACCCAAAAATCAATTATATCGGCAATAAAGAAAAAATTGCATCGTGGATTTGCGACCAATTACCTGCCGATGTTCAAACCGTTGCCGATGTGTTTAGTGGTGGCTGTTCGTTTTCGTACGAAGCCAAAAAGCGTGGCTTATCTGTCATTGCTAATGACATTTTACAAATCAATCATCAGCTTGCCCTTGCTTTAATTGAAAACAATGATGTGATTTTAAATGATGACGATGTGGATTTGATTTTTTCAGGCAGCCTGAAAAATGGGTTTATGACCGAGCATTATTCTGATGTTTTTTTCTTTGAACAAGAATGTCAGGAACTGGATTTGTATCGTCAAAATATTGAAAAATTAGACAATCCGTATAAAAAAGCTCTGGCTTTTGCCCTAATTCGCCGAGCAATGATTAGAAAAATGCCTTATTCTCGCTTTACCATTCCTTGGGAAAAAGTAAAGCAACTCCGTGATGAAGAATACAGTTATGCCAAATATGGTCGCCGTAGGGCTTATCACAATCAATCATTTGAATTTCATTTTCGTGAAAATTTAAGGGCTTATAATCAAGCCGTGTTTAATAATGGCAAACAACATCAGGCACTCAATCAAGATGTTTTTGAAGTTTTAAACAATATTCAAGCCGATGCGGTTTATCTTGACCCGCCTTATACAGGGACGATGAATAATTATTTTGGTTTTTATGGTTTATTGGACAGTTATATTTCATCATCTATTGCCAAGCCATTTGACAATCATTTTATGGATAAAAAACAGGCGATTGATTTGTTTAAGAAATTGGTGGAATATTTAAAGCCATTTCGTTATTGGTTGTTCAGCTACAATAATGTTTCACAACCCAATCGTGAAGAATTGGCACAAATGTTGGCTGAAAATGGGCGAAAAGTGCAAATTTTGGAAACGCCACATATTTACAAAGTAACAGGCAAAGAAAATAAACAAAATCATAAGGAAATTTTGTTTTTGGTGGAGAATATTTAAATGCAGATTTATGAAAAGTATTGGAAACTTACATTAGCATATACTAATTTTCATGATACAAAATTCCTAAAAGCGTTGGAAATTTGTATTCAATTTATTGATAGTATTAAGGAAAGTAATCCTAATTATGAAAATAATATTATTTCTAGTACTACTATTTCTGAAAAGAGAAAATTGTGTAAAAAATTCAAATATTACTACGATTTACAAAAGAAAATACAAAATGCGATTGAATTGCAATCTGATGATACAGGTCATGAATTAGATGAAGAATCTGCTAGAAAAGCAATTAATCAAATGGTTAAATTGGGTTTTATTAAACCATTTTTAACTTCATATCATGACTTATCCAAAGAATATTTGAAGGCAAAAACGAACAAAAAACGAGATACTTTGCTTTCTAAAATAGTTTATACCAGCTCATCATTTCAAAGTTCAGTAACTAGTCCATCAGATATTCGCCAAATGAATTTTTTGATTAAAACTTTGGTGGAACACCCAGAAGGCAAATTAAATAAATCCGAAATTTCAGCCTTAATGTTGGTGGATTTAGACAACTATCCCAATGACCATTTAAGCAAAGCAGAATTGGATGCTTATTTACAACAAGGCATTCAATCAGGCTTTATTGAAAGAAAATACAATCAAATTGGTCATTTGTGGAATTTATTGGCAAAATTAGACGACTTGAAACGAGTAAATAACGATTTGTATTTTGCCGAAGATGCCGAGCGTATTTTTGGACGATTAGATGGTTCAACCGCACGCAAAAGAGACCCTTATTTGCACCGTTTGTATAAAAATCAATTACAAGAAGAGTGCGAAGAATATTATGGTGGCGTGAAATGTATGTTGGAAAAATTATCTTATCCTGTTTTGGTTGCCAGCCATATTAAGCCATTTATTCAATCCAACGATAATGAAGCCTATGACCCGAATAATGGCTTATTATTAAGTCGGACTTTGGACAGTTTGTTTGATTTGAAATATATCTCATTTGATGACAATGGCAATATGTTGAAATCAAAAAGATTATCCGATGATGTTTGGCAATATTGGCAACACATTAAATTGGACGCTGTTTTGCTGAATGATGAACGTAAACGTTATTTGGCGGAACATCGTGTTTTAATGCAACAAGCAGATGAACGTCGTTAAAACAAACTCCCCTGCCTTTCCATCTCAATATTTGGCGTTTTGACAGAAAACCCCCATTCCGCCAAATACCCCTTCAAAACAGGAATATTGTAAAACGAATGGCTTTGCGTGGTGTTTTGGAAATAGATAAACAGTTCATCAAAATCATCACGCTGTCTGAACAGCATTTCTGCCAAAGTTTTCAATTCGCTGTCGGTGTAGCGGTAGTCATGGCGTTGGCTGGCGGATTGGGCTTGCCACCAATTTGGGTTGCGACCGTGCAGGCGAAAATAGGCGGTACGCGCATTTGTCCAAAAGGGCGTGTTGGGCAAACCAATATGGGTCGGATTGTCTAAATTGCACCAAATCAAAGACTTGGCAGCCTGAAAATGCGCGAAAACTGGCTCAACGTGCCAAGTTGGCGAACGAAATTCCAGTACCAAAGGATAGCCCTCAAACCACGCGCACAATTCGCCCAAATAACGCCGATTGGCTGGCGTGCGCTCAAAACTGTGCGGAAATTGCACAAACAAATGCGCCAAATTTTCGCCAAGTGGCTGAACCGCTTGTAAAAAAGCGTGGGCTTGTTCGGCGGTGGCGGTGCGTTGGTGGCTGAAATCTTGGTGCAATTTCAAGGAAAATTTCAATCGCCCTGCGGCTTTGTCCAACATGCCGAGCAGGGCTTTTTGTCCAATCGGCGCGTGGAATGTGCTGTTAATCTCAACACAATCATAATGTTGCGCGTAATGGTGCAGAAAATCGCCGCTTTTCGTGCCGTGTGGATACAGGGTTCCCAATAAATCCGTGTCGCTGTAAGCACCTGTGCCGATGTAGATGTGTTTCATATTGATTTTGAATAGGAAATTATTTTCAGGCTGCCTTGCAGTACACGACATTTTTTCGTAGGCTGGGGTAAATGAAGTGTAGCGGAATGCACCCAGCTCCACCCTCTTTGGGGTTGCTGGGGGGCGTGTCGCTTGGGGCGACACTTACCACCAGCCTACGCCACCCGCAATTTTGTCGTGTACCGAAAAGCTGCCTGAAAGCTCAAGGCAGCCTGAATATTTTTATTTCACAAATGCTTGAATTTTTGCCAATAATTTTTCTGCGCTTAATCCCAAATCGTCCAAGATTTTCGCGCTGTCGCCGTGTTCGGTAACGATGTCGGGAATGGCGCACAGTAAAGTGGGTTTCAGGCAGCCGTGTTCGGCGAGTGTTTCCAAAACCGCGCTGCCTGCGCCGCCCGCTTGCGCGTTTTCTTCCACGCAGACAAGGTAATCGTGGGATTGGGCTAATTCTACAATTAAATCAATATCCAATGGTTTCACAAAACGCATATCGGCTACAGTCGCATTCACCGTTTCTGCCACCGTCAAGGCAGCCTGAACCATGCTGCCAAAGCCAATGATGGCGATTTTCTCGCCCTGTTTGCGAATCACGCCTTTGCCGACTGGCACGGTTTGCAGGCTGCCTGAAATTTCCGCGCCACAACCCGAACCGCGTGGATAACGCACGGCGGTAGGCTGGTCTAATTGGTAACACGTTGATAATAAAAGGCGACATTCGTTTTCATCAGATGGGGCAGCAATCACCATATTCGGTACGCAACGCAGGAAACTTAAATCGTACGCGCCTGCATGGGTTGGGCCATCAGCACCGACAATGCCTGCACGGTCAATGGCAAACAGCACGGGCAAATTTTGCAGCGCGACATCGTGTAATAATTGGTCGTAGCCGCGTTGCAAGAAAGTGGAGTAAATCGCCACCACAGGTTTCGCGCCCTGACACGCCAAACCTGCGGCAAACGTAACCGCGTGTTGTTCGGCAATGCCCACGTCAAAATAGCGGGTAGGGAATTGTTGCTCAAATTCCACCAAACCGCTGCCTTCGCGCATGGCGGGGGTGATGGCAACTAAACGCGAATCGGCGGCGGCTTGGTCGCACAACCATTTGCCAAAGACTTGGGTGTATGTTGGGGGGGGGGCGACTGGGGTTTTCAGGCTGCCTGAAGTTTCGGCGGCTGGTGTTTTGCCGATGGCGTGGTATTTCACGGGGTCATTTTCGGCGAGTTTGTAGCCATTGCCTTTTTTCGTGATGATGTGGAGCAATTGTGCACCTTTGCGTTGGCGTAATTCTCTTAATAATTCAACCAGTTGAATCACATCGTGTCCATCAACCGCGCCCGTGTAATCAAAACCAAAATTTTCAAATAACGACAAAGATTGTTTAATGTGTTCGCCTTCGTGGGCGATGGCTTTGAATTTATTTTCGGCTTTTTCGGCGATTTCTTTCATGCTGGGCAATCTGTCCAACACTCTGGCGGATTGGTGTTTTAATTCGTGTAACACGCCGCGCATATCGCTCAACACATGGCTGGCTAAATATTTGGGCAACGCGCCTACATTGGGCGAAATGGACATTTCATTGTCATTTAAAATGACGAGTAAATTCGCGTCCATATCGCCCGCGCAGTTTAGGGCTTCAAAGGCTTGTCCTGCGGTCATGGCACCATCGCCGATAATCGCCACGCTACGCGCCGTGTTGCCCGATAATTTATCCGCCACTGCCATGCCCAAAGCCGCGCCAATAGATGTGGACGAATGCCCCACGCCGAAATCATCGTATTCACTTTCACTGCGTTTGGGGAAACCTGCCAAGCCACCGTATTGGCGGATGGTATTCATGCGGTTTTTGCGACCTGTTAAGATTTTGTGGGGATAGGATTGGTGTCCCACGTCCCACACCAAATGGTCGTGGGGGGTGTCGTACACATAATGCAGGGCGATGGTGAGTTCAATCACGCCCAAATTGCTGGCGAAATGTCCGCCTGTTTTGCCCACGCTGTCTAATAAAAATTCGCGTAATTCTGCGGCGAGTTGGGGCAATTTTTCCAAGGGGAGTTCGCGTAAGTCTTTGGGGGAATTGATGTTGTCTAGCAGGGGCGTGTTCATGATGGGGAAACTATTGTAATGATGAGTAATGGGTTTGATTATAGCGGTTTCGGGTGGGGTTTGGGCGTTAAATTTTGTTTACATTTTGGTGTCTCATCAAAGTATTCAGGCAGCCTGAACAATTTTCAGGCTGCCTGATTTAATTATTTATGATGATTATTCATACACATATAATAATTCTACTTCAAACACCAAAGTAGAATTGGCAGGAATCAAACCGCCGCCCACCGCGCGGCTGCCGTAGCCCATTTCGGGTGGAATGGTTAATTTGCGTTTGCCGCCCACTTTCATGCCGCCGAAACCTTCGTCCCAGCCTTGAATCACTTCGCCCGCGCCCAATGTGATGGTGAACGGTTGGCGGCGGTCAAGGCTGCTGTCAAATTTCGTGCCATCGGTCAGCCAACCTGTGTAGTGGACGCTGATGTCTTTGCCTTTGACGGCTTCCGCGCCCGTGCCAACAATCAAATCTTCAATAATTAAACTCATGATTTTATTTCCTTAAATATGATGAAATGGGTTTTCAGGCTGCCTGATAATACGCGGTAAAAATAACAGTAGGGTGCGCCGTGCGTACCAAACCCACCGCAATATTTCAATGATTCCAGCCATTTGGTGCGCACGGCGCACCTTACACATTCAGGCAGCCTGAACATTCAATTTAGCCGTGAATGCGCTCAATTTTCGCGCCCACGCCACCGAGTTTTTTCTCAATATGCTCGTAGCCACGGTCAAGATGGTAAATTTGTTCAACAATGGTTTCGCCATCTGCCACCAAACCAGCCATTACCAAACTGGCGGATGCACGTAAATCGGTTGCCATCACGGTTGCGCCTGATAACTTTTCCACGCCTTGTACCAAAGCCGTGTTGCCTTCGGCGGAAATGTTCGCGCCCATGCGGTTCAGCTCGGGGACGTGCATAAAGCGGTTTTCAAAAATGGTTTCGGTAACTTTGCTCGTGCCTTCTGCTACCGCGTTCATCGCCATGAATTGTGCTTGCATATCGGTGGGGAAAGCTGGGTGTTCGGCGGTACGAATGTTCACGGCTTTAGGGCGTTGCTGCATATCAATGCTAATCCAGTCATCACCAGCTTCAATGATGGCACCTGCTTCCACCAATTTGTCCAACACCACGTCCATCGTTTTGGGCGCAGCGTTACGCAACACCACTTTTCCGCCCGTCATCGCCACCGCGCACAAGAATGTACCCGCTTCAATGCGGTCGGGGACAACGCTGTGTTCCGCGCCATGCAATTCGTCCACGCCTTCAATGGTCATGGTTTGCGTGCCAATGCCTTGAATGTTTGCGCCCATTTTCACCAAGCATTCCGCCAAATCCACCACTTCGGGTTCCACCGCGCAGTTTTCCAACACGGTTGTGCCTTGCGCCAAAGTTGCCGCCATCAGCAGGTTTTCCGTGCCGCCCACCGTTACCACGTCCATCACGACACGCGCACCTTTTAATTTGCCGTTGGGGGCTTTGGCTTTCACATAACCGTGTTCAATCACGATTTCCGCGCCCATCGCTTCCAAGCCTTTCAAATGCTGGTCTACGGGACGCGCACCAATCGCGCACCCCCCTGGTAAACTCACTTCCGCCTGACCAAATCGCGCCAAAGTCGGGCCCAAAACGAGAATGGACGCGCGCATGGTGCGCACCAAATCGTAGGGCGCACAAGTATTGTTCAAAGTGCTGCCATTGATTTCAAATTCGCTGATGTTGTCGGTCATCACGCGTGCGCCCATGCCTTGCAGCAATTTTTGCGTGGTTTTAACGTCTGCCAGCATGGGAACATTTTTCAAACGCAAAGTGCCATTTGCCAACAAACCCGCACACATCAAAGGTAAAGCCGCATTTTTTGCGCCTGATACGATGATTTCGCCGTTTAATTGACCGTTGCCTGTGATTTTTAATTTATCCATTGGTGTTTTCTTCCTAAAACCTAATTTTGATAATAAATATTAAAAGGGGGAATGCGTTTTCAGGCTGCCTGAAAGTGATGCAGCAAAATAAATGTAGGGTGCGCCTTGCCTAGCAAATTCACAATACTATTAAAATATGATGACCGCTAGGGGCTAATGACAATTCGTTTCGCGGTTGTTTTTTCGTCAAAATCGCCAACTTCTGCGTCAAAAATATTCGCCAATGGGCGGCATTGGCTCACATTTTTTCCTTGAATTTGACAATTTTGCCTGAAAAACCAACTCCGCGCCCAAATTGTCATTAGCCCCTAGTTTGGTGCGCACGGCGCAACCTACATTTTGGTGGTTCAATCCATTGCCGTGTAGCCAAAAGGCAGTCTGAAACCCACAATTTAACTTTCACAAAAAAACCGCGAAATAATAGCAGAAAACCCACTTTCAGGCAGCCTGAAACCGTACTTATCTTCACAGAAATTAACTCAATCTTGTATAATACCTCCGCCCCACAAGGGCAATCTATTCTCCCCAAACGAAAGGGTAACACCATGTTTCCCAATCTAAAAACCAAACCAAATCAATCAGGTGAAGAAGAAATGGCTAATGATAGCTTAATGGTATTTACAGGCAATGCCAATCCCGAAATGGCGGAACGCGTCGCCAAACATCTTGACACAACACTGGGCAATGCGTCTGTGAAAAAATTTTCCGATGGCGAAATCGCCGTAGAATTACTGGAAAATGTGCGCGGACGAGACGTGTTTATTCTGCAACCCACCTGCGCCCCCACCAATGACAATCTGATGGAAATTTTGACAATGGCAGACGCATTGCGCCGCGCTTCCGCAGGACGCATTACCGCCGCCATTCCCTATTTTGGTTATGCGCGACAAGACCGCCGTCCACGCTCTGCGCGTGTGCCGATTTCTGCCAAATTGGTGGCAAATATGTTGGAAGCGGCTGGCATTGACCGCGTTTTAACGGTGGATTTGCACGCCGACCAAATTCAAGGTTTCTTCAATATTCCTGTGGACAATATTTACGCTACCCCGATTTTAACCCACGACATTATGTCGCAACGCATTGAAAACCTGATGGTGGTTAGCCCCGATATTGGTGGCGTGGTACGCGCCCGTGCGGTGGCGAAAATGTTGGGAAGCGATTTGGCGATTATTGACAAACGCCGCCCCAAAGCCAATGTTGCCGAAGTGATGAATATTATCGGCGATGTGCAAGGCAAAACCTGTTTGCTGGTGGATGACATGATTGATACCGCCAACACATTGTGTAAAGCCGCTTCCGCACTCAAAGAACGCGGCGCGGAACGTGTTTTGGCTTACGCCACCCACGCGGTATTTTCGGGTGGCGCGGTGGAGCGTTTGAATACTTCCGACATTGACCAAGTGGTGATTACCGACACCATTCCATTATCGCAAGCCGCCAAAGCCTGTCCGCGCATTCGTCAAGTATCGTTAGCCAGCTTGTTGGCGGAAACGGTAAGACGAATTTCTAATGAAGAATCCGTGTCTTATCTCTTTAATGAAGATTTAATGCACCACAATTCATTAGTTTTATTGTAAAATACCCCGTTTTGAATTTCAGGCAGCCTGAAAGGGTTTCAGGCTGCCTGTTTATTGCATTGCAGAGTTGGTCGCAGCTCGGTAGCAATGTATTTTTTAATAAACCCTTTGATTATTTTAAGGAATTAACATGACTGTTATTCAAGCAACCATTCGTTCAGAGCAAGGTACTGGTGCGAGCCGCCGCCTGCGTCATGACAACAAAGTGCCTGCCGTGGTATACGGTTTGGGTGAAACCAAAGCGATTGCTGTAGATCACAAAGAAATGTTCTACGCATTGCAAAAAGAATCTTTCTTCACGCAAGTGTTGAAATTGAGCATTGATGGTAAAGAGCAAGACGTGATTGTACGCGATTACCAAATGCACCCCGTAAAACGCCAAGTAACCCACATTGACTTCCAAGCAATTGATGTGAACCAACCTGTGCGCATCAAATTGCCTATCCACATCGTGAACGCAGAAAAATCTCACGCGGTGAAATTGCAATCTGGTCGCGTGTCTTTGTTGGTAACTGTGGCTGACTGCTTGGTTGACCCAAAAAATATTCCTGCCGCTTTGGAATTGGACTGCGAAAAAGTAGTGGCTGGCGACATCTTGCATTTGACTGATTTGTCTTATCCTGCTGGTGTACAAAGCATTGCTTTGAAACGCAACAGCAATTTGGCTGTGGCAACCGTTACAGGTAAAAAACGCTAATCAATTCATTTGATTGCATAAAACCGCTATTTGATAAATTCAAATGGCGGTTTTGTTTTTTCAGGCTGCCTTTGGGTATGGATAAATAATATGTAGGGTGCGCCGTGCGCACCAAACACAGCACCCCATTAAATTTTATTGTTCAATCGCTTGGTGCGCACGGCGCACCCTACGGCAATGGTTATTTTTTAGGCAGTCTCATTTTTGTAGGGTAGCGAAGGCAGCCTGAAACCAAACACGGTTTCGTGTTGCAAACCCATCACATCGCACAAATTCTGTTAGCCAAGCCCCCCAATTTACGCTAATATTCGCCCCGATTTTCACCCGATTTTACACAGGAACGCTCCATGTTTCAGCTCACCCAATCCCAGCAAAATTCTCTGCGCCGTGCCATTGCGTCTGCGTGTCGCCGCGATGAAGCTCAAGCGGTTGCCGATGTGTTTGAGCGCGGCACACTGACCGCCGCCGAGCGTGAACAGGCTCAAACGGTGGCGTTCAAATTAGCCGAAAAAATCCGCCATAAAACCGATAAAGCCAATGGCGCGGCGGCATTATTGCGCCAATTTTCTACGCGTGATGCGGGGGCGGCGGGCTTTATTCAGGCGATTCAAATTTTGCCACATTTGCGTGATGAAGCGACTGCCTTGGCATTTTTACAAGAGCGTTTGGCGGTAGCGGATTGGGCAGATTATTGGAAATACAGTCAATCTATGTTGGAAAACATGGCGGTTTGGCGGCGCAACAGCATTGAAATTGACGCCAATGCAGACGTGCAAACGCAGGCTGCCTCTTTGCGTTTGGCGGCAAAACGCACGGAACAATCCATTCAATTATTACACGAACACCTTGTTTTTCATGATAAATTAGAAGAAGCGATTAAAGTATCGCGCAAATGGGAAAAATCAGGTTTTACCGTGCAATATCAATTGCTTTGCCAATCAGCGCACACGCAAGAAGAAGCGGAACAGAATTTTCAAACTTATGTGAATGCGGTGTATGCGTTGGGTCGGGCGGCTGGCAAGGTGGGCGTTTTGCTGGCGAATGGTTTGTTGATTAAATTGTCGGCTCTGTTTCCGCGTTTTGAGTACGCGCAAAAAGGGCGGGTGATGACGGAATTATTGCCCAAATTGAAAAAATTATTTCAATTGGGCAAGGATTATCACATTCCCCTGTGTTTGGACTCGGAGTATTCGGAACACCTTGAATTATCATTGGATATTTTTGAGCAATTGGTGAGCGAGCCGCGTTTGGTGGATTATCACGGCATGGGTTTTACCGTGCAAGCGCAGCATAAATCTGCGCCTTTTGTGTTGGAATATTTGAATTCTTTGGCGTATGGTTACAAAAAGCGGCTGATGGTGCGCTTGATTGAAGGCGTTGATTGGGAAGAAGAAATCCGCCGTGCGCAACAATTGGGTTTGAATGGTTATCCTGTGTACACGCGCCGTGATTATATGCGTATTGCGTATTTGGCGTGTGCGCGGATGTTGTTGCAACAAGCGGAAGTGATGTATCCACAATTTGCCACGCATGACGCGTATTTGGTGGCGGCGATTCACGCGATGGGGCAAGCGAAAACCTTTGAGTTTCAGGCTGCCTTTGGCGAAGACGATTTATTGTATGAACAAGTGGTGGGGCGCAAAAAATTGGAACGCGCTTGCCGTTTGACCGTGCCTGTGGGGGAAATGGAAACGTGGTTGCCGTATGTGGCGGCGCGTTTGCAGGCGCACGGTTCGGCGGGGGAATTTGTGTGTGATGTGGCGGATTCGGCGGTGGCGTTGGCGGATTTGGCGCGTTGTCCTTTGGACGTGGCGTTGGAAACGCAGGGCGCACCGAATCCCGATGTGGATTTGCCGCGTTATTTGTTTTTGAATGAAGGTCGTTTGAATGCCATCGGTTTGGATTTAAATGATTATTTGGTATTAGAGCGTTTGCAAGAACGCATGAATGCGGCGCAGGAACACGGTTTTCAGGCTGTCTCCCTATTGGCGATGAACACGCCCAGCGAAGAACCGCATTTTGTGCAAAATCCCGCCGATTATGGCGATGTGGTGGGCGCGACTTCGTTTACCAATAAGCGATTTGTACACAATACAGTGGGTGCGGCAAAAGCTGTGGAAAGCCGTTGGCAGTCTGTGTCGCCCGAAAAACGAGCAGAGCGTTTGTATGCTTACGCGGATGCGTTGGAATTGGCGTTGCCCGAATTGATGGCGTTAATTGTGCGTGAAACAGGTAAAACGCTGTCTGCGGCGGTGTCGGAAGTGCGTCAAACGGTGGATTACTGTCGCTATTATGCGCGGCAGGCAGAAACGATTTGTGCGGAACGCCCGCCTTTGGGAACGGTAGCGGTGATTGGCGCGTGGGATTCGCCGTTGGCGGCTTTGGTGGGGCAGACGATTGCGGCGTTGGCGGTGGGCAATATTGTGATTGTGAAACCTGCGGAACAGGCGTGTTTGACTGCGTATCGGGCGATTAAATTATTGCACGACACGGGAATTCCTTGTCCTGCGGCGCAATTATTGCTTGGCGGCGGCGATGTAGCGCATGAATTGGCATACGACCGCCGCATTAATGGCGTGTTGTTCACAGGCAAAACAGAAACCGCCAAATTGATTAATCATACTTTGGCGCAACGCATGGATTTGCCCGCTTTATCCACATCTACGGGCGGACAAAATGTATTGATTGCTGATTTATCGGTGCAGCCTGAAAAAGTGTGCGCCGATATTCTTCAGGCTGCCTTTTTGAGTACGGGAACAACGGGTAATGCGCTCAAATTGGTTTGCGTACCCAATGAGTTAGCCGACACCATCATTCATCGCTTACAAAGTTTGATGGACGAGTTGATTGTCGGCAACCCAATGGAACTCGCCAGCGATGTCGGTGCGATGATAGACGAAGAAAGCTATGAACAAGCCTGTGTGTATATTCAAAAAATGGCGGCATTGGGGCATTTTTGTTACCAGTCAAGGCTGCCTGAAAACCACAATGGCACAGGTTTGTTTGTGCCACCGACTTTGGTGGAAATCAAAGGTTTGGAGCAATTGCAACACGATATGTTTGCCCCCGTTTTGCATATTTACCGCTACCGCAGCGAAGATTTGGGGCGCATGATAGACCAAATCAACGGCAAAGGTTATGCCTTAAGCCTTGCCGTGCATAGCCATATTCGTGAAATACGCGAATACGCCGCCAATCGCATGGAAGCCGCCAATATTTTCCTAAACAGCAGCATTTTGTCGCCAGCCGCAGGCAGCCGACCGTTTGGTGGACGTGGTTTTTCGGGTTCGGGCGCACAAATGGGGGGCTATTTTTACGCGCAAAGTTTGGGACACGGCGCATGGCGCATTCCACATTTGCGTAGCGAAGCCGTTGCCAATGAAAAATCTGTGCAAACGGTGGAAACTTTGATTGCCCAATGCCATTTTGAACACGATGCGCGGGTGCGTTTGGCGGGGCAGGCGGCGCAAGTGCGTTTGCATACGCTGCGTTTGGCGGAAGCCAGTTTGCCAGCGTGTCGCGGCTATCAACACAAAATGACGTGGCGCAGTCCACGCCATGTGTGGATTTACGGCGGTTCGTTGGAGACGGCGTTGTCGGCATTATTGGCGATGGCGGCGGCGGGCATACACGCGGTTGTTCACCGCGACCATTTGCTCGCAGGTTTTGCCGAACAATTGAGCAATGTGATGCGCGTGTCGGACAATCCGCAGCAGCAGCCATTTGTGAGTCATATGGTAGCATTGGATTTGCCCACGCCCGAAATCAAAACCGCGTTGGCGGCGCGAAATGGCTCAATCGTGCGGATTGTGGATGCGCGTGAGGGTTTGGATATTGTGCGTTTATTTGATGAAGTGGGCTGGTATGAGTATGTAAATGAGTGAGTTAGAGGGCGGATGGATTTATCCGCCCTTTTTGTTTTCAGGCTGCCTTACCATACACGGCACAATTTATGTAGGGTGCGTGGTACGCACCCTACGCCTTATTTTTCAAGTAAACCAAATACAAAATCCCAACCATTTCATTCACAAAAATAAAACATAAAATAATTCAGGCAGCCTGAAAATTTCAAACCATTTGAATTTAAATTGTTTTTTTGTTTGGCTTACTTTTCCAAAAAGTAAGTCGCCGCGCGGCGATAGAGCGCACGCCGTAGGCAAACTTTTATTTTTGTTCTATCGCATTCAGGCTGCCTGAATTTTCAATCTCTTAAATCTAACCATTTGAATTTTATTAAAAATAATCAAACTTTTGATTTTATTTAAAATAAAAAAATGTGGCAAAATTGCGCCAATTTTTTGCAATTTGAATTCACTCAAAAATCAGCGCATTGCCAAATTTTGTCTGCATTGCGTTAAAAAATGTAGGGCAAAACCATTATAATCATGCCCGCTTTTAAGAAGAAAAACGCCATGAATACACATCATTTTTATGCCCAACGCGATGCAATTTTCGCGCTGGAGAGCTTTCAACCCACTGAACAAACACAGAAAATTGATTTAGCCGTGCTGTCGGGGCGCGTGTCCAATGCACAGGCGATTGACGAAATGCGGCTGTATATTGAGCAGCACCGCAGTTTGGTCGGTTTTGTGGAAACACGGACATGGACAAGGTAAACCCATACCGCGATGAAAATGGTGTGCCATACAATAAATTTCATTTGAATAATCAACAAGAAGTGGATTTGATTGAATACGCGTTCACTTCGCGGCGTATGGCGGAAATGCTGACCGAGCATATTTTGGATAAATGGCAAAGCTATGATTTGTCGCATTTGCAAGCCATTCATCAACATTTATTTCAGGATATGTATGATTGGGCGGGCAAAATTCGCACCGTGCATTTGAATAAATACATGGCGAATGGGCAGATTTCCGTGTTTGCTTCGCCTGACAAAATTCAGTCGGGCTGGACAAAATTGGCGCAAGAGATTGCTGAATTTCGGACGCAAACCGATTTATCTTTTGATGATAAAGTCAAAAAATTAACCGAAATTTTCATCAAAGCCAACCACTTACACCCATTCGCCGAAGGCAATGGACGCAGCCTGCAAGTGTTTATGCAACAATTGGCGCGCACCCAAAACGTGTGTTTGGATTACCGCGACACCCACGCAGAAGACTGGAATCGCGCTTGCGCTTTGAGCGGCGTGTACGGCGATTTGATAGACGATGAACACGGTCGCCACATCATTCGCCAACCCACCGACCGCGAACCGATTAAGCGCATTTTTCGGGAAATTGCCTATCCTTTGGTGTGAGTTGTTGTTATCTAACCAATTGATTATGAAAATATAGTTTATCCAAAAATCTCTAAAAACCCACCTTCACTTACTTTTTCCTTTTTCAGGCTGCCTGAAAATTGCCCCATTTGCTAAAATGCTGTTTTCTCCACATATTCATTCACGATTGGATTGGCAATGGCGGACGATTTCAACCCTAAATCTAATTTTAAAATCACTGTATTGGGCATTTTTCTGCTGCTTTTTTTGGTAACGGCTTATTTTGGTTACAATTTTATTTCGGAAGCGGAACGCAGCGCATCGGGTATTCAAAAAAATAATTTTAATAAAAACAATGATTTGGATTTTTCCAAATTTGACCAAACAATTAAATTGCCCGAAAAACGTGCTTTGCCGATTGAGCGCAGTTTCGGTAATGAAGTGGGGCGGGTGGGCGATGATGTGCGGATTAAGGCAGGCGAATTTGCGTATTACAATAGTCAGCCGCGTATTAAGATTGCATTGGAAAACAATGGTTTATTAACGGTGAATGCGGTGGCGGTGAGTGTGTCGCTGTTTTTGGACGATGAAAAAGAGCCTGTGGCGAGTGCGGTGGGCATTCCGATTTCTTTGGCTCAAGCCCTTGAACCGCAAGGGGAAATGGTAATAGATGTGCCTGTGGTAGGTGCATCGTGGCAGAGTGAAATGGTGCGTTTGGCGAAATCGCGGCGCGTGTTGGCGCAGATTATTTCGGTGAGCGACTCGGCAAACATCAACACGGAATATCCGCAAATAGGGCAGGGCGCGTATTTGAAACAAACAGGCAACGATTGGAGCGTGGCAGACGCTAACCCTTTGCCTGCCAATGATTTTGCCAGCACGGTGGCACAGAATATTCATGCACCGCCGCCTGATTTTGCCGACCCGACCGCAAACATGGATTTGTCTATTCCGAAACCTGTTGAAGCGGTGAAAATTGAGCCTGTGAGCGAATTGAAATTGGAAAAATTGGATTTAGAACCATCGGATAATCCGCCAATTGAGCGTGAACCGATTTTCAGGCAGCCTGAAAGCACACAACCCACACAAAATGTGTTGCCTGAAGAAGATGAATTGCCCAGCGAAACGGGTGTGATTTCGTATGAATTCAAGAGTTTTCAAAAATAAACAGTTGATTGTGTTTTTTAAATAAGCGGACAAAATTATGTTACAAAACAAAAAAGTATTGGTGGCAGGATTGGGCGGCACGGGCGTGTCGGTGTTGGCGTATTGTGCGCATATTGGCGTGGACGCGGCGGCTTATGACGCGAATGTTTCGGATAATCAATGCGCTGATTTAAAAGATAAATTCCCCCAATTTCCCATTTTTTCAGGCAGCCTGAAAGACGCTTTGCTGGGCTATGATGTGCTGGTATTAAGTCCGGGGATTACGCGCAGGCTGCCTGAAATCCGTGCATTTGAAGAACGCGGCGGCAAAGTGGTCGGCGATGTGGCGATTTTGGCGGATATTCTGAAAAATCAATCGGATAAAATCATCGCCATCACGGGCAGTAATGGCAAAACGACTACCACGAGTTTGGTGGGGCATTTATGTGAACGCGCAGGTTTGGACACGGTGGTGGCGGGCAATATCGGCACACCTGTGTTGGAAGCATGGTTGGCACGTGGCGGTAAGGCGGCGGACGTGTGGGTGTTGGAATTGTCCAGTTTTCAATTGGAAACCACAGATGATTTGAATGCGGACGCGGCGGCGTGTTTGAATGTGTCGGAAGACCATTTGGATAGATACGATGATTTGTTGGATTATGCGCGCGCCAAAGACATGATTTTCAATGGAAAAACGGTGCAGGTGTTGAATGCGGACGATGTGTTTTGCAGCGCGATGAAACGTGAACATCGGACGGTAAAATATTTTTCATTAAATAGATCAACAAATTATTATTTGGACACGGTTTCAGGCAGCCTGAAATGTGAAGGCGTTGATTTAATGCAGGAACATGATATTCCTTTGCAGGGCAGCCACAATACGGCGAATGTGTTGGCGGCATTGGCTTTGTGTGAAAGCATTGGTTTGGCGCGTGAAGTTTTATTGGAAAATGTGAAAACATTCAAAGGTTTGCCGCACCGCGTGGAAAAAGTGGGTGAGAAAGACGGCGTGATTTTTATTGACGACAGTAAAGGCACGAATGTGGGCGCAACGGTGGCGGCGATTGCGGGTTTGCGCGAAAAAATTTGGCTGATTGCGGGCGGCATGGGCAAGGGGCAGGATTTCACGCCTTTGCGCGATGTGTTGCGCGACAAGGCGGGCGCGGTGTTTTTGATTGGCGTGGACGCGCCAAAAATTGCGCGTGATTTGGACGGCTGTGGCGTGGATTTGGTGTTTTGCGACACTTTGCCGCAAGCGGTGCAACAGGCGTTTGCGGCGGCGCAGTCGGGCGAGATTGTGTTGTTAAGTCCTGCGTGTGCGAGTTTTGATATGTTTAAGGGTTATGCTCATCGCGCGGAAGTGTTTGTGGACGCGTTTAAGGCGTTGTGATTTTTTCAGGCAGCCTGAAAATGTTTTCAGGCTGCCTGAATTTTATTCCGCCGCTTCATCTAAACTGCGTAACCACGCCAATTTTTCCGCAATTTTTTGTTCCAAACCGCGCTCGGTGGGTTGATAAAAATTGGGTTCTGGTAAATCATCGGGCATATAGGTTTCGCCAGCCGCGTAGGCATGGGGTTCATCGTGGGCGTAGCGGTAAGCACGCCCGTAGCCTAATTCCACCATCAATTCAGTTGGCGCATTGCGCAGATGGAGTGGCACTTCCGCGCTGCCGTGTTCGCGCACAAATTGGCGCATTTGATTGTAGGCAACATAGCCCGCATTGGATTTGGCGGCGGTGGCTAAATACAACACCGCTTGTGCCAACGCCAATTCGCCTTCGGGCGAACCCAGTCGCTCATAAGTGGCGGCAGCGTCATTGGCGATTTGCAAAGCGCGTGGGTCTGCCAAACCAATGTCTTCCCAAGCCATGCGGACAATGCGTCGCGATAAATAGCGCGGGTCTGCGCCGCCTTCCAGCATACGGCACAGCCAATACAAAGCGGCGTTGGGGTGCGAGCCGCGCACGGATTTGTGTAATGCGGAAATTTGGTTGAAAAATTGTTCCCCATTTTTATCAAAGCGTTGTTGTGTTTGCGAACCTAAAGTTTGCGCGGCAAACGCATGGCTGATATTGGGCAATGCCAATGCTTTGCTGGCGTTCAACACCTGTTCCAGCAAATTCAATAATCGCCGCGCATCGCCGTCTGCGGCTTGGATAATCAGCGTTTGGGCGGTGGCTTCTAGCGTAATGCCCTGATAATCAGGCAGCCTGAAAATGCGTTCACATAATTCGGCTAACTCGTTTTCCGTCAAAGGTTTAAGCGTATAAACACTCGCTCGGCTCAACAAAGCCGCGTTCACTTCAAAAGATGGATTTTCGGTAGTCGCGCCAATAAAGGTAATTAAACCGCTTTCCACATGGGGCAAAAACGCGTCTTGTTGCGCCTTATTGAAACGGTGGACTTCATCAACAAAAACAATGGTTTGTTTACCTTGTTGCCATGCGATTTCTGCTTTCAACACCGCTTCCCGAATATCTTTCACCCCCGAAAACACGGCAGAGAGCGGAATAAATTGCGCGTCAAAACTATTGGCGATGATACGCGCCAACGTGGTTTTACCCACGCCTGTCTCACCCCACAAAATCATGGAGTGCGGCGTTTGGCTGGCGATTGCCACCGCAAGAGCTTGCCCTTCGCCGATTAAATGTTGTTGTCCTACAACATCTTGTAATTTTTGTGGGCGCAAGCGTTCCGCAAGTGGCGGTGTGGGTGGTGTGTGAAAAAGGTCGTGTGTCATTTAAAATCCTGTGAAGCTGGGTGCATACTTGATTTATGCAGCGTCTTGGTTGATAACCTTAACATTTATATATTTGGAAAACAAGTTTTTAAACCATTTTTGGGGCAAGATTGGGCAATAAATGATGGGCTGTGGTGTGCATTGATTTCAGCATACCATTAATTAATTAAAATTTAATACAAAAATCTTCAGGCAGCCTGAAAACAGATTTGGAAAATACAGTCAAAAACGATATAATTTAACTATTTTATGCAAACTTGAGTAAAGTAATGACTTCCCAATCCCAACAAAACAAGCGTATTGTCGTAGCAATGTCCACTTCAGGTCTGGACTATCATCCAGAAGCGCATGGTGTGCGTATTTTACGATTGAATATTCGCACGGGTGCAGACACATTTATTGATGGCGAAAGCATGGATTGCGAGACTTTCCAACGTTGGCTGCTGTCTCATCCAAATGAGTTGGCAAGTACTTCACCACCCAGTCAATTGAATTTACGCAAATTTTTTCTTGGTTTGATGGATGAAGGTTATGAAGAAGTTTTGTTTATTGGCATGTCTTCGGCTTTGAGTAAAACCTGTGAACATGTGCGCAATATTATTCCACTATTGCAAAATCAGATGAAAATTCATGTATTTGACACACGCACAGGCACGTTTACCGAAGGCTTGATGGCTTTGGAAGCAGAAAAATGTTTTGCCAAAGGCTGGAGCATGAAAAAAACCTTGCAACATTTGGAACACTTGCGCGTGTATCAACAAGTGTATTTTGGTGTAGATAATTTGACTTATTTGGTCAATAATGGACGTTTGTCTAGAGCATCTGGTTTGTTGGCAAACTTTTTAAATATCAAACCTTTAATTCATGTAAATCGCCAAGGTGAAGCCGAAGTAGCAGAGAAAATTTTTTCCACCAACCGCGTTATGCAAGCCATCGCCGACCGTATTAATGATTTGACTTATTCCGACCATTACCATGTGTTCACGCTGTATTCAGGCACGAGCAGCGCGGAATTGCACCGCAGTTTACAAAGGGTATTGGCGGAACAATGTGGCTTAACCGATTTGCCATCTTACCCGATTAGCCCTGTGGTGGCGGCGCATATTGGTCCACACGCGTTTGGTGCGGGTTTGTTTAAAATTTAATTTCAGGCTGCCTGAAAATTGGGCAATCTGTGAATAGAATAGGGCGGATTGATTTCTGCCCTTTTTTATTTGAAACTTCAGTACACGACAAAACTCATGTAGGGTGCGTATCACGCACCGAATTATCCAGTAATTTGAATGAATGATTTGGTGCGTGGTACGCCCCTACCTTTTAGGCGTTTGTAAAAATTATCGTGTACTGAAATTTGAAACCAAAATAACAGGCAGCCTGAAAACCTTTCAGGCTGCCTGAATTTCAATTTACGCGATTACACCACGCCTTGCGCCAACATCGCGTCTGCCACTTTCTTGAAGCCAGCGATATTTGCACCGTTTACATAGTTGGTGAAACCATTTTCTGTGCCATTTGCCACACAGTTTTCGTGAATATCTGCCATGATGTTGAACAAACGTGTGTCCACTTCTTCACGAGACCAAGACAAACGAATCGCATTTTGGCTCATTTCCAAACCAGACGTTGCCACGCCGCCTGCGTTAGACGCTTTACCAGGTGCGTACAAGATTTGTGCTTTGATAAATGCTTCCACCGCGCCTGCTGTTGAAGGCATATTTGCGCCTTCTGCCACGCATTTCACGCCGTTTGCCAACAAAGTTTTCGCATCGTTTTCGTCCAATTCGTTTTGGGTCGCGCAAGGCAATGCCACATCACATGCCACGCTCCAAGGACGTTTGCCTTCAAAGTATTCCAAACCTTGCTCTTTGGCATACACAGCCAAACGCTCACGGCGTACTTCTTTCAATTCAATCAATGCTGCTAATTGCGCTTCGTTCATGCCGCTGTCGGCGAATTTCACAAAACCATTAGAATCAGACACAGTTAATACTTTTGCGCCCAATTGAATGGATTTTTCTGCCGCATATTGTGCCACATTGCCGCTGCCTGAAATAGTTACGCGTTTGCCAGCCATGTTGTCGCCTTTGGTTTTCAACATGCTGTCGGCGAAATAAACTGTGCCATAACCTGTTGCTTCAGGGCGAATCAGGCTGCCACCATACACCAAACCTTTGCCTGTCAATACAGATGTGAATTCATTAGACAATTTTTTGTATTGACCATACAAGAAACCAATTTCACGACCACCCACACCAATGTCGCCAGCAGGTACGTCTGTGTCTGCGCCGATGTGGCGATACAATTCGCTCATAAAGGCTTGGCAGAAACGCATAACTTCGCCATCAGATTTGCCTTTCGGGTCAAAGTCCGAGCCGCCTTTACCGCCGCCCATAGGCAAAGTGGTCAAAGCGTTTTTGAATACTTGTTCAAATGCCAAAAATTTCAACACGCCCAAATTCACGGTTGGGTGGAAACGCAAACCGCCTTTGTATGGACCAATTGCCGAATTCATTTGCACGCGGTAGCCACGATTTACTTGCACTTGACCTTTATCGTCCACCCAAGACACGCGGAACATAATCACGCGCTCGGGTTCAACAATGCGCTCCAACAAGCCTATTTGGGTGTATTTGGGGTTTTTTGCCAAGAAAGGTTGCAGGCTGCCAAACACTTCTTCTACTGCTTGGTGGAATTCAGGTTGATTGGGATCGCGCTGCTGAATATGTTGGAATAAAGCGTTTAAATCGCTCATGATTTGCTCCTGTTATATTTGAGATAAAAAAGTAGTGAGTTGAATAAAAAAATATTGGTTTTGTAGTTTAATTACAAGTTTATTGGTCTTAACTACATTTTTGTGCAGTTTAACAAGGTTTTTGGACTTTGAAAAGTAGTTTAATGAAATGTGGAATTTATTTATTATAATATTGTGTAGTTTGATTACAAAATTATTGAATTTTACAAATAAAAATAATTTTATAGCATAAAATTTTATAAATATACAAAAATTTGTGATATTATAAAATAAAAAAGTTGCCGAAAACAGAGAAATTCATGTTTTCGGCAACTTTCTTTGATTTGGTGCAATAAAATCGCAAATACCGTGTAATTAAATAACAGGATTAATGCGATTGTCCCCATGTTTCGCGTAATTGCTTGGCTTCGGCGAAATATTGATACAATTTTTCCACGTCTTGATTGTGTAAACAGGTTTGCAAATAGGCGAGTTGTGCCAAATGCTCACTCAATAATTTCAATAACATATCTCTATTTTCTAACACAATATCTGTCCACATTTGCGGGTGGCTGCCTGCAATTCGGGTAAAATCACGAAAGCCCGAACCCGCAAATTTCAAATATTCCGTCCCCTTTGGGTTGTCCAGCATTTGGTGGACGTAGGCAAAGGCAAATAAATGGGGCAAATGCGATACGGCGGCGAAAATCGCGTCATGTTCCGCCACATTCATGTCGTGGACTTCCGCGCCTATGGCTTGCCACAGGGTTTCCACTTTTTTCAGGCTGCCTGAATCTTGTTGTTCGTGGGGGCAGAGTATGACTTTTTTCTGTTTAAACAAACCTGTATATGCCGCCACCGCGCCGCTTTTTTCCGAACCCGCAATCGGGTGCGCCGCCACGCAATAGGCAAAATGTTGTGGCAAATGGGTGCGAAAGGCGTTGAGTGCGGATTGTTTGGTGCTGCCCACATCGCTGATGATGGTGCGCGGCGACAAATAGGCGGTCAAAGCGGCGCAAATTTCAGGCAGCGTGGACACGGGTGTGGCAATCAACACCAAATCCGCCGCGCCCACGCTTGCCGCGTTGATTTCGGTGTGGGCGTGGTCTATCACGCCCAATGCGAGCGCGTCGCGCAGATTTTGCGCGTTCACGTCCACGCCAACCACCGTATTCACCAAGCCGCGCTGCTTTAAATCCAAAGCGAACGAGCCGCCAATTAAGCCCACGCCGATTAAAGTGAGTTGATTTATCATGATTTTTCTCGCAATTTTTATTTAATTTTTTGATTATACAAATAAATAGGCAGCCTGTGTGATTCAGGCTGCCTGAAAATATAGTAAATATAGTGGATTCAATTTAAATCAGGACAAGGCGACAGCGACCGCCGTGTACACATAGTACATAAGGGAGCTGGCAACGCGGTACTGGTTTAAATTGAATTCACTATAAAATTAACGATGTAATTCACGCACATCGCGCCAACCGTCGCTGGTTTTCATTAAAGTAACGGTTTTGGTGCTGGTATTTTTGTGTAAGTCTTTGTATTGACCTTCTTTTAATAATGCGTTTGCCCATTTTTCAGGCTGCATTCTGGCTTCATACGACACATTGGTTACAATCACGCCGTTTAATGCGGTTGGCTCGGTGAAATAATTGA
>NZ_JQKH01000013.1 GCF_000745955.1 Alysiella crassa DSM 2578 | reverse complement strand
AGTTCGCTCAATTCAGTCATATTGGATTAGTCGTGAGAAAATTAATACGATACCACTGAATTGATGCGGACTTCTTTTTTTATTGTACTTTTTTTGTCGTGTACTGAAAGGCAGCCTGAAAACTCAAACTACCTGAAAACAATTATACCGAAAAAACTTATACATTAAATAAGAAATGAATCACATCGCCATCTTGCACAATGTATTCTTTGCCTTCGGCACGCATTTTGCCTGCTTCTTTGGCTTTGGTTTCGCCACCGAGCGCAATAAAATCATCATAAGCAATCACTTGGGCACGAATGAAACCGCGTTCAAAATCGGTGTGAATCACGCCAGCCGCTTGTGGGGCGGTGTCGCCTTTTTTGATTGTCCACGCGCGAACTTCTTTTACACCCGCCGTGAAATAAGTTTGCAAGCCCAGCAAATCATAACCTGCACGAATCAAACGGTTTAACCCCGGTTCTGCCAAACCCATTTCCGCCAAAAATTCTACTTTTTCCGCATCATCTAATTCCGCAATTTCGCTTTCCAATGCCGCGCACACCGCCACCACAGGCGCATTTTCTTTCGCGGCTAATTCTTGCAAACGCGCCAAATGGGGATTGTTTTCAAAGCCATCTTCCGCCACATTGCCGACATACATCGCAGGTTTTGCCGTCAATAAAAACAAAGGTTTAATCAACGCCATTTCTTCTTTGTCCAAACCAAAAGAGCGAACAGGCTTGCCTTCATTCAAATGCGGCAACAGTTTTTCCAAAATGGCGACCAGTTTTTGCGCGTCTTTGTCGCCTGCTTTGGCACGTTTGCCTTCGCGCAAAATCGCTTTTTCCACGCTAGCCAAATCCGCCAATGCCAATTCTGTGCCAATCGTTTCAATATCGGCAATCGGGTCAACGCGTCCTGCAACGTGGATAATATTATCATCGTCAAAACAACGCACTACGTTCACAATCGCGTCTGTTTCACGAATATTTGCCAAAAACTGATTGCCCAAACCTTCGCCTTTGCTCGCGCCCGCCACCAAACCTGCGATGTCCACAAATTCCACAATCGCAGGCTGCATTTTTTGCGGATTGACGATTTTCGCCAGTTCGTTCATGCGTGGGTCGGGGACTTCCACAATGCCCACATTCGGCTCAATGGTACAGAATGGGTAGTTGGCTGCTTCAATGCCTGATTTGGTTAAGGCGTTGAATAAAGTGGATTTTCCTACATTGGGTAAGCCGACAATGCCGCATTTTAAACTCATGATTTGTCTTTCGTTGAATAAAAATAAAGGGGGAATTTTAACACAAAGGCAGCCTGAAAATATTTTCGGGCTAAAACCTTTGTAAAACTCCTAAAATTTAATATTTAAAAAATTTTAATATTTTGAATTTTAATAAATTTATTTTTCAAAAAGTTCAAAAATGGGGTTTTGTAAAGGCTTCAGGCTACCTGAACAATTTTCCGTGCCCAAAAATACAATAAAGTAAATGGTAATGTAATCCACAACAAACCAGATAACAATTCATCTAAAAAACGATTTCTGTTATTTTGATGTAAAGTTAGAGTTTGTTTTGGCGACCACAAAACTTGCTTATCTACTTGTACCGATAAAATCTTTAATTGTTCATTAACTTGAAAAAAATAGGAAATATCTGCTGTTTTACCTGCATATTGATAAATATCTTGGCATAATAATTTATCCATATCATCATCTATTTCCATTTCGCAATTAAAACGCAAATTATTGATATTTAAGTAATAATGATAATTTTTTGCCCCACGACTACCATACGTAACTTCTTCTGTAACATTATCAGGAATAATACCTGAAGCCGAATGATGTGCCTGATGTCTTTCTATTCTGGATTGATTTTCTGCAAAATTGCTGTTTGCTTGCAAAACAGCAAGAATACAAGCAATTAAAGTAAAAATAGCCATAAAACGCGATTTCAAAGATTCATAATTAAATATGAATGCAATGAAATATAGATATAAAAAAGCAAAAAATGTCCCCCAATGGGCAGCAATAAAAGCATCTCCAAAAGGTAAAATAGCCAACAGTAAAAAAAGACCTGTCCTATCAAGCCATAATGAAATAATTGAATTCCAATTAAACGCATACTTTTCCAAATTAAAACAATTTGCCAATACATAACCATAAAAAGTAATAATGACAAAAGTAGACAAATTTTCAAAATTTAAAATTGGCAAAATGATGCCAAGGATTAAGACGATGAAAAACAATGTTTTCTGATTAAATTGCATCAATTATTCCTTTTAGGCTGCCTACAATACACGACAAAAATAACAGTAGGGTGCACCCTACATTTTTGCGATTGGAAAACTTGTCGTGTACTGTCAGGCAGCCTGAAACCTTATTTTTTCTTTTTAGCTGCTTTGGGTTTGCCAATCACGGTTTCAATTTCTTGGTGCGCCAATGCCAGTTTTTCGCGCAAAATCTTGTCCTGAATCGGCGCAACGGTTTGCATAAAATCAGGCATAAATTCCGCCATCACTTTGCCTTGTTTTTGCGTCATGCTTGCGCCTTCGGGCGTGCTTAAAAAGGCATTCATGGCGTCCACTTCGGCTTGCGTGTAGTGGCGTTTGGCGATTTTCAGGAAAGATTCAAACATCGCCGCCCGAATCAAGGCATTGCCCATGCTTTCTTGTGCGGCTTCATTGACATATTTTTGCACGATGGCTTTGATTTTTTGCGCTTTGTGGGCGGGTAATTTTTTTAAATCAGGGTCTTGGTCTAATGAATGTTGCAACATTTGCTCAATCGCGGTGGGCATGCCTGCTTCCATGTCTTTGAGACTTTGTTCAATATTCATCAGCGACATCATTTTATTAAGCGATTCATCGCTGGGCGTTTGCGCGAATGTGGGCGCGGCAAACAATAAAGTCGTAGCAAGAATTAAAACTTTGATTTTCATAATATAACCTTGTTTTATCTGAACATAAAAATAGCATTATGACACAAATTATTATTTTCAGGCTGCCTGTTTTTTATCAAACAGGCAGCCTGAAAACCAACTTTAATAAATAAATTCACGCACCCCTAAAGGTTTACGCCCCAATAATTTGGCAAAATCCGCATTGTCCGCGCATGAACCTTGTTGCAATAATTTCATGCTATTGGCACTCAAAAAGCCATTTGTGATGATATTGGTTAAGGGCAAAGTGGGCGCAATCAAAGCCATCGGAATGGGGATAATCGTCAATTTATTCTGTTTGTGATGAATGACTTGGCGCAAAGTCTGCAAATAATCCGCCAAAGTGTGTTGCGTTGCGCCCGTCATGTTCACAATCGCGCCATGTTCAAGCGGATTGTCCACCATATTCGCCAAACCTTCTGCCACATCAAACACATGCACGGGCTGAAAATCAAATTCGCCACCATTCGGCAATGCCCAAATCGGCATATTCGCCATTTTCAAAAATGCTTCGCAACTCTCGCCACCGCGCCCGAACACGACTGACGGTCGCCCAATATTCACGCTCAAACCGCTCGCGCACACCGCCACATCGCCACGCCCTTTGCTGCCCACAAACGGCACTTCATGCGCCGCGTCCGCGCCCAAAGCGGAAAGTTGCACCCAATGTTTCACGCCCAATTCATGCGCCCATTTTGCCAATTTGGCGGGCGTGTGATGATGGACGGTTTCCAAAACATCGGCATGGCGCGACATCACACCGACCGCGTTCACAATCACATCTTGATTTTGCAAAACTTGTTTCGCGTTGATTTCATTTAAATTCGTAAAATCAATTTCTTGCCGTGTGGCGATGTGAACGTGATGTCCGCGCTCGCGCAAAATCCGCACAATTTGTTTTCCAATGAAACCGCGTCCGCCAAAAATCAAAATATTCATTATATTATCCTTTAAAATCAAATGGTAAAATTTTTCAGGCTGCCTTTCAGTACACGACAAAAAATCATTTCCGTAGGTCGGGCATTCATGCCCGACCTACAAAATGTCGTGTACTGAAAGGCTACCTGAAAAAACAATTGCTTATTCTGCGATTGTTTCCGCTTTTTGCACCACGATTTTGCGTTCAGGCTGCCTGAAAGCTGTGCCGTTTTGCAACTGATAAATTTGTTTGCGAACCAAATACGCCAGCACCAACAGCAAACTCACGCCGCCAAAAATCGCCCAACGCAGCGAATACAAAACCGTCTGCCCCAAATTTTCCGCAAAACTCGGCACAAACAACAGCACACACAACAAAGGCAAAAACAGCGTCAGCCCCAAATACAGCCGTTGCCAAAACATCGCTGCAACTTCTTTCACGCCATCGCGCTCGTCATCGCACAGAAATCCCAGCGTTTTTTTCAAGGGCGCACTCAATAAAAACCAGCACACCAGACTGACTGCCAGCGCAATTGCCGCCATCACGATTAATTCAAAAACGTCCATAATTCAACTCCCAAATATTTGAAAAAATTAAAAATCATTTTTTACGCTGATGATACGGCACATTGCACACCCCATTTTCACATTTTGGCTTACCAATCAACCAAGTAGGGAAACGGTTACGGTTGCGCGCAAAAATTGGGTAAAACCAATCGGCAAGCTGTTTGGCAATCGGCAAATGCGTGATTTTGACAATCGTCCAATCGTCCAAACCGCGATGCACCAAACGCACCGCAGGCATGCCGCGCAACAAATTGCCGTCTTTGTCCAGCGCGTGCAGATAAGTCATCGCGTCCGCCACCGACACGCCCAGTTGCGCCAGCTTGTCTTCATTGCCCTGAATAGGGACGGTGTCGTATTCCACAGCTCGGCGGCTTTCGTTCAGCAACGCCATTTCTCGCGCACACAAAGGGCATTCGGCATCGTAGAAAATTTGGTGTTTCATATTTTAATTCCTTGTTTTATTATGATAAATTTGATTTTTTATTGCCATCCGCTAGGGTTTCAGGCAGCCTGAAATCATTTGCGGTAACACGTTCCGCTTTCGCAATCGGGTCGCCGCAACAGCCAACGCGGGATTTTGTAGCGATTTCGCGCAATATGCGGATAGCCCCAATCGCTCAACTGGCGCAAAATCGGCAATTTTGACAAGCGCACCCACGCCAACGTTTCGCTGTAAATCAGGCGCAGCGCGGGCATGCCGTTCAACACCATGCCATCGTTGCCAATGGCGTACAAATCGCGCATGGCTTGTTGTGGCGTAATACCATGTTGCAAAAGCAAATTTTCATTGCCTTGCACGCTCAATGGCTGGACGTGGTCGGCATTCGCGCTTTGCATACGCAAACTCACAGCACGCACACAGAGTGGACATTCGGAATCGTAGAAAAATTGATGGGGTTTCATGGGTTTATCCTTGTTTTTGAATTTTCAGGCAGCCTGAAAATGGGTTTGTAGGGTGCGTATCACGCACCAAAAAATCGGAAAATATCGGGCAATTCGGCTTACATCGGTTTCAGAACCATCAGAAAAAACACCGCCACCATCGCACAAAACGCAGGATAACCCAGCCATTCCCAAGCCATTTGATAACGCTTGTATTCAGTCGGTAACACATTTTCCCCTTTTGCATAAGCCACTTGCGCCATTTTTGCCATTTTGATTTGCAACCAAACCACAGGCAGCCAACACACCCCAGCCAGCGCATACAAAGCCAAAGTCCATTTAACCCACAGCCACGCGCCGTCCCAAGTAAAGGGCATACCCAACTGATTTAAAAGCCACAATCCCGACAAAGGCTGAAAAATCACCGCAGGCGTGGTAAACCACCAATCCGCTTTCATCACCCATTTGGCAACCACCGCTTGCGCCGCCACCGAGCCACTTCGGTTTGCCCAAAACAGGTAAAATGCTGTGCCAAAGCCCGTTCCCACCATCAAAACCGATGAAATGATGTGCAAGGTTTTGACGATTAAGTAAGTATTCATTTTTTTAACTCCTGTTTTTTCTGTTGAAACAGAAAGAATAAAATCGCCAAAATCGGCATATTTTTGATTAAAGGTGCAAATGGGTGCAACCACATTTCAGGCAGCCTGAACGCAATAATCACGCTGTACGCCAACACGGTTGCAAATTGAAACAAATAAAACAAAGGTTTGTTTTTTAATTGGGTCAAATAAGCGATTGCCAAAACCACGTCCAAACACGATGAAAAATAAAACACGCTTTTTTGCCAATCGGGTGGAATGCCCACTTGTGCCAATAAGTGCAATGACCATTCAGGTGCAAAAAGAATGGGTTGAATGCCACTCCACAGCCACAAAAAAGCCAATGAATAAGCCAAATACGTTTTCATTTTAAATTACCAAAATTTCTGTCAAAACAGAAATTAACAGTTAAAAAATTTTGCGGATTTTATTTTCAGACAGCTAGATTTCAGGCTGCCTGAAATAATGATGATTATTTAAAAAACAATTATTAACAACCACGAAATTTGTTACCAACAAAAAAATAATCCAAATCTGCACCATACACAGAAAAAGTATTAATCATAAACTCTTCTGAACTCATCAAGTTATCAAAAACGAGTGAATCTATGCTTAGTGGGTCATCATCCACACCAACCCCAAATAATTCAGGTAACATGGTTATGTAATATTCCAAGTTATGTAATACTTCAAATAGTTTACAAATAGAGTTTGGAAATACGCCCTGATGATTTCCTAATAAATACAAATCCAATTCGTCAGTAAATTGATAAGATTGGTTATTTAATTGACTAAAATTCAAAAATAATTCAGGCGTTAAATTTAATGTGCCTTTATAAGACACAATATCTCTATTAGTTATATAATAGTAGTCAATAATATCATTATTCTCTGTTTTGACAAATTGGATATTAAGATATTTGGCTAAATAATCAATAATCCATTTATCATAAGTTGGATAACAAAAAGCTGGATATTCATAATGAATTGCTAGACAGTCTTGTTGCGAATTCTTATCCTCTAAATTAATAAAGCTCCGTTCTTTCAAACAGTCTTGCAACCAGTTCTTTTCACCCAAATACACAAATCCATCTTTCTCCAAAGCCTCCAATTCCCAAATTCTCTCCAAAATATCTTTCGGAGCACAATTTATACGACCAATTTTATAAATATAAGTTTTGGATAATTGATTTTCTTGCAACTGAAAATATTGATTTGATTCAATATATTTTCTTATTTTTAGGGAGTTTCTTTGTATGTGCATTTTGTTACTCCGATTTCCAATTTGTCATTACTTTTAACGCAATAATTTCTGAATACTCGCGCCCAATTTCAATACTTTCGCCATGGTTGCGGTAGAAAGTTTCAGCATTTCGTTTGTCCAACTGGTTAAAGTTGCAATAAATTCATGGGTTTGGGAAATGCGTTTTTTCACGGCATCGTTTTCGTTGGCAAATTCGGGTTCTTGCATAAGCTGGTGCAGAAATTGCAAAGTGGGTTCAATTTCACGGCGTTGGCGGTGTTCCACGATAATGCGGAACATTGTCCACACATCGTCATAAGTGGTAAAATAATCGCGCCTGTCGCCTAAAATATGTGTGATTTGAACCAGTTGCAAATTTTGCAATTCTTTCAGGCTGGTGGAAACATTGGAACGTGCCACACCCAAAGTTTCGCAAATTTCATCGGCATTCATCGGCTTGCCCAAAATGTACAAAAGCGCGTGAATTTGGGAAACGGTGCGATTAACGCCCCATTTTGCGCCCATTTCGCCCCAATGCAGGACGAATTTTTCGGTAGTGGGATTGAGTTTCATGGTTTTTATCCATTCTTATTGTTGTTGGTATGCAGTTTAGGCATTTTTCAAATTTCTGTCAATACTGAAATTTAAAAAATGAAAAAATTTTCAGGCTGCCTAAAAATAAGGCAGCCTGAAATCATGAGATTAATCATCGCTTTCGTGGTCGGTGTCTTCCTGATTCAAACTTTCGGCTTTCATAACCTCTTGATGTCTCTCTAAAAATTCTTTGGTACTGTCTTTGCCGCGCAATTGCAAAATATAATTGCGCACCGCCGCTTCCACCAAAACCGCCAAATTTCGCCCCGCCGCCACTGGCAACACGACTTTGCGAATCGCCACATTCAAAATGCTTTCGGTTTCGCTGCGTATGCTTAAGCGGTCTAATTGTTTCATGTATTCATCGTTGGCGGGGATTAAGTTGATGATTAATTTAAGTTGTTTTTTGGGGCGAATAGACGTTTCGCCAAACATGTGGCGAATATTCAACACGCCCAAGCCGCGCACTTCCAAAAAATCGCGCAAAATCGGCGGGCAACGCCCTTCCAATACTTCGGGGGCGGTGCGGTGCAATTCGACCGCGTCATCGGCAACCAAGCTGTGTCCGCGTGAAATCAATTCCAACGCCAATTCGCTTTTGCCCAAGCCCGATTCGCCAATCAGCAACACGCCAATTTCAAATACGTCTAAAAATACGCCGTGTTTGATGGTGGAAACCGCCAGCATTTTTTGCAAATAAATCCGCAAAACGTCCATTAAATAAGGGCTTTCCAATTTGGACGTGAGCAAAGGCACATTGTGCGTGTGGCAATAATCGCGCAAGGTGTTGGGCACAGCCAAATCATTCGCCACGATTATTAAAACAATCGGAAAATCAAATAATTGTGCTAAATTAGACACATGCTCCGACTGCTCCAATTTCAGCAAATAATCCACTTCCGCCACGCCCAACACTTGAATTTGATTGTGATGAATAAAATTCAAATGCCCCACCAGCGCAAGGGCGTGTTTATCCGCGCCCGCCACAATGCGGTTATCGCTGCCTGCCGTGCCTGCTGTCCAATTCATTTGCAGTTTGTGTTGATTGTCTTGATACAATTGTCTCACGGTAATACTGGGCATTTTTGATTTCCTATCAATTGTTTACGATGATGTGGTGCAATAAATTGTCCCCTGCCCTACTTTCAGGCTGCCTGTTAGCAAATTTGGTGCGTGGTACGCACCCTACATTTTTTAAATAAAGGCAGCCTGAAAATATTTACCCCAAACACGCCAATTCATGCCGAATCAAATCATCAAAAGTTTCGCGCTGGCGGATTTCGCGCACCGTGTCGCCCGATACCAACACTTCCGCCGCCCGACAACGCGTATTGTAATTGCTCGCCATACTCGCGCCATACGCGCCCGCGCTGCGCACCAGCAATAAATCGCCAGCTGCCGCCGCAATTTCACGGTTTTGCGCAAAAAAATCACCCGTTTCGCAAATCGGTCCGACAATGTCGGCAACCATTTCAGGCTGCCCATTTTCTTCTGCATTTTCAATATGATGATAGGCTTGATACAAGGCAGGGCGTAATAAATCATTCATCGCCGCGTCCACAATGACAAAATTTTTCTCTTCGCCCTGTTTCACAAATTCCACGCGCGTGAGCAAAGTCCCCGCATTGCCCACCAAACTGCGCCCTGGTTCCAACACCAAACGCAAATTGCGCCCCGCCAACATTTGCGCCACCGCCGCCGCATATGCTGTTAAATCAGGGGCTTGCTCATTTTGGTAGGCAATGCCCACGCCGCCGCCCAAGTCAATGTGTTGCAAAGCAATGCCTTGCACCGCCAATTTGTCCGCCAACGCCAACATGCGTTCACACGCTTCCACAAGTGGCGATAAATCAAGCAGTTGTGAACCAATGTGGCAATCAATGCCAATAATTTGCAAATTCGGCAACGCCGCCGCGTATTGATACGCACGTTCCGCGTCCGCCATCGCAATGCCAAATTTATTCGCTTTCAAACCTGTGGAAATGTATGGGTGGGTTTTCGCGTCCACATCGGGGTTAATGCGTAGCGAAATGGGGGCGATTTGTCCCATCATTTCAGCCACTTGATTAATGCGGTCAAGTTCGGGCAAACTTTCCACATTGAAACATTTAATCCCAGCATTCAAGGCAAACGCGATTTCCTGAATGCTTTTGCCCACGCCCGAAAAAATAATCTTGTCCGCCGTACCGCCAGCCGCCAACACACGCGCAATTTCGCCGCCCGACACCGTGTCAAAACCGCAACCTAATTGCGCGAAATGTTGGATAATACTCAAATTGCTGTTCGCTTTTACCGCGTAGCAAATCAAAGGTTGGCAGCCTGCAAACGCGTTCACATAATTTTGATACGCGTTGGTCAAAGCCTGTTCGCTGTACACATAAAGGGGCGTACCGAAACGCTCGGCAAGGTGGGTATAGGCGATGTTTTCGCAAAGTTTGCTCATGATATTCTCTAATTTTTTAATAAAATAAATGGGTTAAATTTTTTTCAGGCAGCCTGAATATTATTCTTGCGGCGCAAGCACTTCACTCGCCGTGCGCGATGGCGGGCTAAATTCCAAACCTGTTTGAATCACACCAAATTGGTTTTTATCGTCTTCTTTCGGCAAATACAAATCGCCCTTGTAGCCGCATGCCGACAGAATGCACAAACTGCTTAATAAAATAAATTTTTTCATCAGAAACTTTCTTTCAGGCTGCCTGAAAAATATGGCACAATACGCGCCACATTTTACAATAATTTAGGAACAAAACCATGACCGAAACAGAATTTTTGCAACATTCAGACGCACTTTTTGCCCACATTGAAGACGCTTTGGAAGCATACGATTTTGATTGCGTACCAGCAGGCAATGTGCTGACCATTGAAGCCGACAATGGCGTACAAATCATCGTCAATCGCCACACACCCAATCAAGAATTGTGGATTGCCGCCAAAAGTGGCGGCTACCATTTCGCGGAAAAAGACGGCGTGTGGTTTTCCACCCGCGAACAACGCGAATTTTTTGACGTGTTAAACGAAGCATTAAGCGCGGCAAGTGGCGAAACAGTAGCCATTTCCCCCTACTAATTTTCAATAATCAAGGCAGCCTGAAAACAGTTTCAGGCTGCCTAAATGATTATTTTTGTTGCTGTTTAATAATTTCTTCCAAATGCGGCTGTGGCACATAGCCCGCTTGCGATTTGCCATTTGGGAACACCAAAGTTGGTGTCCCATTAAAGCCGAAACTTTCGCCCAATGTTGTGGTTTCCTTCACAGGGTTGGCACATTCAGCGACTTTCGCACCCATTTTGCCTTCACGCATCCATGATGTCCACGCTTTCGTACGGTCGGCTTGACACCAAATTTGTACCGCTTTGCGATGTCCATCTGGGTGCAATGAGGGAATAGGCATTAAGAAAGTATAAATCGTGATATTGGTCATTTTTGCCAATTCGCGTTCCAAACGTTTACAATATGGACAATCAGGATCGGAAAATACTGCTAGCTTCAGACTGCCATTGCCACGTACTTCTTTAATGGCTTTATCAAATGGCAACGCATTGAAATCAATAGCATTTAATACAGTTTTACGTTCTTCGGTCAAGCTGCGCCCTTCTTTGGTGGCAATCAAATCGCCCACCAGCATAAATTCACCAGTTGCGTCTGTGTAGGTAATCTGTTTGCCACTCACTACTACTTCAAATAAACCATTGATTGGCGTGGTATTAATACTCAATACTTTCAATTGTTGTGCCGCATAATTTTTTTCCAAAGTCGCGGTAATGGTTTTTGCCACATCAGCAGGCACATCTTTGGCAACCGTTGCCACAACTGGAGTAGCAACGTTTTTTTCGCTGGTAGTAGCTGCTTGTGCATTATTGGTAGGTGCACCATTGCAGGCAATTAACACAGCCGCCACAGCAGGAATCAGTGTACGAATCAAAGTTTTACGTTTCATCATGATGAATGTATTTCCAATTAAAAAATAAATTATGCAATATAAACCCCTGTTTATCCATTAAATTTACTTATTTTTAGACAAACAAGCCAGCTTTTGCGCGTTTCAGGCAGCCTGAAAAATCAGCGACTCATCAATAAATCCGCCAACGCCCCCTTGTTACGCCCCATCAAATTCAAGCCATGCTCAATCCGTAACGCCAACACATCGGCTTCAATGGATACTTCCGCAGGCACGACTTTGCCGCCTTTCGCATCCCACGCGGTACGCGAAGATTGCGAGCCATTGTCTTCAATTTGCAGCATGGTGCCGCCGTTTGGATAAAACAAAATGACTTTATTTTGCTGATTGCCATCGGTTTCAATTTCCGCCATCAGCACCCCATTCGGATAGAAAAAGCGCATTAACGCTGCGCCGCGACTCATGGACGTATCCACTTCATCCACAATCGGTGTCGTATCTTCTTTTTCAAGTTCTTTTTTCTTTTGGGGAACTTTTGTGGTTTTCACAGGTTTGGTTTTGCCATCGGGTTTAGGTGTGCTTGCCGCTACCGCGCTGGCTGCACTTGCCGCAGCCACATCTACCCTATCAGACAATTTAGGTTTTTCCCTCAATAATTTAATATAGGCAAATGCCTTATTGCGTTCAAAAAACCATGTTTCGCCAATCGCTTTACCGCCCTTAAATTCAGACACGCGCAATAATGAGCCATCGGGTTTCAGCCACACCGTGCGGCTATCCCGAATGCCTGCGCCATGAAAAATTTTCAATTGCGGCTCCACAACAGCCACAAATGGCAAAGTGTATGGTTTGTCTGTATCCTGATAAAAATCTTGTAAAACCAAACGATTATGTGGCGTTTTACCCAATACTTTGCGATAAAAACCGCCTTTGCTTTCTTTTTCTGTAATGCGACCATTGGCATCAAAAAAACGTGTTTTTGTGTTTGCCAAAGGTTCGTATTGCAAAAATTCGGGCGAATGCTCCTGCATCACTTGTTCGGCAGACAAGGTATCTACGCTAGTGGTTTTGGGTGGTTCACGGTCTTGTTCCACAGGCACTTCAAAACACGCGCTCAACAGCAATGCGCTGGCAAGCGTGATTAAAAAAGGTTTCATCATCATATAGTTATCAATTTAAATAGGCTATTTTTACTTATTTTAATCAAATTTGGTTATTTTAGGCAGCTTTTTTGTTTCAGGCTGCCTTACATTACACGACAATTTTTACAAACACTAAAAATGTAGGGTGCATACCACCCTCCAAATAATTCAAATAACGTGGAATTTCGGTGCGTAATACGCACCCTACATGTAGTTATCGTGTAGTGTAAGGCAGCCTGAAACAAAAAACCTGTTATCTCCAACAGACAACAGGTTTTTGTATCTTGATAATCAGCGTGTCATCAAATCAATATTAAGCCATTGCTTTGATTTTAGCAGACAAACGGCTTTTATGACGTGCTGCTTTATTTTTGTGGAACACGCCTTTGTCGGCGATACGGTCAATGATTTTGGTGTTTTCTTGGAAAGATGCTTGAGCGGCTGCTTTGTCGCCCGCTTCAACAGCTTTCAACACTTTTTTCACTGCGGTGCGAAATGCGGTACGCAAGCTAGCGTTGTGAGCGCGAGCTTTCAAAGATTGACGGGCGCGTTTGCGTGCTTGTGCGCTATTTGCCATGAATAATACTCCTGATTGGGAAAATATAGATTTGTAAAACGCGCCATTTTAAACACGCGCCCCAGAAATTGCAAGTAGTTTCAATGAAAAAGATGGATTTTGCCGCTTTTCAGGCAGCCTGAAAATTGAATTTTGCGACAAAATCACCGCTTTTACGCACAATCCATTTAAACCCATGCCAATTAGTGTTAAACTCGCGCCTTTATTCTATTCATTGTTTTTCCCAGATGTCTTATTTACAAGCCAGTATTCCAGTTGCCCAAAGCGTTGCCGAAGCCCTATCCGATGAATTAATGGAACAAGGCGCATTGTCTGTTGCCATTGAAGACGCACACGCTGGCACCGCTCAAGAACAAGAAATTTTCGGCGAACCCGATATGCCACAACAGCAATTTTGGCAACAAAGTTTGGTGGTTGCCCTGTTTGATGAGCAGGCAGACGCGCACGCCATCATTGCCGCCGCGTTTCAAGCAATTGGCGAGCAAGTTTCAGATTATCAACTGGAAAATTTGGCAGAACAAGACTGGGTGCGCTTAACCCAATCGCAATTTGACCCAATTAAAATTTCCGAGCGTTTGTGGATTACCCCCACTTGGCACGAAATGCCAGACGCAAACGCGGTGAATTTGCGCCTAGACCCTGGATTGGCGTTTGGTACGGGTAGCCACCCCACCACGCATTTGTGTTTGCAATGGCTGGACAATCATTTGGCAGGCGGCGAAAATGTGCTGGATTATGGCTGCGGTTCGGGGATTTTGGCGATAGCCGCGCTGAAATTGGGCGCGGGCAGCGCAACTGGCGTGGACATAGACCCGCAAGCCATCATCGCCAGCAATGATAATGCGGCGCAAAATCAGGTTCAGGCTGCCTTCCATTTGCCCGACACGCTGCCCGATGGACAATTTGATGTAGTGGTGGCGAATATTTTAGCCAACCCATTGCGTATGTTGGGCGAAATGTTGGCGGGGCGCACCAAATCGGGTGGACGCATTGTATTATCAGGCATTTTGGCGGAACAAGTTGATGAGATGAATGGCATTTACGCGCAATGGTTTGATATGGACACGGCAAATATTGAAAGCGGTTGGGCGTGTTTAAGCGGCGTAAAGCGTGGTTAAATAAAGGAATTTTTTAATGAGCATGATTAAAATCAGTTGCCCCAGTTGCAAAGCGGCTTTGAAAATTGCCGAAGAAAAATTAACTGAAACACAAGGGCGCGTGGTGTGCCATGAGTGCCAACACATTTTCCGTTTGGTGAAAAAAAGCAAAAAAGCACCACCACCAGCACCCACCAAACCCTTTGATGATTTGAACGATGATGACGATTTGCCCATAAAATCCGCCATCAAACCCAAATTGAAACCGCAAGATGTGGCAAAATTAAATTTGCCACCTTTGCATTATCGTGTCCCCAAAGCGGAAGCAAAAACGCCTTTTGCGGAAGTGGGTTCGGACAATAATCCTATTGCGTTCAATTTATTGGATTATAAAACGGCAAACCAACAAATTTCAGGCGTGAACATCAATCCGCCTATGGTGGCTGGCGATGTGTCGGCGAGCGGCGATTTGAAAAACAATATCACCATTCACACGGGCAGCTTGGTGTTTACGCTGACCAATGACGGTCAGGCAAACGCGAGCAATGGCGATAAATTCGCCGAAGTGCCAATGAATAATCAGCAAACCGCCGCATTGTTGGCGGCAGCGACCAATTCGCGCACGGAGCTGAATTGGACGATTGCGACCATTGTGGCGTTGGTGTTTTTGATTGTGCAATTGTTTTATTTGGTGTTGATGTTGGCGTGATTTCAGGCAGCCTGAAAATATCAACCATTTGATTTTTAATAAAAACCCAGCCAAACGCTGGGTTTTTTCATAGCGAGATTATGTATGCCACACACGCAATTTGTACACGCATTTCGGGAAGCCGCGCCGTATATTCATTATTTGCGCGGCAAAACTTTGGTGATTGGCATTGCCAGCAGCCTGTTGCAGGGACAGACTTTGGCGAGCATTGCGGCGGATTTGAATTTGTTGGCGGCATTGGGAATCAAATTGGTGCTGGTACACGGTTCAGATTGCCAAATCAATGAGTTATGCAAACAAGCGCAAATCAGCCCCCACTTTCATCAACACAGACGGGTTACGGATACGGCGGTTTTGACTTTGGCGCAACAAGCGTGTGGGCAGGTGCAATTTGCGTTTCAGGCTGCCTTGTCTTTGGGCTTTGCGCATTCGCCGCAACGCACGCCGCGTTTGCGGGTGGCGACTGGAAACTTTATTGTTGCCAAGCCTTTAGGGGTTTTGGACGGGGTGGACATGGACTACACGGGGCAGGTTCGTAAATTGGATTGTGCGGCGATGGCGGATTATTTGGCGCAGAATGCGATTGTGTTATTGAGTCCGATGGGCGTGTCCATGAGTGGGCAGGCGTATCATTTGGCGATGGCAGAAGTGGCGGCGGCGGCAGCGATTCAGTTGCAAGCGGAAAAATTGATTTTTTTGACCGAATGGGACGGAATTTTCCATCAAAATAATGAGTTGGCACACGAATTAACCGCCGCCCAAGCCCACGAATTGTTGGCAGAAACCACGCCGCAAAGCCCGATTTTACACGCGGCGGTGGAAGCCTTGCAGCACAATGTGTCGCGGGTGCAAGTGCTTTCAGGCAGCCTGAACGGTGGATTGTTGCGCGAATTGTTTACGCGGGAAGGGGTGGGTACGTCTATTGCGCCCACGCCGTTTATGACGGTTCGGGCGGCACAAGAGTTTGATATTGCGGATATTATTGCGCTGATTCGCCCATTGGAAGAACGTGGCGTGTTGGTGCGGCGCAGTCGGGAATATTTGGAAAATCATATTCACGAATTTCATGTCTTGGAAAATGACCGCCAAATTTATGGTTGTGTGATGTTGAAGCAATTTGCGGACAATGCGGACGTGGCGGAATTGGCATGTTTGGTGGTATCGCCGAATGCGCGTGATGGGGGCTATGGCGATTTATTGTTGCAACACATTATTTCGCAAACGAAAATTTTGGGCAAACGCCGTTTATTTGCCTTGACCACGCACACGTCTGATTGGTTTGCGGAACGCGGTTTTCAGGCTGCCTGTGTGGACGATTTGCCGCCTGAACGTGCGCTGGAATATGCGGAAAGTGGGCGACAATCTCGGGTGTTTGTGATGGATTTATCCAATTAATAAAAGGCAGCCTGAAAACAGATTTTCAGGCTGCCTCAATTTTATTGGCAATTAAATTGGTTTAACAAATAAGTTTGTAAATCAAGCACTTCTCCACCATCTTGCGGCTGGATACGCGTGTATTGACCGCTACCGTCCATTTGCCACGCTTTCGTATTATCTGAAAGTGCCAACATCAAACCTTCCTGAATCACTCTTTGTTTCATATCGGGGTCTTCAATCGGGGTGGCGGTTTCAATGCGGCGGAAAAAGTTACGCGCCATCCAATCCGCGCTGGCAATATAAACATCTTCCGCGCCATCATTGTAAAAATAATACACACGCGAATGTTCCAATAATTGCCCAATAATGGAACGCACCCGAATATTTTCCGATAAACCAATAACTTGCGGACGAAGCGCACACATACCGCGCACAATCAAATCAATTTGCACCCCCGCTTGGCTGGCGCGATACAGCGCGTCAATAATGGTCGGTTCAAGCAGCGCATTCATTTTGGCGATGATTCGGGCGGGCTTGCCTGCTTGGGCGTGTGCGATTTCGCGTTCAATGTTTTTCAACAACATGGGGTGCAGCGAAAAGGGGCTTTGGTAGAGTTTTTTCAATTTATTTGCTTGACCCAAACCCGTGATTTCCATAAACAAATTATTCACATCGCGCACAATATCGCGCTGGGTGGTCAGCAAACCAAAATCGGTGTAAATGCGTGAAGTGCCTTGATGATAATTGCCCGTCCCCAAATGCGCGTAGCTTTTCAGGCTGCCTGATTCGCGGCGAATCACCAAAGCCATTTTCGCGTGAATTTTGTAACCAAACACGCCGTACACAACGTGCGCCCCTGCTTCTTCCAGCCGCCGCGCCCATTGCACATTATTGGCTTCGTCAAATCGCGCCATCAGCTCCACCACCACCGTAACCAATTTGCCCGCTTGCGCCGCCGCCAACAAAGCCTGTGCCAATTTAGACGTGCTGCCCGTGCGGTAAATCGTCATTTTAATGGCAAGTACATCAGGGTCTTTTGCCGCGTCTTCAATAAAACGGACAACGGGTTCAAACGACTGATAGGGGTGGTGCAATAAAATATCCCGTTTGCTGATTTCATCTAAAATAGAATGGGCTTTTCGCAATCTTTTGGAATAATAGGGCTTAAACGGCGGAAATTTTAAATCGGGCAATGCTAACATATCAGGCACCGACATCAGGCGTACCAAATTTACAGGTCCATTGACTTTATATAACTCATTTTCTGTTAAATCAAATTGTTGTAATAAAAATTCGGTGATGTGTGCTGGGCAATTGTCCACCACTTCCAAACGCACTGCGTCGCCATAATCACGGTCGCGCAATTCGCTTTGTACGGCGGTGCGTAGATTGGTAAACTCGTCTTCTTCCAAAGTCAAATCGCTGTCGCGGGTTACACGGAATTGGTGGCAGGCTTTGACCGTCATGCCACGAAACAATTTGTACACATATTCGTGGACAATAGACGATAAAAACACAAAACCCGTTTCTCCGCCACACAGATTTTCAGGCAGCCTGACCACACGTGGCAAAATGCGCGGGGCTTGCACAATCGCCATGCCCGAAGCACGACCAAATGCGTCTCGCCCATCTAGTTCCACCACAAAATTCAACGATTTATTCAGCAAACGTGGAAATGGGTGGGTTTTGTCCAAACCGATGGGCGTGAGCAGGGGCAATAATTCGCGGTTGAAATAATCTTCAATCCATTCTTGCTGTTCGCACGTCCACTGTTTGCGGCGGTAGAAATGGATGCCGTGTTGGGCGAGTTCAGGCAACAGTATTTGGTTAAACAATTGATATTGTTTGGCAACCAATTCGCGTACTTCTGTGCTGACTTGGGCGATGGTTTCGGCGGGCGTGTTGCCCGAATCAAAACGCAAATTGGGCTGATTGCGCCATTCGCGTTTCAAATACGCCATGCGTACTTCAAAAAATTCGTCCAAATTAGACGAAACAATGCACAAAAACTTCAAGCGTTCCAGCAAGGGAATGCGTGGGTCTTCGGCTTGGGCGAGTACGCGGCGATTGAAAGCGAGTAGGCTGGATTCGCGGCAGAGTAATTGGGGGGCTTGGGGCATGATGGTTTCCTTTCTGGGTTTCAGGCTGCCTGTTTACACCATGTAGGGTGCGCCGTGCGCACCAAATAATGATGATGAAAATACAATTTGGGTGGCAAAATAGGTGCGCACGGCGCACCCTACCAGATGGCGATAATCTTCAGGCAGCCTGAAAATCCCTTTCAGGCTGCCTGAACATCTGTTTTACCAATAAGTCGTGAATGCGGACACATCGGTATTTTTCGGCGCGTCAGGCGAACACACAGCAGTCCCCAACATAATCAAACCGATGATTTTGTCTTTTTCGCCGCACGCAAACGCGTCTTTCAGCAAAGGCGAATTCACCCATAAACCCGAAATCCATACGCTGTCAAATCCCTGTGCTTTGGCGGCTAATTGCATGGCGTAGGCGGCACAGCCTGCGGTCATTTGTTGTTCCCATTCGGGTTTACCTGTTTTGGGCGTGCAAATCACGGCGACGGTCATGGGTGCCATATTGCCAACTCGTTGTGCTTTTTTCATGCTTTCTTCGCCGAAATTCAATTGCGTAACCGTGTCGCGCAATAATTGGCGAAAACGATTTTGCCCATCTTCGCTGTGAATCACCACGAAGCGATACGGCGTTAAATCGCCGTGGTCGGGAACTTGCGTGGCGGCTTGCAAAATCGTGTCCAATTGCAATTCATCGGGCGCGGGCGCGGTCAAACTTTTGGTGGAACGGCGTGTGGTAAGTAAGGCTAAAGTATTCATATTTTGAACTCATTTTTTGATTAATCAGGCAACTTTACAGACACAACAATTTTTTAATTTTGCCAACAATCTGCTCCCTCCCGTCTCCAACGGGTGAGGGGGACAGGTTTCAGGCAGCCTTTTGTTACCCTACAAAAATAAAATATTGCCCGTAATCGTTGAGATACCACCATCATCTGGCTCCCTCTCCTTTGGGAGAGGGCTGGGGAGAGGGAAAAATCGTGGTACATTAACTGTTTTGCTCTCTCCCTAACCCTCTCCCACAGGAGAGGGAACAGATGAGTGGTCGGCAGAAATTTGTAGGGTAATGAAAGGCAGCCTGAAAGATTTTTGTCGTGTACTGTAAGATAGCCTGAAATTATAACCGCTCTTTCATCTCACGCAAGATGGTTTCCATATTATGTTCCAGCACATCTTCCACCAAACGCGGCGTTTCTTCGTTTAACATCATTTGCAAATCATAGGACAAGGTGGCTAATTTGCGTTGCAAAATACTGTGCATTAAACCCGCCACCGCATTACTCAAATGCGGACGCAATTTGCGTTGCAATTCCGCCATCAATTCTTGTTCTGACATCACACGAATTTTGCGCGTGCTGGGCAAATCGGGCAAATCATACACATTCACGGTAACCACAGGGCGCGTGTCATCGTCCGCCGCAAACGGATTGGCGCGATAACCCTGCGAATCAGGCTGCAAATGCACCACTTGCGGCGGCGATTTTTGCGCGGATTTGACTGCCGTTTGTGCCGCCAACCAGTCTTCCTGAATCAAAATGCCAATTTCATTTTCCGCAATCGCGCTTTGAGAAACGCGTTGATTATGCTCACGTTGGCGATAATTCAAATAGGCGGCATAGCCTTGTTCATTGGGCGACAAGTTATCATCCATCACAACGGGCAACACAGGTTCGGGTGGTGGCTGAATGGGCGAATTGGCGCGTTCTTCTTCGTAGCGTTTGAATAATTTGGACAATGCCATTTCGTCTGTGTTGTCCTCTACCTGATTGTCCTGATAATGGGTTGGATTGGATTCAACGATTGGCATTGTTTCCTCTGTGGCTTGCACCAAAAGATTGCCGTCAATTTCTTCCAAATCCTGTTGCTCATCAAGCGAATAATCGCGTTCTGGCGGCATATCAATTTCAGGCAGCCTGAAATCTTGTTCGGGCAATTCAGGGCTGGGGGGCAAATCGTTGAGTGGCTCACGGATTTCGGGTATTTCGGGAGACGGATTTTCTTCGCCCAATAATTTGCTGCGCCGTGCTGCCAACATTTCTTCGGTACGGCGATAGCGTTGGCGAATTTCATTGAGCGAATTATCCAAACTGGTGGTGCGATTTTCATAGCTGGGTGCTTGGTCGTTGTCTTCTTCCAACGTGAAAATCATGCGATTATTGTTGTTGTCCATAACAAATCATGTTCCGTGAATATTGATGATATAATCCTGTTTTTAAAACCATTTGGGAGCAAATGATGAGCGAATTAACTTTAGAACAACGCTTGGATTATTTGGAAGAATCCAACGAAGCCCTGAAAATGCAAAATCGTGTGTTGGCAACGGCGTTTCGTGGTATGTTGCGCGCCCTGCCCTCTGATGTGGCGCAAGACGTAATTGAGTCCATACAAATCGCTTTTGACGATGAAGTGGCACAATTGCAATACGAAGGCAGCCCACACGAAGAGTTATTTTACGATATGACGTATGCGTTTTTTCGTGAGAAACAATAGTTTTTATTAAAGGGCAAAATATATTCAGGCAGCCTGAAACTCATGAAACATCAACAAGTTTACCTGATTTGTCCCGCATTCGGTAGCAAATACCACACAAAGCCCTATTTTCAGGCTGCCTGAAGATTGATTTTTCCGACTATTTTCGCTGAAAGGGGCGCGAATGTGCTATGATTGCCGCCGTTTCATTCATACCACAAACCCACCATGACCATAGTCTATCTCTATACAGACGGCGCTTGCAAAGGCAACCCTGGCGTGGGCGGCTGGGGCGCAGTCTTGCGTTACGGCAGCCACGAAAAAGAATTATACGGCGGCGAAGCCCATACCACCAATAATCGCATGGAATTAACCGCCATTATTCAGGGACTTACCGCATTAACACGCCCCTGCCAAGTGGAAATTTGCACCGACTCCCAATACGTCAAAAATGGCATGGAAAGCTGGATACACGCTTGGAAACGCAATGGCTGGAAAACCGCTAGCAAACAAGCCGTTAAAAATGACGACCTATGGCAATTATTAGACCAGCAAGTGCAACGCCATCAAGTTTCATGGACTTGGGTGCGCGGACACACAGGACACCCCGAAAATGAACGCGCCGACCAACTCGCCAATTTGGGCGTGGCAAGCGTGAGAGAAAAAATCTAATTTAACTTATTGATTAAATTTTGTTAATTTAAATGTTGTAGATTTTCAGGCAGCCTGAAAATTGAGAAAACACCTATGCAACCCATTCACACCCATTACGATAATTTGCAATTGACCCAATCCGCCACCGATGCAGAAATCCGTCAAGCCTATCGCCGATTGTCCAAAAAATACCACCCCGATTTAAGCGATGACCCCGATGCGCACCGAATCATGCAAATCGTGAATCGCGCCTACGAAATTTTGTCCAATCCACAAAGTCGCGCCGAACACGATAGATGGATTGCCCTACAATATTTGCAACAAAAACAAGTGTATCACGCCCAACCTATCGCCTATTATGGCGATGAAAACCGTGAACCCACACCCAAAACACAATCCAATCCACACCAAAATTATACTTACGCCTACACCACCCAGCCACAGCGTTCTTATAAACGCGTGTTGCATGGTTTATTGTTGATTTCGCTGGTTTTGTTTGGACTGATTTTGTGGCAAGGCTGGGGCTGGCTGGAACGCAGCCAATTATTGCCCATCATCACAGGTACCCCCCCCGAACCGCAAGTGATTGTGTATGAATACCCCACCGAAACCGTTTCCAGCGACCCACAAATTGCCCCCACCAACGAGCCATACACGCGCCCCAAAACCGCACCCAACGGCAAACCTTTCCCCGAAGTGTCAGGCTATATTGACGGCTATCCCGTGATGGAAGGTATGGGCAATGCGAAATTAGTCATTGAAAATATACGCAATTCTTCAGACGTGTTTGCTCAATTATACGAAAAAAACACGCCACAACCCATACGCACCTTTTTTGTGGTGGAACGCGAAGAAATGATATTGTCGCATTTAGACGCAGGCGAATATTTTGTCCGATATTATCAATTGGATAACGGCGAATATTTAAACAGCGAAAGCGTTACTTTGGTGCGTAATCAGTCTGCCACCATTTATTTGCAGCGTGGCAAATCGCCGAATGAGTAAATCAAAAAAACACGTTAATCTCATTCAGATTAACGTGTTTTTTTGATAATTCAGGCAGCCTGAAACGCCACATCACAATTTAATCCCACCAAACACAAACATACCCACCAAGAAAAAGAAGAAAACACCAATCGCCCATTTTGCCGATTCCACTTGCCATTTACCCATGTCCACGCCCGTCATTTGCAACAGCAGGTAAATAAAAGTTTGCCTACAGCGTGCGCTCTATCGCCGCGCGGCGACTTACTTTTTGGAAAAGTAAGCCAAATAAAAATAAGAAATTACAAAATTCTTTTAAAATGAAAATGTTTTTGAATTTCAGGCTGCCTGAAATATTTTTTTGTCAATAAAACGGTTGGACTTTTTCGTATTTGGCTTATTTTTTTACGTGTACTAAACCAATCATTTCGGTAAATAAATCCGTACCCGCAAACCCTGTCCAAATGTCTCACTCTCGCCCAATTCAATCCAGCCGCCATATCGCCGCGCAATCGTATCCGCAATCGCCAAACCCAAGCCCGAACCCTGCTCATCCGTCCCCAGCACCCGATAAAAGGGCTGCAACACACGCTCGCGTTCCGCCGCCGCAATGCCGCCGCCATTGTCTTCCACTTGTAAAACAATGTGTTGCGTGGTTTCATACGCGGATAGGTCAATTTGGCTGCCCTGTGGCGTGTAGCGTATCGCATTATCCACCAATGTTTTCAATAAGATAAATGCGTCCATTTCATTCATCGCTACACGCGGATTGGCTTCACTCGCCACGCCCAAATCTTGCGCTTTCGCTTCCGCCAATGGCAATAGGGTTTCAATAACACTCAGAAAAATAGTTTTTATATCAATAATTTGAATAACACGTTTACTTTCAATGGCTTGCGCTCGGGCGTGTTGCAATAATTGTTCCAATAAATGCCGATTGCGTTGAATAATATTTTGTAAATCAGACAGTTGCACAGCTAAATTTGTAGGCAAATTTTGCCCTTGCAAACGCTCGGCTTGCATAGATAATGCCGCCATCGGGGTACGCAATTCGTGCGCGGCATCGGCGATAAAACGCTGTTGTTGCTGCATCACACGCTCAGTTCGTGCCAACATATCATTAATGGATTGGACAAATCCTTGAATTTCTTTGGGAATATTATCCGTAGGCAAAGGGGTTAAATCGGTTTCGTGGCGCATTTTCAGGCTGCCTGAAAGCGTAGCGATGGGCGCAAGTGTCCGCCGCACCGTCCGCCAAATCACCCATGAAAACAAGGGTATCAGCAGCAATAGCGGCAAGGAACTGAACAAAGCGGATTGAATCGCCAATTGATTGCGCTGCTCATTGTTTTGCCACACCGCCACGCGCCCGCGCTCGGTTTGGCGCACATACACGCGGTAGCTGTCGCCATTTTTCTGAATAGTGTGATAACCAACTGATAATTCTTGTAAATTTAAATTATTCTGTAGTGATGAAGATGAAAATTCGGTGTAAATAGTGGCTTCATCTTCATCGTCATCATCGGGGTCGTCATCGTGGGTGATGGGGGTGTGGGGTGTGGTGTATTGGGCGGCTTGTTTGAGTAAATTGTCTTGAAATTCATTGGTTTCATAATAGGTTTGGGCAAACGACACCGCCGCCGCCAGCACCGCAAACGGCAGAGAAATCAGAATAAACGCACGATTTAATTGAGCTTGAATGGAAGTTAATTTGGATTTCATGATGGCATTTTTTAGGGAAATCATTTTCAGGCTGCCTGACATTTACGCGTTCACATCTTTACGCACCAACCACCCTACCCCACGCACATTTTGAATATGCTCTTTGCCGATTTTTTTGCGTAAGGCGTGAATCAGGTAATCCACCGCATTGCTTTCCACTTCATCGCCCCAACCGTATAATTTGTCTTCCAATTCGGTGCGTGAGTGGATTTTGCCCGCACGTAACAATAAAGTTTGCAAAATCACAAATTCTTTATTGCTCAATAAAATTTTTTCAGGCTGCCCGACTATGCTGACTTCGTAAGTGGTCGGGTCTAAAGTCAAAACGCCGTTGCTGGGTTTGGGGTTTGCCACGCCGTGATGTCGCCGCACAATGGCGCGAATCCGCGCATGAAGTTCTGCCAAATCAAAGGGTTTAATCAAATAATCATCTGCGCCGCCGTCTAATCCACGCAAACGGCTGTCCAAATCGTCTCGCGCCGTGATGATGATAATGGGCAGACTGTAGCCTTTGTCGCGCAAAGTGTTCAACACGGACAAACCGTCTTGTTCAGGCAGCCCCAAATCCAATAAAATCAAATCATAAGTTTGCGTTTGCACCGCCGACAATGCCAAATTGCCGCGATTAACCCAATCCACCGCTTCGCCCATGTCTTTCAGGCTGCCTGAAATGGCTTGGGCAATCATTTTGTCGTCTTCAATCAATAAAATTCGCATAATTTGACCACTTATATTTTGTTAAAATACGCCTATCATCAATTTTCAGGCAGCCTGAAATGCTTACCGAGCTAGAAAAAAACGCCATCAGCGACCACTATCGCACGATTTCCAAAAATCTCCCCCAATTCCGCCCCCGCCCCGCGCAACGCGAAATGATTGCCGCCATCGCCAACGCCTTTTCGCGCACCCTCACACGCGCCGAAGGCAGCGACACACCCCCTGAACGTAATGGCGAAAGCATTGCCGTGATTGAAGGTCCTACGGGCGTGGGCAAAAGTTTGGCGTATTTGCTGGCAGGCGGCATTATGGCGCAAACGCGTGGCAAACGCCTGATTGTTTCCAGCGCGACCATCGCTTTGCAAGAGCAATTGGTGGGGCGCGATTTGCCGTTTGTGGTAGCGCATAGCGGTTTAGAAATGAGTTTTGCGTTGGCAAAAGGGCGTGGGCGGTATGTGTGTCCGTATAAATTGTATCAATTAACACAAGGATTTGCACAACAAACCTTATTGGGCATAGACGAAGCCCCCGTCCCCGCTTATCTGTGGGACAGCAAACCCCGTCAAGACGAATTGGACACGCTCACGCAAATGGCAACACAATTCGCCAAACGTGAATTCAACGGCGACCGCGACACTTGGGCGGAAAAAATTGACGATAATCTCTGGTTTAAAATCACCAACGACCGACACGGCTGCCTGAAAAATGCTTGCCCCAATCGCCCCGAATGCCCCTTTTTCTTGGCTCGTGATGTGTTGGAAACGGTAGATGTGGTGGTGTGCAACCACGATTTATTGTTGGCAGACATCAGCATGGGCGGCGGCGTGATTTTGCCCGCCCCCGAAAACAGTTTTTATTGCATAGACGAAGCCCACCATTTGCCCAAAAAAGCCTTGAGCCAATTTGCCGCCGAACATTCTTGGCAACAAGCCATTTGGACGTTGGAAAAATTGCCCGATATGACCCAAAAAATTGCACGGGTCTGCGATAAAGTAGAATTAGCCAATTTGGCAGACGAAGCCGCCACCGCCTTGCTGGACAGTTTGCATGAATGGCAATTTTATTTACAAGATGAACCGCAATTGCGCGAAAGTGAACGTGAACACGAAGCCGTATGGCTGTGGCAAGATGGCAATATTCCCGAATCTTTGGCAACTTTGGTACACAATACCCAAATCGCCGCCAGCAGTTTATTGCGCCACATCAATGGTTTAAATGAAGCCCTATCCCAATCACGCCGCGAACGCGATTCAGACAGCCTGCACATTGACCAATTGTCCACCGAATTGGGCATTTTTGTCGCACGCGCCGAACAAATAGAAGCCGTGTGGTCGCAATTGGCGCAAGTCCGCACAGATGAAAAAGAGCCGCCTTTAGCCAAATGGATTAGCCGCAAATTAGACGACAAATTAGATTACACCTTCCACGCCAGCCCGATTAGTGGCGCGACAATGTTGGCAAATGGTTTGTGGCGGCGGGCGGCGGGCGCGGTTTTGACTTCGGCAACGCTGCAAAGTTTGGGCAATTTCAATATGTTGCTCAACCAAACAGGTTTATCATGGCTGCCTGAAACCACCACGCTCGCGCTACAAAGCCCGTTTAATTTTGCCGAACAAGGTGAATTGTACATTCCGCCACTCGCCGCCAGCCCCAAAGACCCAGCCGCCCATACCAATGAAGTGGTGGAATGGTTGCCCAAATTGATTGACGAGACGGCGGCAATTGGCACATTGGTGCTGTTCACATCGCGCAAACAGATGACGGAAGTCGCGTTCAGGCTGCCTGAACATTTGTTGCCCTATGTTTTGATTCAGGGCGAACAGTCCAAAGCTGCCATTTTGGAATCGCATTATCAAGCCCTAAAAGATGGCAAACCAAGCATTATTTTTGGTTTAGACAGTTTTGCCGAAGGTTTGGATTTGCCGCATGAAGCGTGTGTGCATGTGATTATTGTAAAACTGCCGTTCTCCATGCCCGACAATCCGATTGAAAAAACCCAAAGCCGTTGGATTGAGCAGCGCGGCGGCAAGCCTTTTATTGAAATCACCGTACCAGAAGCCAGCATTAAACTGATTCAGGCGGTGGGGCGACTGATTCGCACCGAACGCGATTATGGGCGCGTTACCATTTTGGATAATCGGGTGAAAACCCAGCGTTATGGGCAACAAATGTTGGCGTGTTTGCCACCATTTCGGCGAATTGGGTAATCAAAAGGCAGCCTGAAAAGGTTTCAGGCTGCCTTAATTTTATAAAATATTAATTACCATAAACTTTCAAACGCTCTTCCAACGCCACAAACGTTTTCTCGCCAGCAGGTGCGCCAATGCCGCCAAACACCAATTGTGCGCGTAAAGTCCAATTGGCTGGAATGCCCCAAGTTTTCGCCACTTCTTCGTCAATCACAGGATTATAGTGCTGCAAATTCGCGCCGACACCCGCCGCTGCCAAAGTTGTCCAAATGGCATATTGCACCATCGCGTCTGCGTGGTCAGCCCACACGGGGAAATTGCCTGCATACGGTGGGAATTGCGCTTGCAAACTTTCAATCACGGTTTGGTCTTCAAAAAACAACACGCTGCCTGCGGCGGCTTTGAACATATTTAATTTGCTTTCAGTTGGTTCAAATTTTTCGGCAGACACAATTTTACGCAATTCATTGATGGCGATGTCCCACAATTTCTCGTGTTCCGCGCCAAACAACACCACCGTGCGCGTGGATTGCGAATTAAACGAAGATGGCGTGTATTTCACCGCATGTTCCACGATTTGCACGATGTCATCGGTGGACACAGGCAATTCTTTATTCAACACATACAATGAACGGCGTGTTTCGGCTGCTTGTTGCAAAGTTTGTACAGACATTTTGGTTTTCCTATTCGGTTGGAGTCAAAACACGCATTATACTGAATTAATTACAAAATGATACCCTAATTCAACGAAAAATCACGTTTCCCAATAAGAACAAACCACCTTCAGGCTGCCTGAAAAGGTGGGAAATTGTAAAATTTTCACGGATTTTGGCAATTTTTACCGTCTCCGTCTTTAAGCAAAAATGCGAAAATGTTATGATAAAGTCATAGCTGGTTTTCATGTTAAATAACAAAGCATTCCATCTAAAACAATTCTCAATTTAACTTTTTTTTTCACAGGAAGCATTATGGCAATTAAACACATTAAACACCATTTTTTAATCAGCACACTGTCGCTCGGTTTAGCCGCCCCCGCTTTGGCGGAAACCACCGAAGACGAATTGGGGCAGTTTTTAAATCAAAACTTCCCAAGCATGAATGCGGACAGCAAAGCCGCCGATGACCCCATTCGCGAAATTGCCAACCGCAGCGCACAAACCATTACCCCCGTCAATAATGGCGGCAATTTCCTGCCCACAACCAACTCATTCCAGCAACAAAATATGCAATACGATTTTGTGGGCAACACCGCCGCCAAACCCATTAGCAACACCAATTTTGGCGCGGTAACAGAACGCAATTTTATTGTGAATTCAGGCAGCCCAGCTTCTGCACCGATTTCGTCTTCGTATAGCTATGCGCCATTTTTGAATGCGCGTTCTGCTTTGGTGATGAATGCGAATACGGGCAAAATTTTGTATCAAAAAAATATGGATACGGTGCGCCCGATTGCGTCTATCTCCAAATTGATGTCGGCAATGGTTTTGTTGGACGCCAAATTGAATATGTATGAAGACATTACCATCACCGCCGATGAAATTGACCGCTTGAAAGGCACAGGCAGCCGATTATCCATTGGCACGACTTTAACGCGTGGCGAATTGCTGCATTTGGGCTTGATGAGCAGCGAAAACCGCGCCATTCACGCGTTGGGTCGCACCTACCCAGGGGGTATGCCAGCGTTTGTCGCGGCAATGAACGCCAAAGCGCGCAGCTTGGGCATGAACAACAGCCGTTTTTACGAGCCAACTGGTTTAGACCCACGCAATGTGTCCACCGCGCGTGATTTGAGCGTGATGGTACGCGCCGCCAATAAATACCCACAAATCCGCAGCTTAAGCACGTCTAACTACGGACAGGTGTACACCAGCGCAGGTCGCATGCAAACCTTTAAAAACACCAATTCTTTGGTGCGCGAAGGCTCATGGGACATCAGCTTGCAAAAAACGGGTTACATCAAAGAAGCAGGTCGCTCTATGGTTTTACAAGCCCAAATGGGTACAGAGCCTGTGGTGATTGTGGTGTTGGGTTCAACCAGCAGCAGCAGCCGCGTGAATGACGCACGCACTTTAAGCACCATGATTCATCAGACACCACTTTGATTTAATTAAAAAATTATCCGCCCTTAAAATATGACTTTAAGGGCGGATAATTTTTCAGGCTGCCTGCAAATAATCACGCAAAGCCTGTTCATCTAAATGCCAATGACAAATCTCATGTTCACCGTGTAACAACACAGGAACTAATTCATTGTATTTTAATTCCAAATCTGGAAAATCATCAATTTCCACAATCTCCAATTCAAAACCAAATTCCGCTTGATACGGCTGCAATTGGTTACGCATATCGTGGCACAAGCCGCAGTATTCACGAAACATTAAGGTCAGTTTCATTATTATCCTTTCCCCCAATATTCAGGCAGCCTGAAAACCATTTCAGGCTGCCTAAATAATGAATTAATTGATTATTTAATGATTTTTACGCTTTTAATCACAATCGGTTTCACAGGCACATCTTGATGCATTAAACGCATAGTGGTGCGCGTGCGAGCAATTTGATTGACCACGTCCATACCCTTACTCACTTTACCAAACACGGCATAACCATAACCCTGCATAGTGCTACTGGTATAATCCAAAGGCTTATTATTGTTTACATTAATAAAAAACTGGCTGGTTGCCGAATGTGGGTCGCCTGTGCGCGCCATTGCAATTGTGCCAACTTCGTTTTTCAAACCATTGTTTGCTTCGTTTTCAATGGCGGGCGCGGTGGGTTTTTGCACCATATCGCTGGTAAAACCACCGCCTTGAATCATAAAACCATCAATCACGCGATGAAAAATCGTTTGATTATAGAAACCCTTATTCACATATTGCACAAAATTCGCCACCGTTTTCGGGGCTTTTTGCTCGTCCAACAACAATTCAATATTGCCCGCGCTGGTTTCCATTAAAACACGGGTTTGTGCTTGCGCGTTCAGGCTGCCTGCCGCCAGTAAAGTTGCCAAAACAAAAGTTTTTAATTTCATCAGATTATCCTTAATTATTCTGTCGCCGTGTTTTCAGGCTGTGTGTTATTGGTGGCTTCTTGGTTTTCGGTGGCTTTTTTCGCGGCGTGTTCGGCGCGTTTAGCGGCTTGTTTTTCCAGAGCTTCTTTTACGCTGGGATTGGACAACGCCAATTGTTGTTCTTCTGCCGACACTTCGCCTTGAAAACGTCCCGCCAAATTAAAACGCTTGCCGCCACGCGCCACCGATTTCAAATATTTCGGACGGCGACAATGATTGAACAACACGCGTTTAATCAATTCCGCGTCAAATTGCGGCAAGGCTGCCACCAATTCTTGCTCAATTCCCACCGCTAAAGGCTTGAATTTGCTAAATACATCAAATTTTTTGTAAATATAATCGGCGATAAGTTCCGTTTGTTGGCGTTTGCTCATGTTTTGTACGGCTTGTTTCAAAGCTGCGCCCAATGCGGTTTCTTGCGTCATTTGCGTATTCCTAAATAATTTGTTTTTGATTTAAATTTGGTTTCAGGCTGCCTGCAAATTACACCATCCATTGTAGGGTGCGTACCACGCACCAAATCATTCAAATAATTGAGAAATGCGGTGCGTAATACACACCCTACATTTGTTTATCGTGTATTTTCAGGCAGCCTGAAACCCATTATGCACTTGTCGTAAATACATTATTATGGACTAATGGATAATTTTGTGTATTAACCGATATTTCCTGTACAGACTGTCCTTCAGTACCAAATGCTGCCATTGCTTGTATCAAACCATGAGCTGTTGGAACATCTCTCATTTCTCTAATATTCACAACATCTGATGACTGATTAAATAACGCATTGGAAACTGTCAATTCAAGATTTTGGCGGAACAATGGCTCTGCAACAGAATAAATTTCAGATATATTATACTTTGTATTATTCATTATATGCATTATTATAATATACTGATGGAACAACTGTAGTCAGTTTATTAATCACATCTAATGTAGGTGATGAAATTTTTAAAGTATTTCGAATAGAATGGGTTAATTTTTGTGTCATAATATAAGGTTCCTAATTAATTTATTTAAAACAATTAAATATACAATTTATAAGTTAAACAAATCCTCATATCCTGAAATCCATTTATCAAAATAATGAATGTATAATTGATTTGTATGATTATAAAAAATAATATTTCCTGCAGTTGGGATAAAATATGTACTCATTGATAATGAAGGCATATTGCGACGATGAGCTGTATTAATCCAAATGTAATTATGAAATGGACGGTATTGTCTCGGATTTTTCATAGCTGGATGATTATCATAAAAACTGCGATTAATATCATAATCATCAGGAATTTTACCCGTACGAATTCTAGGATATCTATCCAACATAAAAGTGGGCAATGGCAATTGTGTCGGCAACAACCCAGCACCCAAACTTCCACCATAAGAATGTTGATTTTTCTCATAATATTTATCACTAGCGACAATATTAAATGACATTTTGCTTGGATTACCCTCTCCATCAATTTGTTTAGAAATATAAAAAGTTTCCGCTTTATCCATACGCGCCCGATTGTAAACAAAATGGGCTTCTTGTAGTTCAACAGGAGTAGCTACAGTCCAATCAATCACAGGCAGCCCCCAAATTTGCTCCAATTCAGACACAGGCATTTCAAACAGACATTGACTGTCAATATTGCTGTAAACTTGATACAACCAATCATCTATATTATGCACTTTGCCCAAATTTTTACATGGCAGTGAATCCTTTGTTTGACAAGCAGTTAACCAAACAGATAATACTATCATCAAAAAATATTGAAACCATTTCATTATTTTCTTTCACGTTATTTAGTTATCCAACTTTGCAGACTGCCTGAAAAAACTGCGCGGATTATAACGAATCCCTATTAAACTGTGAATTTATTTAATGTTTTTTCCAGCAAACTCATGTCTGTGATTTCACTGATTTGCGCCGCCCCCAATCGCGCCAAGGTGATGAAACGCATTTTGCCGTTTTCCACTTTTTTGTCGTGGCTCATGTGGGCAAGCCATTGTTCTAAAGCAAATTTGGGTGGCGTATCGGGCAAATTCGCTTGACGGAATAATTGTGCCACACGCGCCGTATCGTCCGCGTTCAGGCTGCCCAATTGTTCCGACAAACGACACGCCAACACCGTACCCGCCGCCACCGCTTCGCCATGCAACCAATTGCCATACCCCATTTGCGCTTCAATCGCGTGTCCAAACGTATGCCCCAAATTCAGATGGGCGCGAATGCCCTGCTCTGTTTCGTCTTCAGCGACAATATCCGCTTTCATTTGGCAACAATGCGCCACCACTTGCGCCAATAATTCATCATCGCATTGCATAATCTTATTAATATGTTGTTCCAGCCACGCCAGAAAATCCACATCGCCCAATAGCGCGTATTTAATCACTTCCGCCATACCCGCCGAAAATTCACGCGCTGGCAAACTGTGCAGCGTGTTCAAATCCGCCACCACCAATTTGGGCTGATAAAACGCGCCTATCATATTTTTCCCCAAAGGGTGATTAATCGCCGTTTTGCCGCCCACAGACGAATCCACTTGGCTTAACAAAGTGGTCGGCACTTGAATAAAGGGGACGCCGCGTTGATAAGTCGCCGCCGCAAAACCCACCGTGTCGCCAATCACACCGCCGCCCAGCGCAATCAACGTGGTTTTGCGGTCGGCGTGGTGCGCCAAAAGTGCGTCATAAATTTGATTGAGTGATTCGTGATTTTTGAATTGCTCGCCATCGCGCAAAATAATGTGGAAAACGTGTACACCATTTTGTGTCAATAAATCAGACAATTGCTGTAAATACAATGGCGCAATGGTTTCATTGGTGATGATGGCGGCTTTTTTGCCGATGTGCGGCGCAAATAGGGAAAAATCGCCCAGCAAACCCGCGCCAATATAAATCGGATAGCTGTGCGATGGCGTGTGAACGTGTACGGTTTTCATTATTATCTCATTGATAAAATTATAAAAATGATTTTCAGGCTGCCTGAAAAGACGGCAGTTTATTCAGCGCATTTAATAATTGATTAAACGTCATATAATGATTTTCCGTGCCGACTTCCAAAACAATATGCGCGGCGGCGCGATAAATCGGGTCGCGCACTTGGTATAAATCGCGCATTTTTTGCAAAGGGTCTTCTACTTGCAACAGGGGGCGATTGCGGTCATGGCGCGTGCGTTCCACCAAAATTTCAGGCGAAACATGGAGATACACCACCACACCGCGTTGCTGCAAACACAATCTATTTTGTTCGCGCAACACCGCGCCGCCGCCCGTTGCCAACACAATATTGGGCAAACGCGTCAGTTCATCAATCATGCCACTTTCGCGGTCGCGGAAACCATCTTCGCCTTCCAGCTCAAAAATGGTGGGAATGGACACGCCTGTTTTATCGCAAATGGCTTGGTCGCTGTCGTAGAAATGGCGTTGGAAATGTTCGGCGAGCTGTTTGCCCAGCGTGGTTTTGCCTGCACCCATCAGCCCGACCAGAAAAATGTTTTGAGTATTCATCATAATGGGCGCATTTTAACGGAATTTAACAAGAATGGGGGAAATTTACGCAAGAATAGTTGGGCAATTCAGGCAGCCTGAAAATCCAACCCACAAAGCAAAACCCTGTTTCACAAGGAAACAGGGTTCTACTTCAACCAGAAAGGAAATCATCATGAAAAAACAAAGGTAGCGAGCCAGACCCTTGGCACTGACTTTCCCGAGTGGGCTGCTGGCTTCCGCCCCTGACCCGTTGCTCCGAATCATCATGCAAGGAGACCCGCTACTGGTTGTGAATTATACCGTTTCCTTACAAAACTTCAAGTGTTTTTACAAATAAATTGGGCATGATAACGCATCTACTTGTTTGCTTAATGATATTTTAAGCTATAATCGCCGACTTTTTTAACAAAAATATTATTGAACAAGGAATTTCAACCATGAAACAAGATGATTTTTACGCTTATGGCACGATTAGCCGTTTACTGCATTGGTCTATGGCTTTGTGTTTTTTCTTTATGATGGCGACTGTTATCGCTTTTAAAATTGACGAAGAGTATTATAGTTTAATGATTTATCACAAAGTAACAGGCGTGTTATTGCTGGCTTTAGGCGCATTTCGTTTGTTATGGGCGATGGGCAATCGTAAAAATCGCCCCCATTCTGCTTTGCCTGTGAAATTGGGGCATGCTTTATTGTATATTTTAATGTTGACTGTGCCGCTTTTGGGCGCGTTGCGCCAATATGGTGCGGCGAAAGGGGCTTTGGAATTTATGGGCGTTACGCTGATTCCTGCCGCCAGCAGCAAAGTGGATTCGTTTGTGTCTTTGGGCAACCAGTTTCATGGGGAATTGGGGATTGCGCTGTTTGTGGTGATGATTGGGCATATTGCGATGGCGGTGTTTCATCAAATTAAGGGCGAGAAAATTATGCAGCGTATGGCAGGGCGTTGAGTTTTTCAGGCTGCCTGAATACTGATTTCCCTAAAATCTCCAAATGATTGCCACTTTTGAAACACAGGCAGCCTGAAAACCAGCAAACGGGTTTTCAGGCTGCCTTTTTCGCGTAAAATACGCCCTATTCTGTTACGGAACAAAAAAATGTCTGCTTACCAAGTGCTTGCCCGAAAGTGGCGACCCAAAACCTTTGCCGATTTGGTTGGACAACAACACGTTGTCAAAGCCCTACAAAACGCGCTGGACAAAGGGCGTTTGCACCACGCCTATTTGCTTACAGGCACGCGCGGTGTGGGCAAAACCACCATCGCCCGCATTTTAGCCAAAAGTCTCAACTGCGAAACCCCCAATCACGGCGAACCCTGTGGCGTGTGCCAATCGTGCCGCGACATTGATGCAGGGCGATTTGTGGATTTGCTGGAAATCGATGCCGCCAGCAACACAGGCATAGACAACATACGCGAAGTGCTGGAAAACGCCCAATACGCCCCCACCGTGGGCAAATACAAAGTGTACATCATTGACGAAGTGCATATGCTCTCCAAATCCGCGTTCAACGCCATGCTCAAAACGCTGGAAGAGCCGCCCGAACACGTCAAATTCATCTTGGCAACCACCGACCCACACAAAGTCCCCATTACCGTGTTAAGCCGTTGTTTGCAATTCGTTTTACGCAATATGACTGCGCAACAGGTTGCCGAACATTTGGCACACGTTTTGAAAACCGAACAAATCGTGTACGAACCCGCCGCTTTGGCACTTTTGGGACGTGCCGCGCAAGGCTCCATGCGCGATGCCTTGAGTTTGCTTGACCAAGCCATCGCCATGGGTTCAGGCAGCGTGCAAGAACGCGATGTGCGCGACATGATAGGTGCGGTGGACAAACGCTATCTGTATGAATTATTAACTTTTTTGATGGAACAAGATGGCGAAAATCTCATCGCCAAAGCACAAGAAATGTCCGCCAATGCCATCGGTTTTGACAGCGCGTTGAACGATTTAGCCATGTTATTACAAAGACTTGCGCTATTGAAAACCGTGCCGTCTGCCATAGAACACGATGACCCCGAACGCGAACGCCTGTTGCATTTGGCGCAATATTTCAGCGATGAACAAATTCAGTTGTACTATCAATGTGTTATTCATGGCAAAAACGATTTGCCGCTCGCGCCCGATGAGTACGCAGGTTTTGTGATGACGCTGTTGCGCATGTTGGCGTTTGCGCCCTTTGCCGCGAAAAGCACGCCGCACAATACGGTGATTGAAGGCACGCAATTGCATAATCCTCCTGAAAAAAAAACGCATGAACACGCGGAACATTCAGGCAGCCTGAAACCAAGTTTGCCTGAACCAACAGAACATTTCACAGATAGCCAGCCCACGCATTCGCCAACACAAACGGAAAATGTTACAGACAAGCAACCCACGCATTCGCCAACACAAACCGAATACCCCACAGACAGCCTGAAAACAAATTCCGCTCAAACCATTGATGAATCAGGTTTGATTGACCATCAAAAAGTCAGCGAAAACACGCACACCAGCAGCACGGAACATTCAGGCAGCCTGAAAACCAGTGCGCCGCCACAAAAACACTTTGCGCCGCAAGATTTGCCGCCGCCACGCCCCGAAGAAATTCGCCGCGAAATGACACCAACAGACGATACGCCGCCTTGGGAAAATCCGCCCAAGCCTGCCGACACGTTTGCAGGCAGCCTGAATCCGCCAGCGCACGATATGCCAACATGGGCAGAGCATGATTATCCAAACGATGAGTTTTCAGGCAGCCTGCACAATGAAATACCCTTTGCAGACTTGCCCACCACGCCCCCATCATTGCCCGAGCATGATGAAATGGACGATGAGAAATTCATTGAACATAATCAATTAGATAATACGCCCATGCCCGAATTAACAGGCGAAAATTGGCTGACGATTGCGGCGCGAATGGGTGGGCGCGTGGCAGCCGCGCAAATGATGTTGAATCATTTGGCGTGGGTGGATTGGCGCGATGGCGTTTTGACTTTGGCGGCGGTGCAGGACAAAATTCGCAATTCCAAAGAAAAAGCGTATTTTCAACGCATTGAATCGGTTTTATCGGAAATTTATGGTTCGCTGCGCCTGAAAATTGTGGATTGGCAAGATGGCATGGGCTGGGAAACGCCTGTTCAACACCGCGAACGCATTTCCCAAGAACAACGCGACCGTGCTTATGCCGCCTTAAATCAGGACAAAACGGCGCAACAATTGGTGGCGCATTTTGATGGAAAATGGGTAGATGAAAGTGTGATGCTGAAATAAATCAGGCAACTTCTAATTCTGCCAACAATCTATCCCCTCCCCGTCTTCAACGGGGGAGGGAACAGATTTCAGGCAAACTAAAAATGTTTGTCGGATATTAAAAGGCAGCCTGAAAATTATTCAGGCTGCCTGATTATTTTAATCCATTGAATTACAACGAATAATACATTTCAAATTCCAATGGGTGCGGTGCCATTTGCATGCGGCGCACGTCTTCTTGTTTGAAGGCAATGTACGCGTCAATCCAATCTTTGCTGAACACGCCACCGCGTAACAAAAATTCATGGTCGTCCGCCAATGCTTTCAAGGCTTCTTCCAAAGAAGCGCACACGGTGGGGACTTGTGCGTCTTCTTCGGGTGGCAAATCGTACAGGTTTTTCGTGGCTGGATCACCAGGGTGAATTTTGTTGGCGATGCCGTCCAAACCTGCCATCAACAAAGCCGCAAAGGTCAAATAGGGATTTGCCATTGGGTCGGGGAAACGCGCTTCAATGCGTACCGCTTTCGGGCTGCTCACGGCAGGAATGCGAATGGAAGCAGAACGGTTTTTCGCCGAATACGCCAATTTCACAGGGGCTTCAAAATGTGGCACCAAGCGTTTATAGGAATTGGTGGACGGATTGGTAATCGCATTCAAGGCTTTGGCGTGTTTGATAATGCCGCCAATGTAGTACAACGCCATTTCGCTCAAACCTGCGTAGCCATCGCCCGAAAACAGGTTTTTGCCGTCTTTCCAAATGGATTGGTGAACGTGCATGCCGCTACCATTGTCGCCCATCAAAGGTTTGGGCATGAACGTCGCGGTTTTGCCGAAATTGTGCGCCACATTCCAAATAACGTATTTTTGGTCTTGCGTCCAGTCGGCGCGTTTCACCAACGTATTGAATCGTGTACCAATTTCCATTTGTGCGCCTGTTGCCACTTCGGCGTGGTGTACTTCCACAGGCACGCCAATTTCTTCCAATACGCGCACCATCGCCGAACGCAAATCTTGTCCCGCATCCACAGGCGCAAGCGGCGTGTAACCACCTTTTACGACTGGACGATGACCCGTATTTTGCCCATCATAATGCAAACCGCTAGACCAAGCCCCTGTTTCAGAAGTGATTTCAAAATTTGATTTGTGCATATGCGTTTCAAAAGACACGCCATCAAACACGAAAAATTCAGGTTCAGGTCCAAAAAAAGCGGTGTCGCCAATGCCAGATAATTTTAAATACGCTTCGGCTCGTTTGGCGATGGAACGTGGGTCGCGGTCATAGCCTTTGCCGTCTGCTGGGTCAATCACATCGCAGGTCAGCACCACAGTGGCGTCATCGTAAAATGGGTCAATGTACGCCGTTTCGGAATCAGGGCGTAATTGCATATCAGAGGCTTGAATGCCTTTCCAGCCACCGATAGACGAGCCGTCAAATGCTTGTCCGTTTTCAAACCACTCTTCGGGGTCTTCCAACACAATGCGTGCGGGAATGGTGAAATGGTGTTGCTTGCCGTTGGTGTCGGTGAAGCGCAAATCAACGAATCGCACGTCATTGTCTTCAATCATTTGCACAACTTTTTTGATGGACATGGTTTTGCTCCTACATAGGAAAACGAGTTAAGAAATTTTGATGGTGAATTTTGCCATAAAATACACTTTATTGCTTGGCGAATTTAGTTTCAGGCTGCCTGATGTTAGATTTTGCCAATCAGGGCAAAGAAACAGGCAGCCTTTCGCTACACGACAATTTTGATAAACACCCAAGATGTAGGGTGCGTACCACGCACCAAATCATTCAAATCACTTAATCATTCAGTGCGTAATACGCACCCTACAAAAAATATCGTAACCGAAAGGCAGCCTGAAACCGAATACCGCCCTACGCTTCCGCCACCACTTCACGTGCAAAGGTTTTCTCGCAATAATGGCATTTTAATTTTACCAAACCCTGTTTCTGATACACGCGGAACAAGCTGCGGACAGGTTCATCATGGCTGGCACAATTGGCATTGGGGCAACGAAACACATCGCCAATGGTTTCAGGCAGCGTTAAGTGCATTTTTTTCACCACCACGAAATTTTCAATTTGGTTCACCACCGCATTGGGCGAAAACAGGGCAAGGCGATTCGCGTCTTGTTCAGAAAATTGCACATCTTTGATTTTAATAATGTCTTTTGCACCTTGACTTTGGCTGGGCAAATTAAATCCTACCGTAACCGCGTTGCCATAATGCAATAATTTAAATTGCCGCAAAATCGTCAAACCCAAACCCGCAGGAATGTGGTCAATCACCGTGCCATTTTCAATGGCTTCTACGCTTAATTGTTTGTTTTTCATAATATTATCTCGCAAATAAGGTTTCAGGCTGCCTGAAATCGTTGAAATACAGTCGTCTTACTCCCTCTCTTTTCGGAGAGGGCTGGGGAGAGGGAAAAATCGTTGAGCATGGAAAGTTTTACCCTCTCCCTAACCCTCTCCCACAGGAGAGGGAACAGAATGAGTGGCAAGCAAAAAATTATCGTGTACTTTCAGGCTGCCTTTCAGTACACGACAAAATTCATGTAGGGTGCGTATTACGCACCGAAATTTCAATTATTTGAATGATTTGGTGCGTGGTACGCACCCTACATTTTGAGTGTTGGTAAAAATTGTCGTGTACTGAAAGGCTGCCTGAAAAA